>CAIMXF010000183.1 GCA_903845345.1 uncultured beta proteobacterium
ATGCGCACGCTGTTGACGTCGCCGTTGCTCATGATCCACCACCAGCTGTCGTCGCGCTCCGTCGAGAAGCCCAGGCGCGTGCCCTGCACGTTCAGGCGCGCGCGCAGGATCTGGTCGGCCTCGGTCATGCGCCTGGCGCGATCGGGGATGTTGGGCAGGCGGTCGAGGATCTGCAGCCAGTCGATCACCGCGCCGGTGGGCCACTGGTTGGGCAGGATCTGGATCGAATCGAGCATGCGCGGCTGCGCCTTGCCGTAGCGGCTCAGGGCCTCGATCGCGGCGAGCTTGCGCACGTCGAGATCGCCGTTCTTGAGGAAGGCCGGGCGCCAGAAGTCGCGGTTCACGCGGCCTTCGACGAAGCCGATCAGCCCCCGCTCCAGGCTGGCCTTGGCGTCGTCGGGCAGTGCGAAGTCGTATCCCAGCTTCGTGGCCTCGTCGCTGATCGCCAGCACGTAGGCGGTGAGACTGTCGCTGCCGGTGTGCGGCAACGCGCCCGGGAAGTAGTTCAACAGGCCGTCCTCGTCCTGGTACAGCGAGATCTGGCCGACCAGCGCGTGCCAGTGCGACGTGTCGCGCAGGCCGATCGCGACCGACGCCTGCTGCTCGAAGCAGCTCCAGGGATAGCGCTCGAAGAAGTCGCGCACGCCGGGCAGGCCGTCGCCCAGCTTCGGCCTGAGCGCGACGTCGATGCCGCCGCGCAGGCGGCCGGTGCCGTCGGGCAATGCGTTGACAGGCGGCGCGATCGGAATGCGCAGCGTCTTGTCCAGTTGCACGAGCGTGGCCTGCTGCACCGTCACCGGCACGGCCTCGGCCACCTTCTGCGCGAACTTCATGCGGTCGTGCGCCGAACCGGCGTCTGCAGCGACCGTCCACGCGAGGCTCTTCACGTTGAACGGCACGTCGACGTCGAACGCGACGTCCGCGGCAGCGCCGGCTGCGATCGCCACCGTCTGCGTCGGCAAAGCCTGCTCGCCAGCCGACGCTGCCAGCGCCGCGTTCATCGCTGCCTTCGAGGTATTGCGCAGCGTGAACATCGCCTTGTAGCGGTCGCCCTCGCGCACCAGCGGCGGAACGCCGGAGACGATCTGCAGGTCCTGCGTGGCTGCGATCGTCGCCTGGCCGGTGCCGAAGAGCGCCGACTCCGACCCTTGCACGACGTCGGCGATCGCGACGATGCGAAAGCTCGTCAGCGAGTCGTTGAGCGGCACCGACACGACGGCCTCGCCCTTCGCATCGAGCACCACGCTCGGGTTCCAAAGCAGCAGCGTGTCGAACAGCTCGCGCGTGGGGAACTGCCCGCCGCCGCCGCCTGGAGGCGCGGCCTTCTTGCCGAAGTGGCGCTTGCCGATGATCTGCATCTGCGCGGTGGCCGTCTCCACCGCGTAGTCGCGGCGGCGGATCATCGCGTCGAACAGGTTCCAGCTGTCGTTGGGCTTGAGCGAGAGCAGCGCCTCGTCGACCGCCGCCAGCGTCACCTCCGTGCCCGCCGGTGCGGCACGGCCGTCGGGCAGCGTCACCTTGATGCGCACCTGGCTCGTCGCGCGGATCGGGTACGTGGCCTTGTCCGGCACCACGTCGACCTTGAGCCGGTGCGCCGCGTTGCCCACCTCGATCTCGGTGATGCCGAACTTGAAAGCCGGCTTCGCGAGGTCGACCATCGCGGTCGGCGCCTGGTAGTCCTGCCCCTCGTCGCGCCACGCGTGCCACCACTCCACCGGCGACTTCCAGCCCCAGGTGAACAGCGAATACCACGGCACCTCGCGCACGCGCCCGCGCACCGCGAGCACCGACACGAATACGTTGGGCGCCCACTCGGCCTTGACCGGCAGCTCGATCGTCGGGTCGCGGCCGTCGAGCTCCACGTCGCGGGTCTCGATGATGCCGTTGCGCTCGATCGCCACCAGCGCCGTCGCATGGCGGAACGGGCTGCGGACCTGAAACTTCGCGACCTGGCCCGGTTCGTAGGCGCGCTGCTCGGGCAGCACGTCCATGCGGTCGTCGTTGGCGCTGCCGAACCACACTTCGCCCGCGCGCGTCACCCACACGCTGGAGGCCGCGCGCGTCTCGTGGCCCTGCGAGTCCTTGGCCTGCGCGATCAGCTCGACCTGGCCGGATGCTTCCAGCGTCGCCTCGCACAGCACCAGGCCGCGCGCGTCGCTGGTGCCGGAGCACACCTCGCCGAGATCGTCGTCGACGTTCTTGTTGTCGTACGCGTAGAAGCCGCCGACCAGCCGCTTGCGCGCCGAGACCTGGCGATGCACCACCGCGCGCACGCTCACCGCGACGCCCGCCTGCGGCTTGCCGTGCGTGTCGAGCGCGACCACCTGGGCCGGCAGCTTCTGGTGCACCGAGACCCAGTCGTCGGTACGCACGCCCAGCACGATCGCCGACGGCCACAGCGGCAGCGTCTGGCTCAGTGTCTGCACCTCGCCGTTCGGGTCGGCGTAGGTCGCCTGCACCAGCAGTTCCTTCGGCGCGGTGATCGGCGGCAGCTTGGGCAGCGTCACCTTGGCGGCGCCGGACTTGTCGAGCGTGACGGGCAGCTTGTCGGCCACCAGCTTGGAGTTCGGATCGCGCTGCGACGTCATCTTGTCCGCGTCGTCCTCGTCGACGTACTCCTCGCCGAACATCGCGCCGTCGGGATCCTGCGAGCTCTCGCCCGTGGCCGTCGACTTCGGCGGATCGAAATGGAAGCCGGGATAGCGCAGCACCGGCACGACGGTGGCGAGGTCGATGTCGCGCAGCTGTGCCGACACCCGCAGCGGCAGGTCGGCCGCGCCGCCGCCGTTGCCGTAGTTCACCATCACGTCCATCGTCAGCGAGCGCGGGTCGACCTGCGGGCCCGCCGGCGGCACCAGCCGGCCGATCATCGCGGGCAGGCGGAACTCCTCGACGCGGAACGATCCCGTCTCGACCGACGGCTTGCCCGGCCGCAGCAGCGTGACGTCGTAGACGCCCAGCTTGGCGTCGTCGGGAATCTTCCACGTCGTCTCGGCATAGCGGCCCGAGCGCCACTTGAGCGGGAAGTCGAAGTGGTCGCCGGAGCCGACGTTCTCGATGTGCAGCGTCGGCGGCAGCGCCCCGGCATCGACCATCGCCAGGCCGGTCAGCAGTTCGCGCCGCGCATGCGTCTTCATCGAGACCGTCTGGCCGGCGCGCAGCAGCGTGCGATCCATCACCGTGTGGACCAGCTCGCGCGAGACCGGGTCGCCGTCGCCGCCCCGGGAATTCAGGTTGAAGCGCCAGGCCTCGATGCCGTCCTGCCAGGTCGACCACACGAAGGCCATGTCGGCGCGGCCCTGCGCGTCGGTCTTGCGTGCGCTGACGAAGTAGCCGTCGGGTCGACCCGTTGAACCCGACCAGCGGCCCTGCCCGCTGTTGTTGCAGTAGTTCCACGGGAACTTCGGCAGCTGCTGGTCGATGCGCGCGAAGCCCTGCGTATCGGTCCGGCCGCTCCACACCTTGTTGCCGCGGCAGTCCGACACATGGATCGCCGCGCCCGGCACCGGCTTGCCCTGGTCCAGCGTCGTCACCCACGCACCCGAGTTCACCGGCGCCCACTTGAAGTGCACGGCGAGGTTGGTGACGAGCACGCCCGTGCGCACGTACATCGGCGCCGCGCGGTCGAGCAGCGCCTGGCCCAGCCGCGGCGACTCGATCTCGACCACGTGATAGCCCGGCTGCGGCAGCGGGATGCCGATCACCTCGAACGGATGCGGCTCGGTCTGCGACTCGG
>CAIMXF010000184.1 GCA_903845345.1 uncultured beta proteobacterium
CACGCAGGCGCCGCAGGAGACGCAGTCCGACGACAGGAAATCTGTCGGGCCGGCCGCGACGCGCGACTCGAACCCGCGACCCGTGATCGTCAGCGCGAACGTGCCCTGCACTTCCTCGCAGGCGCGCACGCAGCGGTTGCAGACGATGCACTTGCTGGCGTCGTAGGTGAAGTACGGGTTGGACTCGTCCTTCTTGGCGTGCAGGTGGTTCTTGCCCTCGTAGCCGTAGCGCACCTCGCGCAGGCCGACCGCGCCGGCCATGTCCTGCAGCTCGCAGTCGCCGTTGGCGCTGCAGGTCAGGCAGTCCAGCGGGTGGTCGGAGATGTAGAGCTCCATCACGCCCTTGCGCAGCTTGGCGAGCCTGGGGCTCTGCGTGCGCACCGACATGCCGGCCTCGACCGGCGTGGTGCACGAGGCGGGCGTGCCGCGGCGGCCGTCGATCTCGACCAGGCACAGGCGGCACGAGCCGAACGGCTCCAGCGAATCGGTGGCGCACAGCTTGGGCACGGGGATGCCGGCGTCGATCGCGGCGCGCATCACCGACGTGCCCGCCGGCGCGGTGACGTCGACCCCGTCGATCTTCAGCGTGACCGTCTGCGTGGACCCGCTCGCCGGCGTGCCGAGGTCGTGGTCGGGGTGGGTGTCGTTCAGGCTCAGCATCAGGGCTCTCCCGCCGCGCGCGAACGCGGCAAGCCGAAGTCTTCAGGATAGTGATCCAGGGCGGACAACACCGGGAACGGGGTCATGCCGCCCATCGCGCACAGGCTGCCGGCGACCATCGTGTCGCACAGGTCGCGCAGCAGCGCTTCCTGCGCGCCTTTCGACGACACCGGCGCGGCGACCAGGCGTTCCACGACCTCGGCGCCGCGCGTCGAGCCGATGCGGCACGGCGTGCACTTGCCGCAGGATTCGATGGCGCAGAACTCGAACGCGTAGCGCGCCAGGCCGGCGAGGTTGGCGGTGTCGTCGTGCACGACGATGCCGCCGTGGCCGACGGTGGCGCCGACGGCTGCGTAGGCCTCGTAGTCGATCGGCACGTCCCACTGCGATTGCGGCACGTAGGCGCCGAGCGGGCCGCCCACCTGCACCGCCTTGATCGGGCGGCCGGACATCGATCCGCCGCCGAAATCGAACAGCAGCTGGCGCAGCGTGACGCCGAACGGCGCCTCGACGAGTCCGCCGCGCTTGACGTTGCCCGCGATCTGGAACGGCAGCGTGCCGCGCGACCGCCCCGCGCCGAACGCGTGGTACGCCTGCGCGCCGTCGGCGAGGATGCGCGGCACGCTGGCCAGCGTGATGACGTTGTTGATGACGGTGGGCCAGCCGAACAGCCCTTCGATGGCCGGCAGCGGCGGCTTCGCGCGCACGACGCCGCGCCGGCCCTCGATGCTCTCGAGCAGCGCCGTCTCCTCGCCGCAGACGTACGAGCCGGCGGCACGGCGCACGTCCAGCCGGAACGCCGGGCCGGTGCCGCGCAGCGACGCGCCGATGTGGCCGGCGGCCGTCGCGCGCGCGACGGCCTCGCGCAGCGTGGCCTCGGCGTGCGGGTATTCGGAGCGGATGTAGATCACGCCGTACGTGGCGCCGACCGCGACGGCGGCGATCGCCATGCCTTCGATCAGGCAGTACGGGTCGCCCTCCATCAGCATGCGGTCGGAGAACGTGCCCGAGTCGCCTTCGTCGGCGTTGCAGACGACGGCCTTGCGCGGCGCCTGCGCGGCTGCCACGGTCTTCCATTTGATGCCGGCAGGAAACGCAGCGCCGCCGCGGCCGCGCAGGCCGGATTCGAGCACCTCGCCGACGACCGCGGTCGGCGCCATCGCCAGCGCCTTGTCGAGACCGGCCCAGCCGCCCATCGCGGCGTAGTCGGCCAGCGACAGCGGGTCGGCCAGGCCGACGCGCGCGAAGGTGATGCGCTGCTGCCTGGCGAGATACGGCAGCGCCTCGGTCAGGCCCAGGTGCAGCGGATGCGCGACCAGCGCCTGCGGCAGGCCGCTCGCCGCGCTCGATGCCTCGAGCAAGCCGGCTTCGACGAGGCCCGCCACGTCGTCGGCCTGCACCGGCCCGAAGGCCACGCGGCCCGCGGGCGTCGCGACTTCCAGCAGCGGCTCCAGCCACAGCAGGCCGCGCGAGCCGTTGCGGACCAGGTTGGGCGCCAGGCCGCGCTCGGCGGCGATGGCGAGCAGCGCATCGGCGACGTCGTCCGAGCCGGCAGCCAGGGCCGCGGCGTCTCTCGGGATCCAGACCGTCGGCGAGGTCATGTCGTGCTTTCGAAACGGGCGGCCCAGCCGTCGACCGTCGCGGCGGACACCCGCGCGCGCACCTGGCCGTCGACCATCGCCGACGGCCCGGTGGCGCACAGCCCCAGGCAGTAGACGGGTTCGAGCGTGACGGCGCCGTCGGCGCGCGTGGAGCCCGGCGCGCACGCGAGACGCGCGCTCGCGTGGGCCATCAGCGCCTCGGCACCGTTGGCGCGGCAGGCCTCGGCCTGGCAGATCTGCACCACGTGTCGGCCCGCGGGGGCGCTGCGGAAGTGGTGGTAGTAGGTGATGACGCCGTGGACCTCGGCACGCGACAGGTTCAACGCGGCGGCGATCTCGGGCACGAGCGGCTGCGGCACGAAGCCGAGCGCGTCCTGGACATGGTGGAGGATCGGCAGCAGCGCCGAGGCGCTGCCGCCGGGAACCTCGGCCGGAACGTCCGGCAGGTGACGCGCGAGCGCCTGCGACAGCAACTCGCGCTCGTGGGCCGTCGCCGCAGGGCCTTTCGGCGCCTGCGCTGTGGACCCGCGGGGCATGCCCCTCAGGTCGTCAGTTGAAGAGCTTGGCTGCACTGATGAGCGTCTGCCAGACGCCCCACGCCAGAGGAATGCCGACCGCTGCCCAAGCCAGAGCCACGACGACGGGACTGCTCACGCCTGCGCTGGCGCCGGTGCCGGTGACGGCCGTGGCCGCCGCGCGTTCGTGGGCGAGGCGCTTCTCTTGGGCGAGTTCTTCCTCCGTCATGAAGTACTTCTGGTCGACCGGGCGGATCAGCAGGTTGGCGATCAGGCCCACCACGAGGAAGCCGACCAGGATGTACATCGTCTGGTTGTAGACCTGCTCGCGCGGGATGCCCAGGCTCAGCTGGTAGTCGCGCATGTAGTTGACGACGACCGGGCCCAGGATGCCGGCGGTCGACCACGCGGTCAGCAGGCGGCCGTGGATGGCGCCCACCATCTGCGTGCCGAACAGGTCGGACAGATACGCCGGCACCGTGGCGAAGCCGCCGCCGTACATGCTCAGGATGATGCAGACCGCGCCGACGAACAGGCCCTTGTTCAGACTCGAGGCGGCGCTCGGCAGGCTCGCGTACAGCAGGCCGCCCAGCACGAAGAAGACGACGTAGGTCATCTTGCGGCCGATCTTGTCGGAGATGCTCGCCCAGAAGAAGCGGCCGCCGATGTTGAACAGGCTGATCAGCGCGGCAAAGCCGGCCGCGACCGCGGCGATCTTCGCCAGGTCGGCCTTGGCCAGGTCGCCGTACTTCGTGTCCAGGCCGATCAGGTGGCCGCCGAAGATCTCCTGCAGCATCGGGCTCGCGAGGCCGATCACGCCGATGCCCGCCGAGACGTTCATGCACAGCACCAGCCACACGAGCCAGAACTGCGGGATGCCCCAGATGCGCTTCACGTGCACGTGGCCGCGCGTGATCATCGTCTGGCTCGCGTCGGCGGCCGGCGGCGTCCAGCCTTCGGGCTTCCAGCCCGTGGCCGGGATGCGATAGCCGAGCGCGCCGCCCATCATGAAGACGAAGTAGAGCGCGGCCATGATCAGCAGGGTCGTCTGCACGCCGTTGGTGCCGTCGGTTCCGAACGCCGTCATCAGCTTCTGCGCGAGCGGCGAGCCGATCATTGCGCCGCCGCCGAAGCCCATGATGGCCATGCCGGTGGCCATGCCGCGCTTGTCCGGGAACCACTTGATCAGCGTCGACACGGGCGAGATGTAGCCCAGGCCCAGGCCGATGCCGCCGATCACGCCGAGGCCCAGCACGATGATCCACAACTGGTGCATCGAGATGCCGATGGTCGACAGCGCCATGCCGCCCGCCCAGCAGACCGCCGCGACCACGCCCGCCTTGCGCGGGCCGACGCGTTCGAGCCAGCCGCCCCACAGCGCCGCCGCGCAGCCGAGGAACACGAAGAACAGCGTGAAGATCCAGCCGAGGGCCGAGATGTCCCAGTTGCAGGTGGACAGCGTCATCTCGCCGGCGCCTCCGAACAAAGCCCGGGCGACGACCGCGCGCAGGCTCTTGGCGTCATCGCCCGCGAGCATGCCCACTAACTGCATCCAGCCGTTGCCGGCTGCGGACGGGTCCTTGGAGCACACGGCGGCGCCCGGCAGCAGTTTGGACAGCGGCAGCCAGAACACGGAAAAGCCGTAGGCCATGCCGATGCACAGATGGATGGCCAGCGCCGCAGGCGGGAGCAGCCAGCGGTTATAGCCTGGACCGGCGATCGTGCGTTCTTTCGATAGCCAGCCTCCGGACGGAGCGCCCGCTTCGGAGCCGTTCATGACGGTAGACATCTTGATCCTTTTTATGATCTTTCGGGCATCGATCACCGTTGTCCCAACACCGGTGACTGCCCGACTGTAAGTATCCCGTGGGGATCGTTGCAATATGCGGTCAGGCTCTAAAGACGAACCCTAGGATCGACCCCGTTCAATCCCTCACTTCGACATTTTGGTGACGCGATTTAGCAGGAGCGCATGCTGCATTGCGGCATCAATCGACGCACGAGGTGGACGTACTTCTTGTTGCAATGCGGTCGAGAAGCACGACGGAAAAACACAACATCCCTAGACAAGCCGCGCAATTACCCCGTGGGGCATGCGGACTCTCGTCGTTTCTCGGGCCGGACGCGGCGCCGTCGATGCCCCGCCCGCGCGCTCTGCGACAGGAAATCTGCCCGCCCGTGAACCGCAACGGGACGAGCGTGGATCGACCGCGTCGCCGTCCCGGCGGCGCCCGCCGCCGCCGATTCCCGCGGTGGCCGTGCCATCGCAAGACCGATCCGGTGACTTCGTGCACGCGGCGGCGCGTCGCTCCGTGACGATGCCGATTGAATCGGAGGCGCGATCGCCTATCGTTCGCGAAGACCGATTCCCATGCACAAGATCTCCATCCGTCCCCAGTGGACGATCTCCCACGACGGCGGCGACGCGCTCGGCCCGCGCCTGATCGACCTGCTGGTCTGCGTGGCCGAGACGGGCAGCATCGCCGCGGCCTGCCAGGGCGCGGGCCTGTCGTACCGCCACGCCTGGGACACCATCCGCCACGGCGAGACCTGGTTCGGCGCGCCGCTGCTGCGCATGGAGCGCGGGCGCGGGTCGCGGCTGACGCCGCTGGGCGAGAAGCTCGTGTGGGCCGACCGCCGCATCGCCGCCCGGCTCGCGCCGGCGCTCGACACGCTGGCCTCCGAGCTCGAGGTCGAACTGCAGCGCGCGATCGCGCCGCCGCAGCGCCTGCTGCGCATCCACGCGAGCCACGGCTTCGCCATCGAGAAGCTGATGGCCATGCTGGTCGACGCGGGCGTGGACGTCGAGCGCGTCTACACGAACAGTCTCGACGCCGCCGCGTCGCTGCACGACGGCGCGAGCGACATCGCCTGCTTCCACGTGCCCGAGGGCGCGCTCGAGCCTCGCGGCTGGGAGTTCTACGCGCGCTGGCTCGATCCGCAGGCGCACGCGGTGATCGACATCACCGACCGCACGCAAGGCCTGATGGTCGCGCCCGGCAACCCGTTGCGCGTGCAGGGCCTGGCCGACCTGCTGCGGCCCGGGCTGCGCTTCATCAACCGCCAGCGCGGCTCCGGCACGCGCTTCCTGCTCGACGCGCTGCTCGCGGCGGCCGATGTCGATGCGGCCGCCATCGTCGGCTACGAGCACGGCGAGTTCACGCACGCCGCGGTGGCCGCGTTCATCGGCAGCGGCATGGCCGACGTCGGCTTCGGCCTGGAACGTCCGGCGCGCCATTTCAAGCTCGACTTCATCCCGCTGGCCACCGAGCGCTATTTCGCGATCTGCCGCCGCGACGCGCTCGCGCGGCCGGAGATCGAGCAGGTGCTCGCGATCCTGCGCAGCGAGGCGTTCCGCGCCGAGGTGGACGCGCTGCCCGGCTACAAGACGCGCCACTGCGGCGAGGTGCGCCTGCTCGCCGACGTGCTGGCCGCCGCCGGCATCGCCTGAATCGGGCGGCCCGGGCCTGCAGCTTCAGGCCCCTGGGCTTTCGTCCCTCGCGCGCCTCAGGGCCAGGTGCGGTCCGGCAGCGAGGCGAGGAACGCCGGGCCGCAGCCCGTCAGGCGCACGTAGCGATCGTCGATGCGCTTGGGCACCACCAGGCGATTGAGCACGATCGTGGCGATGAGCCAGGGCAGCACGAGGATCGCCAGGGCCGCGCCGAACGCGCTCGAGTCCTGGGTCGCGGCGCCGAAGCCGAGCGCAGCATCGCGGCGAACCCGCCCCAGCCGACGATGCGTCCCCAGAGCACGCGCTTCTGGTGCCGCTCGCACAGGCCGATCTCGATCGTCGCCGTCTTGCGCACGATCATCGCGACGATCGCGTACAGCAGCACGGCCAGCAGGATGAGCAGGTACCAGGCGGGCGGATGCCAGGTCAGCTTCTGCCTGCGGCCCGGCGCCACGGCCGGCGCGTTGCACTTGATGCAGCGGTTCGGGAACAGGCCGCCGCGGCGCATGGCGAGCACCTTGCCCTCGCGCCACATCTCGGTTTCCACGCCGTCGTGGTCCCTCAGCTCCGCCTTGGGCGGTGCATAGCGATTCGTCGTTGTCATCGATGCCCCTGGATTCGCCGTCCCGCGGACCCGGTCACGGTGTGCGCATTGCGGCGGCGAGATTTTAGGGGCGCTCAGCGCGCGTCGAGGACGTCCAGCGCACTGACCGGCGGCGCCGCGTTGCCCCACGACCCGCGCACGTAGCTCGCGAGCAGCGCGATCTCGGCGTCCGTCAGCGATGGCCCGAACGGCGGCATGCCGTAGGGTCGCGGGTCGCCGGCGGTGGTGGGCGGGAAGCCGCCGTTGACGACGATGTGGATCAGGTTGGCAGGCGTCTCGAGCAGCACCTTGCGGTCGCCCGCCAGCGGCACGTAGACGACGCCGTTCGGCCCGCTGCCGCCCTCGCCGTCGGCGCCGTGGCAGGCGGCGCAGTGATCCTTGTACAGCGCCTGGCCGTGCGCATGCGCGTCCTTGTCGATCCTGAGCGCGACGGGCGCGTGCGGCGGCGTCTGCGGCAGGCTCTTGAGGAATTCGGCCATCGCGGCGATGTCGGAATCGTGCAGGTACTGCGTGCTGCCGAACACGACCTCCGACATCGGCCCCAGCGCGGCGCCGCGCGGCGTGAGGCCGGTCTTGAGCAGCGCGGCGACGTCGGCGTTCGACCAGTCGGCGACGCCGGCCTCGGCGCTCGACGCCAGCGACGGCGCATACCAGTTCTGCAGCGGGATCAGCCCGCCGCTCAGTTCGAGGCTGTCGCGCGTGGCGCCGAACGCGTTGCGCGGCGAGTGGCACGCGGCGCAGTGCCCCAGCGAGCGCACCAGGTAGGCGCCGCGGTTCCATTGCACCGAGCGCTCGACCACCGGCTGGTAGACGCCCGGCGAGAAGAACATCGCGCGCCACACAGCCAGCGACGCCTGCAGGTCGTACGGGAAGCGCAGCGCGTGCGGCCGGTTCACCTGCGTGACCGGCACCTGCGAGCGCAGGAACGCGAACAGGGCGTCCGCGTCGGCGCGCGTGATCTCGGTGAAGTTCGGATACGGGAACGCCGGATACAGCAGCCGGCCGTCGGCCGACCGGCCGTTGTGCATCGCGCGCCAGAACTGCGACGCCGACCAGGTGCCGATGCCCGTCTTCGCGTCCGGCGTGAGATTGCTCGCGAACACGGTGCCGAACGGCGTGGCGATGCCCTTGCCGCCGGCAAACGCCGCGCCGCCGCGGTCGGTGTGGCACGCCGCGCAGTTGCCGGCGCGCGCGAGGTAGGCGCCGCGCGCGACCTGTTCCGGCGTTGCCACGAAGGAGCCGGCGTCGCCGACGAGCGGATCCTCGCCGGCGACGTTGAGCCAGGCCACGAGCCCTGCGGCCACCAGCAGCAGCACCGCGACCGCGAGGGCCGCGCGCGTCCACGTCAGGCGCGCCCTCATGGCGGCACGCTCCCGCAGGCGATGGGCAGCGGCCGCGCGAGCGTGCCGGCGGCGGCCGGGCCGACGGCCACCGGCTGCGACGACAGCCACGTGGCCACGGCGGTGATGTCGGCCGGCGTCAGCGACGTCGCCACCGTGGCCATGCAGTCGGGCGCGAGCGCCTTGCGCTGCCCGGTGCGCCAGCCGCCGAACTGTTCGACCAGGTAGCCGCGCGGCAGGCCCAGCAGGCCGGGAATGGACGGCAGCACGCCCGTCATGGCGGTGCCGTGGCACTGCACGCAGGCCGGGATGCCGTGCGCGGCGTCGCCCTGGCGAACCAGCACCTGCCCGCGCGCGATCTCGTCGGCCGGCGCGCCGACCGTCTGCGGCGGCGCGTAGGGCAGGTCGAGCGAGGCGAAGTAGTCGGCGATCTCGTGCAGGTAATCGTCCGACATCTGCTCGACGAAGTAGGTCATCGTCGGATACGCGCGCCGCCCGCTGCGGAAGTTGTCCAGCTGGTTGTACAGGTAGCCCGCCGGCTTGCCCGCGATGCGCGGAAAGAAGCCTTGCTGCGTCGCCCGGCCCTCCTTGCCGTGGCAGGCGCTGCACGGCTGCATGCGCTGGGCCATCGTGTCGGGCACCGTCGGCGGCGAACCGGCCATTGCAGCGGACATCGCGATCGCGACGAGCGACGCCATGGCAAGACGCAGCAGCAGGAGGATTCGGGCGATGGCGGACATGAGTCCGCTACTGTGCGCCAGATCCGGCGGCTTGGACAGTCCCGGTTGCCGCCGTCACGCCTTCGTCCACGGAAAGCCGCGCTTGTAGCGAAGCAGCATCTGCGCGTTGCCCTGCTCGAAGAATTCCTTCGTCACGGAGCCTTCGTTGCCGCCCAGGCAATACTGCACGGAGTATCGACCGGTGCAGTCGAAGGCGGTGAAGTTCTGCATCATCACCTGCGCGAAGACGCGGTCCTGCCCCCACTTGCCGTGCCACACGTGCGCGCTCTGCAGCAGCACGTCGCGGCGGATGCAGTACGAGTTGGTGTCGATCAGATGCGACTTCGTGAACGCCGGCCACTTGCCCAGGCTCTCGCAGTCGTCGCGGCAGACGAATTCGCCTTCGGGCGTGCAGATGTTGCGCAGGCTGTAGCACCACTGCAGGCGGCGCGCGGCGATCAGGTCGACGCATTGGGCGACGTGGTCGGGCGCGAGGAAGTTGTCCTGGTCGAGGAACAGCACGTGATCCTCGTCGACCAGGTGCGCGAACGCGGCGTACACGCGGTGGCCGTAGAAGCCGTCGGCGCCGACGTTGCGCGGGAGCACGCACAGCGGCACGTCCAGGCCCTGCAGCGCGGCCTCGGTCGGCGCGCGGAACTGCGGGCCGTCGCAGACGACGTAGCAATTCGTCGGCAAGGTCTGCGCGAGCACGCTCTCCACCGCGCGGCGCAGCGGCGGCGCGCCCGTGGTCGCGATGAGCACGACGGCGCTCATGGGGCAACCGTCCGCCTGGCGGCCGCGGTGCCGGCGCGTGACGAGGGCCGGGCGTCGCTCATCCGGCCAGCCGCTCGTCGACCAGTTCGATCCAGTGCCGCACCGGCGTCGCGGTGCCGGACTGCAGGTGCGAGATGCAGCCGATGTTGGCCGAGACGATCGCGCGCGGCTCGGGCTGCGCCGCGGCCAGCGCGGCCAGCTTGCGATCGCGCAGCTGCGTCGCGATGACCGGCTGCAGCACCGAGTACGTGCCGGCCGAGCCGCAGCACAGGTGGCTCTCGGTGGCGGCGAGGCGGACGTCGAAGTCCAGCGCCGCCAGGATCCGTTCGACGCCGCCGCGCAATTGCTGGCCATGCTGCAGCGTGCACGGCGGATGGAACACCAGCGGCACGCCCGGCGCGTGCTCGGGCGCCGTCGCGCCGCGGCGTTCGCGCACGCCCTGCCAGTGCGACAGCAGCGCCGGCATCAGGCCGTCGAGCAGTTCGCCGAGATCGCGCGTCAACGCGCTGACGCGGGCGGCCTTCTCGGCATAGTCGGGGTCGTGCGCCAGCGCGTGGCCGTAGTCCTTGACGGCGACGCCGCAGCCCGAGGCGTTCATCACGATCGCCTCGACGGCGCCCGCGTCGGTCAGCCCCGCGACCCACGGCCACCAGGCGTCGATGTTGCGGCGCATGTCGGCCAGCCCGCCTTCGTGGTCGCCGCCGTGGCTGCGCAGCGCGCCGCAGCAGCCGGCGGCGTCGGGCGCGATGGTCTGCACGCCGGCGAGATCGAGCACGCGCGCAGTAGCCGCGTTGATGTTGGGCTTCATCGCCGGCTGCACGCAGCCCATCAGCATCAGCACCTTGCGCGCGTGCGCGCGCTGCGGCCACCGGCTCGCGCGCGCCGCCGCGTCGGCGGGCGCCCCGGGCTCGACCTTGGCCTTGAGCGACTGCGGCAACAGCGGGCGCAACGCCTGGCCCATCTTCAGCGCCGGCGCGAACAGCGGCGACGTCAGGCCTTCGCGCAGCAGCCAGCGCTTCGCGCGCTCGCCGGCCGGACGTTCGACCTTGGCATCGACGATGCGCCGGCCGATCTCGACGAGCTTGCCGTACTCGACGCCCGACGGGCACGTCGTCTCGCAATTGCGGCAGATGAGGCAGCGGTCGAGGTGCAGCTGCGTCGCGCGCGTGGGCGTCTCGCCTTCGAGCACCTGCTTCATCAGGTAGATGCGGCCGCGCGGGCCGTCGAGCTCGTCGCCCAGCAGCTGGTAGGTCGGGCAGGTGGCCGTGCAGAAGCCGCAATGCACGCACTTGCGCAGGATGGCCTCGGCCTCGATGCCCTCGGGCGTTCCGGCGAATTCGGGGGAGAGCTTGGTCTGCATGAAATCAGGATTCGCTGAAGCGCATCGGGCGGCCAGGCACGAAGACGCCGTGCGGATCGAAGGATTCTCGCAGCCGCTTGTGGATCGCGAGCAGTGCGGGCGCCAGCGGCGTGGCGTAGCCCGCGCCGTCGCCCACGCCGCCGCTGACGCGGAACGCGCTGCCGCCCGCGCGCTCGGCGCGGTGCAGCACCAGGGTGTCCTCGGCGCCGGCGACGATCCAGCGCTGCGCGCCGCCCCACTCGACCAGCGTGTCGAGGAAGGACGGCAGCACCGGCGTGGTGGGCGGCAGCGACAGCCGCCACAGTGCGCTGTTCTCGCGCTCGGCCGCCGCGCGCGCCTCGATGAAGAATTCGTCGCGCTGGTCGCGCAGGCCTTCCCAGAACGCGTTGCCCAGGTCGTCGGGGATCACCTCGCCGCCCATCTTCTGGATCGCCGTGGCGACCGCCGCGTTGGCGCCGCGAAGCCGCACGGCCAGCGTGTCGCGCCACCACACGCTCGCGTTGAGCGGCAGCGGCTGGCCGGCCCACGCGTGCAGGCGGTCGAGCGCCTCGCCCTGGCGCATGTCGAAGCGCAGCGTGGTCGTGGCCACGGGCATCGGCAGCACCTTCAGCGACACCTCGCAGATCGCGCCCAGCGCGCCCCACGAGCCAGCCAGCAGGCGCGACACGTCGTAGCCGGCCACGTTCTTCATCACCTGGCCGCCGAAGTGCATCAGGTCGCCGCGCCCGTTGAGCAGCAGCACGCCCAGCACGTAGTCGCGGACGCCGCCGACGGCCGCGCGTCCGGGGCCGGCCAGGCCCGCGGCCACCATGCCGCCGACCGTGCCGGCGAGCTGGCCGTCGGCGTCGGCGAAGCGCGGCGGGTCGAACGGCAGGCACTGGCCGCGTTCGGCCAGCACCTTCTCGATCTCGACCAGCGGCGTGCCGGCGCGCGCGGTGATCACGAGCTCGCTGGGGGCGTAGTCGACGATGCCGGCGTAGGCGCGCATGTCGAGCGTGGCGGCGTCGGAGATCACGCCCGCCATGAAGGACTTGGTGTTGCCGCCGCGGATGCGCAGGATGGCCTTGGCGGCGGCTGCCTGGCGCACGCGTTCGGCCAGGCCGATCAGGGTGTCGTTCATCAGAAGGTCAGAAACGTTCCAGTTCCGGGAAGGCCAGCACGCCGCGCTTGACATGCATGCGGCCGTACTCGGCGCAGCGGTGCAGCGTGGGAATCACCTTGCCCGGATTCAACAGGCCCTGCGGGTCGAACGCGGCCTTCAACGCGAACATCTGCGCGCGCTCGGTCTCGGAGAACTGCACGCACATCGAATTGAGCTTCTCGGCGCCCACGCCGTGCTCGCCGCTGATCGTGCCGCCCATCGCGACACTCAGCTCGAGGATCTCGGCGCCGAAGGCCTCCGCGCGGTGCAGCTGGTCGGGGTCGTTGGCATCGAACAGGATCAGCGGATGCAGGTTGCCGTCGCCGGCGTGGAAGACGTTGCAGCAGCGCAGGTCGAAGGTCTTCTCCATCCGCGCGATGGCCAGCAGCATGTCGGCCAGGCGCGCGCGCGGGATCGTCGAGTCCATGCACATGTAGTCGGGGCTCAGCCGCCCCGAGGCCGGGAACGCGTTCTTGCGGCCGCTCCAGAACTTCAGGCGCTGCGCCTCGTTGGCGCTGATCTCGAGCCGCGTGGCGCCGGCCTCGACCAGCACGGCCTCCATGCGCAGGATCTCTTCCTGCACCTCTTCGGGCGTGCCGTCGCTCTCGCACAGCAGGATGGCCGCGGCGTCGAGGTCGTAGCCGGCGTGCACGAAGGCCTCGACGGCGGCCGTCATCGGCTTGTCCATCATCTCGAGCCCGGCGGGGATGAGCCCGTCCGCGATGATCGCCGCCACGGCGTCGCCCGCGTGCCGCACGTCGGAGAAGCTGGCCATGATGCAGCGCGCCACCTGCGGCCTGGGCGTGAGCTTGACCACCACCTCGATGACCACGGCCAGCATGCCTTCGCTGCCCACCACCACCGACAGCAGGTCGAGGCCCGGCGCGTCCAGCGCCAGCGAGCCGAACGTGGCGGGCGTGCCGTCGGCCAGGAAGCCGCGCACCTGCAGCACGTTGTGCAGCGTCAGCCCGTACTTCAGGCAGTGCACGCCGCCCGAGTTCTCGGCCACGTTGCCGCCGATGGTGCAGGCGATCTGGCTCGACGGATCGGGCGCGTAGTAGAAACCGTGCGGCGCCGCGGCCTCGCTGATGGCCAGGTTGCGCACGCCCGACTGCACGGTGGCGGTACGGGCCCGGGTATCGATGCCCACGATGCGGTTGAACTTGGCCAGCGACAACGTGAGGCCGTCGGCGTGCGGCATCGCGCCCCCCGACAGGCCGGTGCCCGCGCCGCGCGCGACCACCGGCACGCCCAGGCGATGGCAGGCGGCCAGGATGGCCGACACCTGCTCCTCGGTCTCGGGCAGCGCCACGGCCAGCGGCCGCTCGCGGTAGGCGGTCAGGCCGTCGCATTCGTAGGGCGTGGTGTCCTCGTCGCGCCAGAGCAGCGCATGGGCGGGCAGCAGGGCCCGCAGCGCGTCCACGAGCGCGCGCTGGGCCACCGGCGCACGCGGGGACACCGGCGCGCGCGCAGGCGTCTCGCCCACGGGCGCGGTCACGGGCGCGGCGGC
>CAIMXF010000185.1 GCA_903845345.1 uncultured beta proteobacterium
GCTGGTCAGGGTCGCAGCTGGCGCCCGGCGAGCGCCGCGGATCGCCGCCCGCGCCGCCGGCGAAGTTGATGTAGCCGACGACGCCGGGCAGGCCCTGCGCGCCGGCGGCCACCGTCGCCAGGCCGCCGACGGACTGGCCCACCAGCAGCACGCGTCTCGCGTCGGCCCACGGCTGCCCGCGCAGCCACTGCAAGGTGGCGCCGAAGGTCAGCAGCGCGGCGTCGGCCGTCTGGCGGAAATTCGGCTTGCTCACGCACTGGCCGTGGGCGTCGAAACGCGCGCCGCCGTGTTCGACGTCGCCGCCGGTGCTCTCGCCGTAGCCCGGGCGCACCGGCGACACCACCGCCACGCCCTTGGCCAGCCAGTACTGCAGCTGCGCCTGGCTCACGCCCACGTCCAGCTTGGCGCGGCCGTCGGCGCCCGCGCGGCCGTGCGAGAACAGCACGACCCGGAACGGGCCCGCGCCGGGCGGCAGGAAATACGTCGTCGCCATCTGCGCCACGTCGCCGGACGCCTCGCGCACGGGGATCGTCACCGTCTTGCCGCCCGCGGCCCAGGGCGGCAACGTGACCGGCGACGCGGCAAGCGAAGCGCAGGTCAACACGAGGGCGATGACAAAACTGGCGTGACGCATGCGAGCTCCGGCTGATCGAGACGCGTCAGAACGGCGCCGACGCATCCTCGGCATTGGCCGGCGCGTACGGCGAGGACATCGCGCCCATCGTCGCGGTCTGGCCGGTCAGCGCGGCGATCACCTTGTCGGTGGTCGAGGTGCCGGCCTCGCCCAGCTTGAGCGGACCGCCGAGCGCCTCGACGAGGTCGGGGATCAGCTTGCCCAGCTCGCCGGTGGTGATGGCGACGTCGGCGTCGAAGCCGTTGTCGCCCTTGCCCGATTTCTCCTGGCCTTCGAGCACGACGTCGAGCAGCTTGATCTTCTTGATCGCCAACTGCTCGGTGAGCACGAACGACACGCGGCTGTCCCACGTGAGCGCGAGCTGGGTCGGCAGCTTGCCCTGCCTGATGTGCTCGCCGACCTCGTCGATGTCGAGCGTGTGGCGCGCGTAGCGCACGAGCGCCTTCTCGGAGTCGGGCTGCTTCAGCTCGCATTCGCGGTCGATCGTGAAGCCGGGCGGCGCTTCCTTGGCCGACAGCCATTCGGCCATCGCGGTGGCCGCGGACACCTGCGTCTGCACGAGTTCGAGCCGGATGCCGCCGGACAGCAGCTCGGTGAGCAGCGTGATGATCCTGTCGGCCTTCTTCGCGCTGGCGGCGCCGATCATCACGAGCTTCGCATCGAGGTCGATCCACACCGGCGTCGTGCCGCGCCTGGGGAACGCGCGCGGCAGCAGCTCGTGCACGATCTCTTCCTTCAGCTCCCTGGCGTGCTTGCCCTTGGGACGGCGGCCCGTCTCCTGCTCGATCTTGTCGAGGCGTGCCTCGAGCTGCGTCTTGACCGCGCCGCCGGGCACGGCCTTGGTCTCGGTGCACAGCTTCAGGATCCACTGGCCGGCGACGTTCTCCACCAACGGCCCGTGCTTCTCGCCGCGCGGCTCGATCCAGCCGAAGGACTCCTGCTGCGCGGCGCCGCACTCGACGAAGCGCGCCGCGTCGAGTCGCGCCTCCAGCTCCGCCATCGGCGGTTGTTCCCATTGATCGATGCGATAGACGATGGCGTTCTTGAACATTGCGGGCGGGCCAGGAAATGAGGAGGCGAAGGGGCGCGATTCTAGGCTGGCTGTATTTCCGTCCAGCCGCCGGGCTCGCGGCCCGCCGCGGAATGCGGCAAGACCGCACGCGCGGCGCCTGGCGCGAGAATCGACGTGGCCGCTCTTCGCCGCGCCTTGTTGCCTCTTGTCGCCCTTCGCCGGGAATGCCCATGCTCCGCTTCGCCGCCAACGTCTCGATGCTGTTTACCGAGGTGCCCTTCCTCGATCGCTTGGCGCTCGCGGCGCGCGCCGGCTTCGCGGCGGTCGAATGCCAGTTCCCGTACGAGGCGCCGGCCGCCGAGATCCGTGCGCGTCTCGACGACCTCGACCTGCGCATGGTGCTGCACAACCTGCCGGCGGGCGACTGGTCCGCCGGGGATCGCGGCCTCGCCTGCCTGCCGGCTCGCGTGGACGAGTTCCGCGCGGGCGTGCCGCGCGCGATCGCGTACGCGCACGCGCTGGGCGTGCGCCAGGTCAACTGCCTGGCCGGCATCGCACCGGCCGGCGCGCTTCACGACGACCTGCGCTGCACGCTCGTCGACAACTTGCGCTTCGCCGCGCGCGCGTTCGCGGCCGCAGGCCTGAAGCTGCTGGTCGAGCCGGTCAACACCTTCGACATGCCCGGGTTCTTCCTGAACCGCACGCCGCAGGCCGTGGCCCTGCTGGACGACGTCGGCGAGCCGAACGTGTTCGTGCAGTACGACGCGTACCACATGCAACGCATGGAGGGCGAGCTCGCCGCGACGCTCGCGCGGTACCTGCCTCGCATCGCGCACGTGCAGGTGGCCGACAACCCCGGCCGCCACGAACCGGGCACCGGCGAGATCCGCTTCGAGTTCCTGTTCGCCGAACTGGAGCGGCTGGGATACGACGGCTGGATCGGCTGCGAGTACCGGCCGACGGGCCGCACCGAGGCCGGTCTCGGCTGGATGCCCTAGTTAGCCGAGGTCCGTGAGGCCATGCGCTGCCGCTCGCGAGCGGCTGGTTTCGTGTAGGCTACGTCGTGCGATGTGACTGGCATGTGAATGGCTCCGACCCGCCATGACGGTCGCCGAACCAAAAGGATCGCGGCATGTTCCTTCCTCCAGAAGAACGTCAGCCCGGGTATCCCCCTCGGCCGGACGGGGGGCTGTCCAGGCGCGGCGAAGCGGTCTTGCTCTGGCTCGTGGGGATATTCCTCCTCGCCGTACTGCTGGGCCCCATCGGCGGGTCGACGCTCGGACAAGCGCTGGCCGCCTTGCTGGGGCGTTAGAGGCCGGGCTGCCCCTCACTCTCTTTTCGACTGATTCATGCACACCGTTCCGACCGCATCACCGCCGACCTGGGCCCGGATGCTCGGCTTCGCCGGGCTGCTGCCGTTCATTGCGGGGGCGCTGGTCCTGTGGGCCGTCCGCGACCCTTCGACAGCGGCGCATGCCGCCTTTGCACTCGCCGCCTATGCCGCGACCATCGCGGCGTTTCTGGGTGGCGTGCATTGGGGCCCTGCGCTGCGCGCGGGAGGTCTGGCCCCGGCTCCGCTGCTGTGGGGCGTGGTGCCCCAACTGGCCGGCTGGCTCGCACTGCTCATGCCCGCCCCAGCCAGTCTGCCGACCTGTGCGGCCGTGCTGGTCGCCTGCTATGCCGCCGACCGCCGCCTCTATCCCGAAGCGGGTCTCGGTGCATGGTTGCCCATGCGATTGCAGCTGACGATCGTTGCGGCGACGAGTTGCCTCCTGGGCGCGGCAGCTGGGCACGTCGGACAAGCGTTGCGCTGATTCGCCGCGATGGCTGCCGTGATGCCGGCGGTCGAAGGCAAAGAATGCGTCGCCCCGGGCGCACTCGGCGCGTGAGCGACATCGACGGCAGCCGACCCGGCAGCCGCCACCCCAACACCCCTCAGCCGCGCCCCACGAACGGCATCTTCGTCGCCATGATGGTCATGAACTGCACGTTCGCCTCCAGCGGCAGCGATGCCATGTGGACGACGGCGTCGGCGACGCGGGTCACGTCCAGCATCGCTTCGGCGGCGATGCGGCCGTCGGCCTGCTTCACGCCCGTGGCCATGCGGGCGGCCATGTCGGTGACGGCGTTGCCGATGTCGATCTGGCCGCAGGCAATGTCCCAGGCGCGGCCGTCGAGCGAGATCGACTTCGTCAGGCCCGTCACCGCGTGCTTGGTGGCCGTGTAGGGCGCGGAGTCGGGGCGCGGCGCGTGCGCGGAGATCGAGCCGTTGTTGACGATGCGGCCGCCGCGCGGCGATTGCGCCTTCATCGCGCGAAACGCGCCTTGCGCGCACAGGAACATGCCGGTGAGGTTGACGTCGACGACCGAGCGCCAGGTGTCATAGCTCAGGTCCTCGAACGCGATGCCGTTCGCGCTGGTGCCGGCGTTGTTGAACAGCAGGTCGACGCGGCCGAAGCGCTGCAGCGTCGCCGCGAACAGCGCGTCGACCTGCGCCGGCTGCGTGACGTCGGTAGGCACCGCGAGCAGCGCGTCGCCACCGCCCGCCTGCTCGACGACCTGCTGCAGCGCATCCGCGCGCCGGCCGGCCAGCACCACGCGCCAGCCGGCGCGCGCGAGCGCGAGCGCGCACGCCTGGCCGATGCCGCTGCCGGCTCCGGTGACGACGGCGACGTTGTGGCTTGAGTTCATGAGCAGGTCTCCAGGAATCAGTCGGGGTTCAGCGGCAGTTCAGGTGCGACATGCGCGCTCCCCACAGTGAGGGATGTGCTGCGCTGCACAAAGGATCATCATGGTTCTTGCAGCGGGCCGCCAGATGTCCGCATCAGGGGGTTCCATGCAGCACGTCTGTTCAGCCGCGGCACCGAAGACACTGCCGCGGCACCGTCCGCCCGACGGCGGCTACGTGACCGCCGGCACGTTGATTCTCGCCGCGGCGTCGGCGATCTTCCTCGTGGCGATGTCGGGTTGCGATTCGGCCCCCACCAACCATGCCTTCGCCGCGACGCCTGCAGACAAGGCGGTCGAGACGCGCCTGTGCCAGGTCGACACCATGCCGCCGCTGCAGCCGTTCGACGAGCACGTCGTTGAAATTCCCGCCGACGCTGCGCAGTAGCGTCGGTGAAGGCCGATGCCGGTCGAGATGACGACCGACAGGTCGAGTTGCATCGCGTCCAGCTGCCGCTGCGTCGCCTGCTGCGCGGCGGCAGCGTCGCGGTTCTGCAGCGCTGTGACGATGGCCTGATGCCGCGGCAACGACAGCGCCTGCGTGTTGGGCAGCCGGCTGTCGAGCTCGATGGACTCGCGCAACGCCAGCGACAGCATCGTGCCGATGCAGGCCATCGGGTCGTTGCCGGTGGCCTCGGCGATGCGGCGGTGGCATGCGAGGTCGGACTCGAGCACTCGTCGGCAGTTCCCGCTCGTCGTCGGCCAGGGCGAACTGCTCGGAGAAGTTGGCCAGGATGCACAGGCCGTTCGAGCCGGCGTCGATCATGACATCGACGCAGCGCTGCCGGCCGGCGACGTCCAGCGAGCCGCCTTCGTTGAAGATGGTCGGCACCACGCGGAACACGCCCTGGCAGCGGGCCGGTCGGCGGGTCGCCGTCATGTCTCGTCTCTCCTTTTAACTATGATCCGGGCTCGCCCATGTTGCCGAGCCGTCCATGACCCCCGCCACCGAGTTGCCCGGCGCGCGCGCCCCCGAAGCGCCCGCGCCGGGGCTGCTGCGCCTCGCGTGGCCGATCTTTGCCGAGCAGTCGCTGCACATGCTCACGGGCGTGGTGTCGACGCTGATGGCCAGCCGGATCGGCGACAACGCGGTGGCCGGCCTCGGCAGCGCGGGCCAGGTGCTGGTGATGTTCCTGATGGGCTTCAACGTGCTGGCGGTGGGGGCGTCGATCGCCACCACGCACCACCTCGGGCTGGGTGACAGAAAGGGCGCGCAACGCCTCGCGCGCGGCGCGGTCTCGACCAACCTGTGGCTGGGCGCGATCTTCAGCGTGCTGCTGGCGCTCACCGCGCCGACGCTGCTGCGCTGGGCGCAGCTCACGCCGCCCTTGATGGTGTTCGCGCTGCCCTTCCTGCAGTGGATGGGCGGCACGCTGTTCCTCGAGTCGATGAACTACGCGCTGTGCGCGGTGCTGCGCGCGCACGGCCACACGCGCGAGGTGATGTTCGTGATCCTCGCGCAGAACGTCGTCAACGCGGGACTGAGCTTCGTGCTGATCTTCGGCATCGCGGGACTGCCGGCGCTGGGCGTCACCGGCATCGTGATCGCCGCGGCGACGAGCCGGCTGCTCGCGTGCGTCGCGCTCTGGGTGCTGGTCAACCTGCACATCGGGCTGCGGCTGCGGCCGCGCGACCTGGTCTCGATCCGCCTGTCCGACCTGCGGCGGCTGCTCGCGCTGGGCTTTCCCGCGGTGCTGGAGAACATCAGCTGGTTCGCGTCGTTCATGATCATCACGGCGCTCACTGCGCGCATGGGCGAGCGCACGCTGGCCACGCAGGCGTACACGATGCAGATCGCGTCGATCGAGATGCTCGCATGCCTGTCGATCGGCATCGGCAACGAGATCATCGTCGGCCGGCTGGTGGGCGCGGGACGCTTCGAGGAGGCGCGCGTGCAGTGCCTGGCCAACATGCGGCTGGGGCTGCTCGTGACGGCGGGCGTGGCGTGCGTGTTCGCGCTGCTGGCGCCGTGGGTGCTGCGCATCTTCACGGCCGATCCGCAGATCGTGTCGCTGGGCCGCACGCTGATCCTGCTCGGGCTGCTGCTGGAGCCGGGCCGCAGCTTCAACCTGATCATCATCAATGCGCTGCGCGCCAGCGGCGACAGCCGCTTCCCGCTGATCGCCGGCCTGATCTCGCAATGGGGAGTCATGCTGCTGGGCGCATGGCTGCTGGGCACGTACCTGGGCCTCGGCCTGGTCGGCGTCTGGATCGCGCTGATCGCCGACGAGTGGCTGCGTGGCCTGTTCATGCTGCAACGCTGGCGGCGCGGCCGCTGGCTCAAGCACGCCAAGCGCATGCAGGCGCTCGCCGCCGCGCGCGACTCCATCATCGATTCGCATCAAAGCCGGAGCTTCACATGAGCGACCACCCGCCACCCAGCTCCACCAGCGCGACGACGGCCATCCGGGGGGCGGCCTGGCCGTCACGCTGCGCGACGTGAGCATCGACGGCGAGGAAGGATTTCCCGCCCGGGTCGACGCGCGCGTCACCCATTCGCCGGGCGCCGATCGCAGCTGGCGCGTCGACTACGAGACCCCGACCGACCGCGCCAAGGTCGCTCGCGCATGGGCGGCGCGCACGCGCAGCGGGCGAGCGCCGGGGGCGACGACCACCACCGCATCCTGGACGACGCCGCGACCGGCACGCTGCGCCACTTCCTCGACGGCACGCTCGTCGGCCACGCCAGCGAGGCCTGCCAACGCCGCATCGCGATCTGCCTCGAGCCGCAGCACAGCCCGACTCGCCGTACCACGCGGACTCGCCGACGACGGTGCCGCGGCCCGGCCAAACCTGCCGCAGCACGTCCGTCTACAGGTTCACAGCTGGAACAGCGTGAAGCCCAGGCCGACGCTGTTCTGGCGGTGGTTGTAGTCCAGCATCGTCTCGCCGTAGCCGGAGAACAGCTGCACGTACCAGCGCAGGCCGTCGGGCTTGGCCGACCACACCGGGCGCGTCCACTCGAACTTCAGCGAGCCGCGGTCCCATGACTTGAACGACGTGCGCGCCGTCAGCTGCATCGTCGTCTCGCCGGGCAGCCACGAGGCGCTCAGCTCGGTGTTGCCGATGTAGTCGGTGATGTGCGGGTTGTCGTCGACGCCGCTCTCGTAGACCCGCCAGTTGTAGCGGCCGCGCAGCGCGATGTCACCGTGCGTGAACGCCGTGCCGACGTAGGCGTAGTTCCAGCTGCGCGACAGCGGGTCGCCTTCGCCATTGGACTCGTGCGCGATGCCCAGCAGCATCATGCGCCAGCGCCAGTCGCCGCCGAGGTCGCCCATCTTGTCGGGGATCGGTACGACGTACATCGCCTCGGGCTGGTAGTCGCTGCTGCGGAACGGCGCCGAGTCCTGGCCGTTCCAGAACTGCCAGATGGATTGCTGCGTGTACGACAGCCACACGTCGGCGTTGGGCAGCAGGAAGTCCTCTGCAGCCTTTGCGCGCAGCGACAGCTGCAGCTCGGCCTCGGTCTGGCGGTATTGCGGGAAGGTGCCGCCGTCCGGATGCGTCGGGCTCGAGGGCGCGCGGTTGATGCTGCTCGTGTAGTGCGCCGGCAGCAGGAAGTTGGGCGCGTAGGTGCGCACGACGAAGGTGCCGCGCTTGTCGGCCGGATCGAGCTCCCAGAACTTGGCGAGGTAGTCGCCGGCCGCCAGGCCGTTGCCGTTGGGCGTGGTGGCGACTTGCTGCAACGCGCTGGGCTCGTCGCGCGCGGCCGGCGGGACGAGCGGCTTGGGACTGGCGATGGCGGGCGTGTCGGCGTGGGGCGGGTAGATCGCGTCGTAGCAGGCGAGCCGTTGCGCGTCGGACAGGCCCGCGCACGAGGCCGGATCCTGGGCCGCGAGCACGCTGGCGGGAAACGCGGCGGCGAGCGCCAGGAGCAGGAGACTGCCGGGAGACTGCATGGTCGGATTCCTGGAAAAAGTCGGCGGGCGATCGGCAGCGAGGTCGACCAACTGCGTCGTGCAGCGGAAAAGGCGACTGCTCGACGGCAACAGGCGGCGTGCTGGCAAGGCATGTGCCCACGTGCAGGCGGCCACCTGACCGAGCGCTCGGCGCGCGGGCGCCTTCCTGTCGCCGGTCGCACGATCCTTGCGTGCGGCGAGCGTCGCTGTCGCAGGCGACCTACCCCGCCTTTAGAATGACCGCCTCCATCACACAGGCCGAATCGCCGCTCGCCATCGCCATGCAGCCAGGGGACATCGGCCAGGTCATCGCCACGGCGATTCTCGAGCGACGCCTCGTCCCGGGACGGCGGCTCAACGAGCTGGAGCTTTCGCGGCTGCTGGGCGTGAGCCGCTCGATGATCCGCTTCGCGCTGGTGGGACTGCACCACGACGGCCTGGTCACGTTCGAGACCAACCGCGGCGCGTTCGTCGCCAAGCCCACCCTGGGCGAGGCGCACCTGCTGTTCGAGGCCATCGCCGCGATCGAGCGTTCGGCCATCGACATCATCGCCGGCGCCGCGAAACCGCCCTCGCTCGACAGCCTGCGGGGCGTGCACAGGAAGCAGGTGAAGGCGCGCAGCAAGGACAACACGCGCCTGTCCGAACAGCTCGCGATCGACTTTCATCGCGAGCTGCTCGCGCTCACCGGCAACCCGCTGCTGATCGAGGCGCACCGCAAGCTGCTGCTGTCCTATCGCGTGGCGACCGCCGTCTTCAAGACCGAGCTCGATGACTGCGAGCTCGAGGATCACCACGGCGAGATGATCGCGCTGCTGGAAAGCGGTTCGGCCGCGAAGCTGCGCCGGCTCATCGACGCGCACTGGCGCCTCGTGATCCGCGGCCACGTCGGCATGCAGCCGGGCGTCGAGGACCTGGCCGAGGCCTTGCGGATCCAGTAGCAGCGACGCGAGGCCGTCGCCGGCGCCGCGCGACGCGGCTGTCTACTTGTTGCCGGGCACCTGGCCTTCGACGCCCTTGACGAAGAACTTGATGCCGCCGAGGAACGCGTCGTCCGCGGTCGTGCCGGCCTTGACCTGTTCCTTGCCGTCGTTGGACACGATCGGGCCTTTCCAGATCGCGAACGAGCCGTCCTTCAGGCCCGCCTTGACCTTGTCGACCTTGGCCTTGAGATCGGCGGGCACCTTGTCGGAGATCGACACGAGGTCGATCGCGCCTTCCTTGACGCCCCACCAGGTGTGGCCGGTCGTCCAGGTGCCGTTGATCGCGTCCCTGGCCGCCTTGATGTAGTACGGGCCCCAGATGTTGACCGAGGAGGCCAGGTGGGCCTTCGGGCCGTAGGCGGTCATGTCGGAGTCCCAGCCGAACGCGTACTTGCCGTTCTTCTCGGCGGTCTGCAGCACGGCGCTGGAGTCGGTGTTCTGCAGCAGCACGTCGGCGCCGCCGTCGATCAGCGATTGCGCGCCTTCGGTTTCCTTGGGCGGGTTGAACCACTCGTTGACCCACACCACCTTGACCTTGACCTTCGGGTTCACGCTCTGAGCGCCGAGGGTGTAGCTGTCGATGTTGCGGATGACCTCGGGGATCGGGATCGAGCCGACCACGCCGATGGTGTTGGTCCTGGTCATGCCGCCGGCGATCACCCCGGCCATGTACGCGCCTTCGTAGGTGCGGTTGTCGTAGACGCGCATGTTGTCGGCCGTCTTGTAGCCGGTGGCGTGCTCGAAGTGGACGGCCTTGTTGTCGGCGGCCACCTTCAGCATCGGCTCCATGTAGCCGAAGCTGGTGCCGAAGATCAGCGTGTTGCCTTGGGCGACCATGTCCCGGAACTCGCGCTCGGCATCGGCCGATTCGGGCACGCTCTCGACGAAGGTCGTCTGCACCTGCGAGCCGAGTTCCTTCTCGAGCGCCTTGCGGCCGTTGTCGTGCGCGAAGGTCCAGCCGCCGTCGCCCACCGGGCCGAGGTAGGCGAACGCGATCTTCAGCGGGGCGGACGCGCCCGACGCCGGCGCGGCGGCGACCGGCCCGGACGCCGCCGGCGCGGCGGCGGGCGCGGCGTCTTCCTTCTTGCTGCAGCCGACGAGCGCGGCGGCCATCGCAACGCTGCCGAGGGCCGTGACGCGCAACCAGGCGCGGCGGGTGGTGGTCGTCATGGAGATCTCCTCTTGGGTCGAATCGGGAAATGGAGCGGGTGCGCTAGCTGCCGGGGAAGAACGGCTTGCCGAGCGAGGCGGGCATGTTGGTGCGGATCCACACGGGATTGCGCGAGATCAGCACCAGCACCGCGATGGTCGCGAGGTAGGGCAGCATCGTGAGCAGCTGGCTGGAGATGGCCACGCCCTCGCCCTGCAGGTGGAACTGCAGCATCGTGACGCCGCCGAACAGGTAGGCGCCCAGCAGGATGCGCGACGGCCGCCACGTGGCGAAGGTGGTGAGCGCCAGCGCGATCCAGCCCTTGCCCGCGACCATGCCTTCGACCCACAGCGGCGTGTAGACGACCGAGATGTACGCCCCCGCGACGCCGCACAGCGCGCCGCCGCACATCACCGCGATCAGCCGGATGCGGCGCACCGGATAGCCCAGCGCATGCGCCGACTCGGGCGACTCGCCCACCGCGCGCAGCACGAGGCCGGCGCGCGAGCGGTACAGGAACCAGGTGAGCCCGAGCATGAACGCGATCGTCAGGTAGACCATCGGATGCTGGCGGAACAGCGCCGGGCCGATGAACGGGATGTCGCTCAGGCCGGGGATCGCGAAGTGCGGCCGCGAGCTGAGCCGCTCCTGCGTGTAGTGGATGCCGACGAAGGCCGAGAAGCCGTTGCCGAACAGGCTCAGCGCGAGGCCCGTGGCGTACTGGTTGGTGTTGAGCCAGATCACCAGCACGCCGAACGCGCCGGCCATGATCGCACCCGCCAGCGCGCCCGCGCCGAAAGCGAGCCAGTCGCTGCCGGTCTGCACCGCGGTGGCGAAGCCGGCGATGGCGGCCACCAGCATCATGCCCTCGGCGCCGAGGTTGACGATGCCCGAGCGCTCGTTGATCAGCAGCCCGAGGCCCGCGATCGCGAGCACGGTGCCCGCGTTGAGCGTGGCCGCCAGGAGGAGTGCGTAGGTGTCCATCAGGCGGCCGCGCCTCTTGCAGGATGCGCGGGATGCGCGGCGTGCCAGCGCACGCGGTAGTTGATCAGCGTGTCGCTGGCCAGCAGCGAGAACAGCAGCACGCCCTGGAACACGCCGGTGAGCGACTTGGGCAGGCCCAGCCGCGACTGCGCGAGTTCGCCGCCGATGTAGAACAGGCTCATCAGCAACGACGAGAAGAGGACGCCCACCGGGTTGAGCCGGCCGACGTAGGCGACGATGATCGCGGCGAAGCCGTAGCCGGCCGGCACGTAGGGCGTGAGCTGGCCGATCGGGCCGGCGACCTCGAACGCGCCGGCGAGCCCCGCCATGCCGCCCGAGATCAGCAGCGCCATCCACAGCGCGCGCCGCGACGAGAAGCCCGCGTAGCGCGCCGCCGCCGCCGCCAGGCCGCCCACCTGCATCTGGAAGCCGCCGTAGATGCGGAACAGGAACAGCCAGAACGTGGCCACCGACACTAGCGCCGTGACGAAGCCGATGTTCACCCGCAGGCCGGTGAACAGCCGCGGGATCTTGGTCGGGTCGAGGAAGGTGATCGTCTGCGGGAAGTTGTAGCCGGCCGGATCCTTCCAGTCGCCGTAGACGAGGTAGTTCAGCACCTGGTTGGCCACGTAGACCAGCATCAGGCTGACGAGGATCTCGCTGGCGTTGGCGCGGTCGCGCAGGAACGCGACGATCCCCGCCCAGGCCATGCCGCCGAGCGTGCCGGCGATCAGGATGGGCAGGACGATCCAGCGGCTCGAATCCGCCGACGCGTGCATCGCCACGCCCGACGCCGCGATCGCGCCCAGCACGAACTGGCCTTCGGCGCCGATGTTCCACACGTTGGCGCGGTAGCAGACGGCCAGGCCGAGCCCGATCAGCATCAGCGGCGTCGCCTTCACGCACAGTTCGGAGACGGCGTAGGCGCCGCGGAACGGCTCGACGAAGAACACGCCTAAGCCGCGCGACGGATCCTTGCCGAGCAGCGCGAACAGCGCGATGCCGGCGAGCACCGTGACGGCCAGCGCGATCACCGGCGACAGCAGCGACATCGCCTTGCTCGGCGCGGGACGCGCCTCAAGCCGCAGCATGCCGGACCTCCGCTTCTTCGGTCCACAGCCCGCTCATCCACTGGCCGATCTGCTCGCGCGTGGCCTGCGCCGCCGGGATCGACGGCGACACGCGGCCGCGCGCGATCACGACCAGGCGGTCGGAGATCTCGAACAGCTCGTCCAGGTCCTCGCTGACCACCAGCAGCGCGCAGCCGGCGTCGCGCAGCGCGAGCAAGGCGCCGCGGATCTGCGCGGCGGCGCCGACGTCGACGCCCCATGTCGGCTGCGACACGATCAGCAGCTTCGGATGCGCGTCGATCTCGCGGCCGACGATGAACTTCTGCAGGTTGCCGCCCGACAGGCTCTTGGCCGTGGCGTCCGGGCCGCCGGCCTTGACGTTGTAGTCGGCGATCAGGTGCCGGGCCAGCGCCGCGGTGCGCCTGGTGCTGATCCAGCCGAACCGCGTGACGGCCTCGGTGCGCGTGAGCAGCGTGTTCTGCGCCAGCGAGATCGACGGCACCGCGCCGCGGCCCAGCCGTTCCTCGGGCACGAAGTGCAGGCCCTCGTGGCGGCGGCGGCGCGGCGAATGGCTGCCGATCGGCTTGCCGAACAGGCGGATCGCCGCGGGCGGCGCGCGCTCGTCCTCGCCGGACAGCGCCGCCATCAGCTCCTGCTGGCCGTTGCCCGAGACGCCGGCCACGCCCAGGATCTCGCCTTGGCGCACCTCGAACGAGACGGCGTCGAGGTCGGCGCCGAACGCGCCGGTGCGCGCGAGCGACAGCTGGTCGACCGCCAGCACCTGCTCGCCGGGCGTGGCCGTCGCGTGATCGAGCTGCGGCGGCTCGGCGCCGATCATCAGGCGCGACAGGCTGGCGTTGGTCTCCTGGCGCGGGTCGACCTCGCCGGTGACCTTGCCGCCGCGCATCACCGTGCACTTGTGGCACAGCGCGCGGATCTCGTCGAGCTTGTGGCTGATGTAGAGGATGCTGCAGCCCTCGTCGGCGAGCTTGCGCAGCGTGACGAACAGCGCCTGCACGGCCTGCGGCGTGAGCACCGAGGTGGGTTCGTCCAGGATCAGCAGGCGCGGCTTGGTGAGCAGCGCGCGGACGATCTCGACGCGCTGGCGCTCGCCCACCGACAGCGTGTGCACCGGCCGCAGCGGGTCGACGTCGAGGCCGTAGACGCCCGCGACCTCGACGATGCGCTTCGTGACGTCGGCCAGCGACCACGCCTTGTCCAGCCCCAGCCAGACGTTCTCGGCCGCGGTGAGCGTGTCGAACAGGCTGAAGTGCTGGAACACCATCGCGATGCCGAGCGCGCGCGCCTCCTGCGGATTGCAGATCTCGACCTGCCTGCCGTCCCACGTCATCTCGCCCTCGTCGGGCCGCACCGCGCCGTAGATGATCTTCATCAGCGTGGACTTGCCCGCGCCGTTCTCGCCCAGCACGGCATGGATCTCGCCCGGCTCGACGCGCAGGCGGATGCGGTCGTTGGCCTTGACGGCGGGGTATTGCTTGCTGATGTCGATGAGCTCGAGTCGAAGCATCGGACGGGGCGTGGTGGCGAGCGGGACGGGAGACGAAGTATCGGGCAGACGGTCAGGCCGGCGCTTGGCGATTGCCGACAATCTTGGCGAAGAAACTTGCATGCAAGCTGCGTGCCAAATCGTCGTCCGGCGAGGCGTGGACAGCGCGCATGTCAGGACGCGATCGCCACGCGCGGGCGCGCGGCCACGCTGCGCGCGACGTCGCGCACGCACTCGCGCAGCCAGCGCACCGACGCGGATTCATGAGTGAGGTCGTGCCACAGCTGGTAGTAGGCCAGCGGCGGGAAGGCGACGGGGCAGCGCACGATGCGCACCGGCAGCACGTCGACGTAGCGCTGGCAGAACAGGCGGCCGGTGGTCAGCACCAGCTGGCTGCCGGCCACCATCGCCGGGATCAGCGCGAAATGCGCGCTGCGCACCGCGATCTCGCGCAGCAGGCCCTGCCGGGCGAGGTGGTCGTCGATCACGCCGCGCGCGCCCTCGTAGTTGGGCATCGGCGCCACGTGCTCGCAGGCGAGATAGCGCTCGGCCGTCCAGGCGCGGCCGCCGCCGGCGCGCGCGACCGGATGATCCTCGGCCACCAGGCACACCACCTCGTCGCTGACCAGGCGCCCCAGGTGCAGCTCGCCGGGCGGCGTCATCCAGTTGCCGATCACGAGGTCGACCTCGCCTTGCGCCAGGCTGCGGCGGTAGTCGAAATGGCTGGACAAGGTCAGCAGCTCGATCCTGACCTGCGGCGCGCGCTGCTTCAGCGTGAGCACCAGCTGCGGCAGGAAGCCGGGGTCGATGAAGTCGCTGGCGGCGATGCGGAAGATGGCGGTGCTGGTCTGCGCGTCGAAGCCGGTGCGCCGGGTGCGCGGGCTGAAGAGCCGATCGGCCTCGGCCAGCAGGCTGGCCGCGGGCGCCACCATCTGCTGCGCGAACGCGGTGGGCGTCATGCCGTTGCCGGCACGCACCAGCAGCGGGTCGCCGGTGAGTTCGCGCAGCCGCTTCAGCTGGGCGCTCACCGCCGGCTGCGAACTCTGCAGCCGCAGGGCGGCGCGCGACACGCTGCGCTCGGTGATCAGCGTGTGCAGGACGCGGATGAGATGAAGCTCGATCTTGTCGAACTCCGTGCGCAAGGTCATCGCATTTGCCGTATAGCCGGTATAAGACCGAGTATATTCAGATCGGACGACAGGGGCACAGGTTTCGTCGGGCGCGTACCCGCCCGCACCGGCGTCCGCCCGGCCAGGGAACGATGGCGCACAGCCAGGGTGCGGCGCGGGCGATTGCGGTGCGTGCCCCGCGCGTTCAGTCCGGATGCGCCCCGGCCTCGTACCAGCGCCTGAGCACGTCGCGCTCGGCGTCGGTGATCTGCGTGGCGTTGTTCAACGGCATCGCCTTCAGCACCACGGCCTGCTGGACCATCTGCGGCGCGTGCGCGAGGATCTGGTCGGGCGCGTCGAGGCGGACCCCCATGTTGGCGACCTGCGCGTTGTGGCACAGGCTGCAGCGCTCCTTGACGATGCCCTGCACCTGAGCGAACGTGGCGGGCACGGGCGCTGGGGCGCCAGTGATGGCTCCGGCCGGTGCGGGCTTCAGCCAGACGCCGAGGCCCACCAGCAGCACGCAGCCGGCCGCCGCGTATTCCCACGGCACGCGCCTGCCCAGCACCAGCGCGCGATGGCGCGCGACGAAGGACGTGCGGATCAGCGCGCCGGCCGCCATCATCACCACCAGCACGATCCAGTTGCCCGTCGCGCCGTGCAGGAAGGCGTAGTGGTTGCTGAGCATCGCCGCCAGCACCGGCAGCGTGAAGTAGGTGTTGTGAACGCTGCGCCGCTTGGCGCGCCGTCCGTGCGCCGGATCCACCGCGACGCCGGCCCGCATCTGCGCGATCACCTTGCGCTGGCCCGGGATGATCCAGAAGAACACGTTGGCGCTCATCGTGGCGGCCATCATGCCGCCCACCAGCACGAACGCGGCGCGGCCGGCGAACAGGTCGCAGGCGAGCCACGACGCGAAGACGACCAGCCCCCCCGATCAGCACGCCCGCAACGGCCTGGTTGCCATGGTCGAACAGCCGGCAGATCGCGTCGTAGCCCAGCCAGAACAGCACCAGGAACGCCAGCGCGCAGGGCACCGCGCCCGCCGGCGTCCAGGCGTGCACGCGCGGGTCGATCAGGAAGGTATTCGCCTGGAACAGGTAGATGGCCGTGAACAGCGCGAAGCCGGTGAGGAACGTCGCATAGCTTTCCCAGTAGAACCAGTGCAGGTGTTCGGGCAGCCTCTTGGGCGCACCGAGGTACTTCTGCGGGTTGTAGAAACCGCCGCCGTGCACCGCCCACAGCTCGCCGCCGACGCCCTTCTCGCGCAGCGCCGCGTCGGTGGGTTCGACCAGGCTCGAGTCCAGGAACACGAAATAGAACGAGGCGCCGATCCAGGCGATCGCGACGATCACGTGCGCCCAGCGCAGGAGGAAGTTGACCCAGTCGAGAAGGTAGGGATCCATGCGGTCGGCGATGCAAGAGCCGCGCCAGAAGCGGCGCTCAGCTGCCGCGGTAGGTCGAGTACGACCAGGGGCTGGCGAGCAGCGGCACGTGATAGTGCGAGCCCGCGTCGGCGATGCCGAAATCCAGCGGCACGAGATCGAGGAAGGGCGGATCGGGCAGCTCGACACCGCGTGCACGGAAGTACGCCGCCACGTCGAACTCGAGCCGGTAGCGGCCGACCGCGAACGCGTCGCCCTCGAGCAGCGGACCGCCGGCGCGGCCGTCGGCGTCGAGCGCCAGCTCGCGCAGCAACTGCGGCGCGTCGCCCGCGAGCCGGTACAGCGCGACGCGCATGCCGGCCGCGGGGCACCCGTTCATCGTGTCGAGGACATGCGTGGTGAGTAAGCCCATGGGAACCGGCGGCGCCGATGACGAAGCAGGCGCCATCGTGTCAGATTTCGCCGCGGCCGTCATGCGCCATCCCGGATCGCCGCCATGGTCGGCCGCGCCGTGCAGCGCGCGATGGCCCGGGCCAGGTGTTCCACGTCGATGGGCTTGGCGACGTAGTCGTCCATGCCGGCGGCCAGGCAGGCCTGCCGATCCTCCTCGAACGCGTTGGCGGTCATCGCGACGATGGGCAGCGACGCGCGCGCGTCGCCCAGCGCACGGATGGCCTGCGTGGCCTCCACGCCGTCCATGCCGGGCATCTGCAGGTCCATCAGCACCAGGTCGTAGTCGCCGCGGCGCACCGCCTCGACGGCCAGCTGGCCGTTGGCGACCAGGTGCACGACGTGGCCCATGCGCGTGAGCACGGCGTTGATCAGGATCTGGTTGACGTCGTTGTCCTCGGCCACGAGGATGCGCAGCGCCGGACGCCCCGGCTCGGCCGCGCCGCTCTCGGCGGCCGCCGGCAGCATCTCGCTGCGCTCCACGACGCGGCTCGGGATCGAGACGACGAAGCGGCTGCCCAGCCCCGGCGTGCTGGTGGTGGCGATCGTGCCGCCCATCATCTGCACGATCTCGCGCGTGATCGCCAGGCCCAGACCGCTGCCGCCGTAGCGCCGCATCGTCGTCGAATCGGCCTGCGTGAAGCGGTCGAACAGCGTGGGCATCGCGCTGTCCGGGATGCCGATGCCGGTGTCGCTGACCGCCAGGTGCAGCGTCAGCGCGCGGCCCGCGCCGGGCTCGATCGCGACGCTCACCTGCACGGTGCCCCGGTCGGTGAACTTGATCGCGTTGCCCACCAGGTTGAACAGGATCTGCTGGATGCGGATCGCGTCGCCCTGGACCAGCGTGTCCTCGTTCGGCGCGAAGTCGAGCCGCAGCGCCAGGCCCTTGGCCACCGCGCGCTCGCGCATCAGCGCCACCACGCCCTCGGCGGCCATGCGCACGCTGAACGGCGCCGACGTGAGCTGGAGGTGGCCGGCCTCGATGCGGGAGACGTCCAGGATGTCGTTGATCAACGCCAGCAGCAGGCGCCCGGAGCTGCCGATCAGCTCGGCGTGGCGGCGCTGCTGCGAGTCGAGCGGCGAATGCAGCATCAGCTCGTTGAGGCCCAGCACCGCGTTCAGCGGCGTGCGGATCTCGTGGCTCATCGTCGCGAGGAACTGCGACTTGGCCTGGTTGGCCGCCTCGGCGTTCGCCTTGGCCTGGGCGAGCTTGCGTTCGGCGGCGGTGACGTCGTGGTACACGCTGACGACGCCGCCCTCGCGGGTGCGGCGGTCGGTCACGTGCACGACCAGGCCGTTGCCGAGATCGCGTTCCCAGTCGGCATCGCCGCGCCGGTGCGACGCCGTCCGTTCGGACAGCCACGTCGCGCGCTCGTCGGGCGTCATGTCCAGCATCACGTTGCTGGCGGACATCTCGGCGAGCTGGCGAAAGGGCACGCCGACGCGAAGACGGTCCCTCACCCATGGGAACATCTGGACGTAGCGCTCGTTCCAGCGCAGCACGCGATCGGCGCTGTCGCACAGCAGGATGCCGTCCGGGATCACCGCGAGGGCCTGGTCGAGCGTCTCGGCCGAGGCCGCCGCCGCGGCGCGGGCGTCCGCGAGGCGGGCGAACTGCCATTGCGACAGCACGCCGCCGATCAGCGTGAGCGCGATGAGCGCGAGCGAAGCCGACATGATGACGTTGCGGTTCTGGTGCCAGGCCAGCAGCGCGTCGGACAGCGGCAGGCTCACCGTGACGCGCAGCGAGCGGTACAGCGTCGGACGCACCGCCACGATCGCCGGCACGTCGGTGAGCCGCGACGGCGCGAGCACCGGGCCGCCGCGCAGCGCCTCGTCGGGCAGCGGCGGCGCCTGTTCGTGCGCGCGCAGGCCGGCACCGGACGGCACCGTCGCCAGCACCCGCCCGTCCTCGCGTTCGAGCGTGACGCCCAGGCCCGGGTTGCCGCCGGCCTGGGCGATGATCGCGGCCAGCGCCGTCATCGGCACCTCCACCACGGCCAGGACGCGCCGGCCGTCGGGCAGCGCGACGGTGCGCGCGATGTAGACCGACGGCTCGGTGGTGGACTGGCTGATCGCCGGGTCGCTGATCGTCAGCTGCGGCACGCCCTGCGCGAACAGGCGCGCGGCGAAGCCCTCGGGCAGGCGCATGCCGTTGCGATCGCTGGAAGGCAGGCTCGCGGCCAGGGTGTGGCCGCCGGCATCGATCAGGGCGGCGTCGTTGAACAGCAGTTGCCGGTCCTTGAAGGCAGCCATCGCGCGGTGCGCCGCGTCGGCGTCGAGCGGGCCATTCGCGCGCCACGCGGGCGCGATCACGTCGGGCAGGCTGGTGAGCTGCAGGTCCAGCGCCAGCAGCGCCCGGTTGAGCTCGGCCTCCGAGGCCGCGGCCGTCTGCACGACGACCTGCTCGCCGCGCGCGATCGCGTCGCGGCGTTCGGCGGCCACCAGCCACGACGCCGTGACGACCAGCGCCAGCAGCAGCACGCCGGTGGCCGTCCAGACGATCGCGCTCGAACGACGCAGCGACGCCTTCATCGAGCCTCGATTCCGGCGCTGTGGGCCAGGGTGCGGTTCCAGATCGCCGCGCATTGCGGCCCGCAGCGCTGCAGCCAGCGCGGCAGCACCGTGGAGGCGAAGATCTCGCGCCGCAGGCGTTCGTCGGCGGGCGAGCTCGGCACCAGCGTCATGTGGCCGGAGCGGCCCGCCTTGCACTCGGGCGCGCCGACGTCGCAGGCGAGCCCGTCGGCGGTCTCGCGCTCGGACTCGTCCCAGATCTCGCGCTCGACGCGCGGCAGCTCGCGCCTGAGCAGCGCCTTCAGGTCGGTCGGCAACGCGTTCCACGCGGCGCCGTTGGCCGCGAACAGCGACAGCCCCCAGCTGATCGCCATCGGGTGGATGTACGAGGTGATCCTGTCCAGCCCGACGGTGTTGCCCGACATCGTGCCGGTGATGGCGCAATCGAGCTCGTCGCGATCGAGGTAGGGGATGATGTCGCCGAAGCCGGTCGTGACAGGCTTGCCGCCCAGCGCCTCGATCCAGTCGGACTGCGCCGGTCCCGACGTGCGCACGCGCTGCCCCGCGAGGCCCTTGAGTCCGGCGAACGGCTTCTTGCAATAGACGACCTGGGCCGGATACACGTACACCGCCAGCACCTCGATGCCGTAGCGCTGGCGCATCATGGTCTCGAGATACGGCCGGAACGCCGCGACCGAGCGGCGCATCGTGGACATGTCGGGGTTCAGTCCGGCGAGGTCGGGCGCGGTCAGCTCGGGATCCTTGGTGATGCCGCCCGACACCGGCGTGTCGGCGAACGGCACCGCGCCGAGCTGCACCAGCGTCAGCACCTCCTGGCTGCGGATGCCGGCGCGGTCGAACGGCACGATCTCCGCGGTGTAGCGCCCGCCGCTGAGGCGCGCCAGCTCGGTCTCCCAGAACGGCTTCTCATGGCGCGTGAACTGGTTCAGGCTGCCGAGCCCGCCGACGATGCGCAGGTGCAGCGGCGGCTCCGGCGCCGCCTGGACGCCGCCATCGAGGCAAGCCGCCGCACCGAGCAGCGCGACCAAGGCGCGCCGGACGCGTCTGAGGCCGAGAGCGTTCATGTCACTTCCCGATCGTGTTGCCGACGTCCCTGGGTATACCAGCGCAGGGTACTCCTTCCGCGCGAATTAGTGCGCCTTACGGCACGGACGGCGACGCGTTCGGCCGCCGCCCGCCGGCGATCCGGGGGCCCGCGCCCCGGGCAGAAAAAAAGGACTTCCGTGCGGAAGTCCTTGTCGGGGGACGGCGGCGTCGCTCAGGGCGCGTAGACCACCTTCACCGAGGCGTCGACGGCGCTCTTGTCGATGAAGCCGATGGTCGACGGGTTGGTCGACACGAGCTTCTTGACTTCGCCGGCGTCGCCGAGCTCGCGCGGCGCGGTGCCCTTGCCGCTGAAGATCAGGCGCGACCAGACGGCCTTGACCTGCGCGGCGTCCTTGCCCAGCACCTTCGAATAGAACTCGTCGCGCACCGGGCCGCCCGTCGAGACGAGCAACGCCGTGCCGCCGGCCGGGAATTCCTTGGTGCCGCCCAGGAACAGCTCGCTGACCTGGTCCTTGGTGAGCGTGGCGACCTTGCTTTGCGCCGACACGACGACGACGACGTCGGCACGCGCGGCGCCGATGCAGCCCAGCAGGAGCAGGGGCGCGCACTTGAGAAGTTGGAGTGTGTTCATGCGCACCTCTTAGAAGACGAAGTCGAAGTTGAGCGTGACGAGGTTCACCGTGCCGTCCCACTTCGGGCCGGCGTAGGTGCCGATCGGAGGCGGCGACGGATAGCTCACGACGTTGGTGACGCCAATCGTCGAATTGCGCGTGTTCCTGAAGCGCTCGTACTGCAGCTTCAGCGCCATGTTCTCGGCGAAGTCCCAGCGCGTGCCGACCTGCCAGATGCGGCGATCGTTCTGGCTCTGCAGGAAGGTGTCGAACGCGGCGTTGGCGGCGTGCGCGGCCGGCGGCGCCGCGGCGGCGGTCGTCAGGCCCAGCGGCGCTTCCCGGAAGTTCAGCTTGCCGATGACGCCGTAGGGCGTGAAGGCGCCGAGCCGGTAGCTGCTCTGCAGGTACCAGGCGTTGGCGTCGGGGGTCAGCGCCGAGGTCGTCGGACGCGAGACCCATTCGGCCTGCGCGGCGAACGATCCCGACTCATAGACGGCCGCGACCGTGTTGAGTTGTGCCTTGAACGACGTCGAGGCCAGCGCGGGCAGCACCGCGGCGCAGTTCGTGCAGCCGGTGGCGCCCGATTCGAGCCGGTTGATCGCCGCCTCGGTCGACGGCAGGTTGGCGTCGAGCGACAGTTGCGAATGCGCGGCACGCAGGGTGACGGTGCCGTTGCTCCACTTCACGGCCAGCGCCGAAACGTCCTTGGCCTTGACGCTTCCGGAGGCCACGGTCACCTTGGTCGAGCCGTAGACCGCGTCGACGCCCAGGTCGCCGCCCCACAGCTTCGTGCCCCAGGTCCCGCTGACGCCGTCGAGATTGGTGATCGGGTTGAGCTGGTAGACGGCGTTGTCCGGCCGCACGGTGGTCTGCGCGTACGCGACGTTGCGGGTGTCGGACAGCAGGAACAGCGGCAGCACGGTGCGGCCGGCCTTGAAGTTGAGGTCGGGCGTCGCGTCCCAGCTCGCGTAGAGCCACTCGACGCGCGGATGCCAGTGGCGCGCGACGTCGTCCTTGTCCAGCACCTGCAGCACGGCGCGGAACGGGCCGTCGTTGTGGGCGGTGAGCTGGCCCGACAGCAGCGTGTCGCCGTCGAAGCGGGTCTTGTCGAGCGAGGCGTTGGCCGTGCGCTGGTCGGCACGGACGCTGGCGACCTTGTCGTCGGCGCGATAGGCACCCAGGGTGCCGAAGCCGTTCAATTGAAGCCAATCCGTCAGGTCGGCGGCGTGGACGGCCGAGACGGCCAGCACCAGTGCCAACGGTGTCATGCGGTATCGATGTTTCATGCGATTTCCTTTTGATCCAGAACAAGCCACCGGGGTGACCACGCTGCGCCGGCCGAGGCAGGGACTCCTGATACGACGAGACGCTTCCAACAGGACAGCCCTGGGCCGAGCCCCGACGCTGTCGCAAAGCCTTCGCAACGGCCGTGAGGCCCTCGCGCCGCCCTGAAGGTGTTGTCGGCTGACCCATTGAATAATGAATAAAACAAAAACAACGAATAAAACAAATATCACGAACAAAGCACTCCTTATCCATGCATCGGCGGTCGCCAGCGACGGGTCGAGGTCGCCGACGCCGGCTGGACAGGGGTGACAAATGCCCGGACGCCCCGCGCGCGAGGCCCGCCGGGTTAAAGAGCCCGCCGCGGCGCGCCGATAAGAAGGGGAACGGCAGCCGCCACATTCGCGTGAAAACGCCGCGTGGCGGCCTGCTTTTCCAACGCTTGCGGAAGGCTCCGATGAGTCAGGCCAGACCACGTCAGTACCTGGGCGCGCTCCGCGCGGCCCTCGCCGCCGCCAAGGCGGAGAACGCATCCCGCGCCGCCGCGTACCACGCGCTCCCGAACGGCATCAGCTGCAAGATGGACTGGGCCGGCTGGAGCGACCCCTGGTACAACGCGACGCCGCGCCAGCAGGCCCTGCTGGACGTCCTGCAGGACCTGCTGGACGGCGGCGAGACCGATGTCCCGATGCTCGCGCTCAAGACCGCGCTGCGGCTGGAGATCCCGGAGCCCGAGATCCTGCGCAGCCGCGACAACGTCGGCGCCGACGGCGAGCCGGGCTACTTCTTCGACGACGTGCTGCACGCGCTCTACCTGCTCGACGCGCAGGACACCGAACGCGTCTTCTACGGCCTGATCGACCGGCTGATGCAGCCGCAGTGCGTCCGCACGGGCCTGACCGCGCGCTGAAACCGCAGGCCGGCCGCGCCGCCGCGGGCCGCAAATCGGCGACAAGTCACGTCGCGCCGTCCCACGAGGTCGCCATAATCGGCGGCATGCTGTCGCCGTCGCTGCGTCCCTGCTTGCGCCTCGTCCTGGCCGCCCTGCTGGCGGCCGGCGCCGCGGCGGCCTGCGCGGCCGCCCCGCGCGCGCCGCTGGTCACGATGCTCGACGGCGACGCCACGCTGCTGCGCGACGGCGCGCGCTACGCGCTGGCCGAAGGGGTGCGACTGCAGGCCGGCGACCTGCTCATGACCGCTCCGGGCACCCGCCTGCTGCGCGTCGAATTTCCCGGCGGGCTGGGCGTCGCCTTCGGCCCGGCCAGCCGCGCGATGCTCGCGCCCGACCTCGGCGACGACATGCGCGGCGGCGTCTACCTGCTGTCGGGGTGGGCCAAGCTGGTCGCGCCGTCCGGCGTCTCGGGCGCGATCCGCAGCCCGCTCGCCGACACCGATACCACCGCTGGCGCGCTGATCCTGTCCGTGCAGGCCGACGGCGCGCAGGCGTTCGCGGAAAGCGGCCCGTCGCGCGTGCAGTCGCGCGTGCCAGACGCACCGGCGCAGGCGCTGAAGTCCGGCGAGATGCTCGCGCTGCCGGCCGGCGGTGCCAGGCCGGTGCTCAGCAAGGGCGCGTCGCAGGCGTTCGTGCAGGCGATGCCGCGCACCTTCATGGATTCGCTGCCGTCGCGGCTGTCCGCCTTCCCCGCCGACGTGCCGCCGCATCGCCTGGGCGACATGAGCTACGCCGACGCCCAGCCCTGGATCGACGCCGAGGCCCCGCTGCGCCGCGTGTTCGCCGAGCGCTGGCGCCGCCTGGCCGCCGATCCGCAGTTCCGCGCCGGCCTCGTCGCGGGGCTGAAGTCCCATCCCGAATGGACGACCGTCCTGTCCTCGCCCGTCCGCGCGCCGCAGGCCGCGGCGTCTCGATACTGACTCCAGCCCACAAGCCAAGCCATGAAACTCCTCGTCAAGTTCAACCTGGTGTTCCTGCTCGTGTTCCTGGTGGGCCTCGGCGCGTCGAGCCTGATCGCGCGCAACATGCTGCAGAAGGCCGCCAAGGACGACGTGGTCGACCGCGCCCGCCTGCTGATGACGGGCGCCAACGGCGTCAGCACCTACACCGCCACGCAGATCAAGCCGCTGCTCGAGACGCAGATGAAGTACACCTTCCTGCCGCAGTCCATCCCGGCCTACTCGGCGGCCGAGGTGCTCGCGCACCTGCAGAAGACCTATCCCGACTACACGTTCAAGTCGGCCATGCTCAACCCGACCAACCCGCGCGACCGGGCGGTGGCGTGGGAAGAGGACATCGTCTCCGCGTTCAGGAAGAACGCCGACCTGAAGGAATTCATCGGCGAGCGCGAGACACCCACCGGCGCCGCGCTGTACATCGCGCGTCCGATCGTCATCACCAACCCGGCCTGCCTCGCCTGCCACAGCACGCCCGAGGCCGCCCCCAAGACGCTCACCGACAAGTACGGCCCCGGCAACGGCTTCGGCTGGACGCTCAACGAGCCGCTGGGCGCGCAGGTGGTGTCGGTGCCGCTCACGCTGCCGCTGCAGCAGGCCGACCGCGCGCTGCTGGTGGTGATGGGCGTGCTCACGGGCGTGTTCGTGCTGATCGGCGCGGCGCTCAACCTGATGCTCTATCGCCTGGTCATCCGGCCGGTGAGCAGGCTCTCGGGCATCGCCGACCGCGTCTCGCTGGGCGAGTTCGAGGCGCCCGAGTTCGCCGTCCGATCCAACGACGAGATCGGCGTGCTGTCCGAATCGTTCAACCGCATGCGCACGAGCCTCACGCACGCGATGAAGATGCTCGACTCATGACCACCCCGCCACCGATCCCCGAGCGCATCGGCAAGTACACGATCTCGGGCGTCCTCGGCCGCGGCTCGATGGGCACGGTCTACAAGGGCTTCGATCCGCACATCCATCGCGCGGTGGCGATCAAGACGATCCACCGCGAGCTGCTGGGCGACTCGACCGCCACCGACTCCATGGCCGCGCGCTTCCGCAACGAGGCCAAGGCCGTCGGGCGCATCGCGCATCCGGGCGTCGTGGCCATCTACGACTTCGGCGAGGACGGCGACGTCACCTTCATCGCCATGGAGTTCGTCGACGGCCGCACGCTCGACGAGATCCTGGCCGTGCCGCAGATGCTGTCCGAGGCCAACGTGCTGGCGGTGATGGACCAGCTGCTCGAGGCCCTGGCCGTCGCCCACTCGCAGGGCGTCTGGCACCGCGACATCAAGCCGGCCAACCTCATCGTCACGAAGGCGGGCCAGGTCAAGCTGACCGACTTCGGCATCGCGCGGCTGGAGGACGCCAACCTCACGCAGGTGTCGTCGATGATCGGCACGCCGGCCTACATGGCGCCCGAGCAGTTCACCGGCAAGGGTATCGACCACCGCGCCGACATCTTCGCCTGCGGCGTTCTGCTGTACCGCATGCTCACCGGCCGGCGCGCGTTCACCGGCGCGACGCAGGAGGTGATGTACAAGATCCTCAACGACGAGCCGCCGCCGCCCAGCGTCGTGACCCAGGGCCTGCGGCCAGTGGCGTTCGATGCGGTGGTCGCCAGGGCGATCGCCAAGAACCCGGCCAACCGCTATCCCGACGCGCTCGCGATGCGCACGGCGCTGCAGGCGCTGTCGCGCACGCCCGCGTCGGCCACGGCCAAGGCCACCGTCATCCTGCCGATCCCGCGCGACGGCGAGCAGCCGGTCACCACCAGCGCGGTGTCGCCCAGCGTCGCCTCGCCGAAGGAAGCGCCGCCGCCGCGCGACCCGGCGCTGTCGTCGGGCGCCAGCGGCTCGTCGTTGGGCGCGACCGGCTGGGATCCGACCGAGCTGGCCCGCATCGAGCGCGCGCTCGCCACGCACGTGGGCCCGATGGCGCGCGTGATGGTGCGCGAGGCCGCGCGCACGCACGCCGACCCGGCCAGCCTGGCCTCCGCGGTGGGCCGCCACATCGCCGACGAGACCAAGCGCCACCAGTTCGCCGAGCAGGTGCGCGGCGGCAGCCAGGTGACGCCTGTCGGATCGCACTCCGCCTCATCCGCCAGCGGCGCCACGCCGATCCCCGCGGCGGTCGCCAGCGCGGCGCCGGTCGGCGATCCGCTGACGGACGACTTCAAGACCCGCGTGGCGCAGATCGTCACCCGCAAGATGGGCCCGATCGCGCGCGTGATGGTCAGGCGCGCGGCCGACGCGTCGGGCGGCAGCCGGGCGCGCTTCGTGCAGACGGTGCTCGAGGCGATCCCGGAAGCGGATCGCTGGGCCGTGCAGGGCGAGATCAACAAGCTGGGTTGATCCGCGTCGGCCCGAACCGGCCTGGAACCGGGCCGATTGCCCTGCCGCCGCCCGCGCGGTCGCGGATGGGTGGAAAATGCCAGCCGGGAACCCCGACGCAACCCTTCCAGGAGGACGGCATCGCCTCGCGGTTCCGCCCTCAAAACCTGGAACTGCGCCGATGACCACCCAACAGCCGACCATCATCTACACCCTGACGGACGAGGCGCCCCTGCTGGCGACCCACGCCTTCCTGCCCGTCGTGCGCGCGTTCACCGCGCCCGCGGGCATCGCCGTCAAGGCCAGCGACATCTCCGTCGCGGCGCGCATCCTGGGCGAGTTCCCCGAATTCCTGACCGACGCGCAGAAGGTGCCCGACAACCTGGCCGAGCTCGGCCGCCTGACGCTGCTTCCCGACACCAACATCATCAAGCTGCCCAACATCAGCGCGTCGGTGCAGCAGTTGCAGGCCGCGATCAAGGAGCTGCAGGGCAAGGGCTACGCGATCCCCGACTTCCCCGAGCAGCCGACGACGGACGAGGACAAGAAGATCAGGGCGCGCTACTCGAAGGCGCTGGGCAGCGCCGTCAACCCGGTGCTGCGCGAAGGAAACTCCGACCGCCGCGCGCCGCTGGCCGTCAAAAACTACGCGCGCAGGAACCCGCATTCGATGGGCGTGTGGAGCCAGGCCTCGCAGACGCACGTGGCCACGATGAAGCACGGCGACTTCTATCACGGCGAGAAGTCGATGACGATCGCCAAGGCGTGCGATGTCCGCATGGAGCTGGTCACCAAGGCCGGCAAGACGACGGTGCTCAAGCCCAAGGTGTCGCTGCTGGCCGGCGAGATCATCGACTCGATGTTCATGAGCAAGAAGGCGCTGCTGGAGTTCTACGAATTCCAGATGGAGGACGCTCGCAAGACCGGCGTGATGTTCTCGCTGCACGTCAAGGCCACGATGATGAAGGTCTCGCACCCGATCGTGTTCGGCCACGCCGTGCGCATCTTCTATCGCGAGGCGTTCGAGAAGCACGGCAAGGTGTTCGACGAGCTGGGCATCAACGTCAACAACGGCATGGCCACGCTGTACGAGAAGATCGCCGTCCTGCCCACGTCGCAGCGCGACGAGATCATCCGCGACCTGCATGCCTGCCACGAGCACCGCCCGGAGCTGGCGATGGTCGACTCGGCCAAGGGCATCACCAACCTGCACGCGCCCAACGACGTGATCGTCGACGCGTCGATGCCGGCCATGATCCGCATCGGCGGCAAGATGTGGGGCGCCGACGGTCGCCCGAAGGACACCAAGGCCGTGATCCCGGAGAGCACGTTCGCCCGCATCTACCAGGAGGTCATCAACTTCTGCAAGACCAACGGCAACTTCGATCCGGTGACGATGGGCACGGTGCCCAACGTCGGCCTGATGGCGCAGCAGGCCGAGGAATACGGCTCGCACGACAAGACCTTCGAGGTGCAGGAAGCCGGCGAGGCGCGCATCGTCGACATCGCCACCGGCGAGGTGCTGCTCGTGCAGCACGTGGAGGAAGGCGACATCTGGCGCATGTGCCAGGTCAAGGACGCGCCGATCCGCGACTGGGTCAAGCTGGCCGTCACGCGCGCCCGCAACTCGGGCATGCCGGCCGTGTTCTGGCTCGATACGTATCGTCCGCACGAGAACGAGGTCATCAAGAAGGTGCAGACCTACCTGAAGGAGCATGACACCACCGGCCTGGACATCCAGATCATGTCGCAGGTGCGGGCGATGCGCTACACCCTGGAGCGCGTGGTGCGCGGCCTGGACACGATCTCGGTCACCGGCAACATCCTGCGCGACTACCTCACCGACCTGTTCCCGATCATGGAGCTGGGCACGAGCGCGAAGATGCTGTCCATCGTGCCGCTGATGGCCGGCGGCGGCATGTACGAGACGGGCGCGGGCGGCTCCGCGCCGAAGCATGTCAAGCAGTTGGTCGAAGAGAACCACCTGCGCTGGGACTCGCTGGGCGAGTTCCTCGCGCTGGCCGTGTCGCTGGAAGACATGGGCATCAAGCTCGGCAACGAGAAGGCCAAGCTGCTCGCCAGGACGCTGGACGCGGCCACCGGCAAGCTGCTGGACAACAACAAGTCGCCGTCGCCCAAGACCGGCCAGCTCGACAACCGCGGCAGCCAGTTCTACCTCGCGCTGTACTGGGCGCAGGAACTCGCGGCGCAGACCGAGGACCTCGAGCTGCAGGCCCACTTCAAGCCGCTGGCTGCCACGCTCGCGTCGCGCGAGAAGACCATCATCGGCGAACTGTCCGACGTGCAGGGCAAGCCGGTGGACATCGGCGGCTACTACCTGCTCGACGCCGAGAAGACCGCTGCCGTCATGCGCCCGAGCGCCACCTTCAACGAGGCCCTGGCCGGCGTACGGGCCTGACCTGACGCGCCGAGCGCCGAGGCGGCCGGCCCTGCGAAGGGCCAGGCCGCCTTTTCAATGGGGCACAGGATCTTCCGGTTCGGCGAATTCGGCGACCGCGGATTGCGCCGACTGTTCCGCTGCAGACGGCGGTTCGGTCGGCACCGGCGCGCCTGCCGCGGCCGCGGCGCGCGCTTCGATCTCCTCGAAGCCTTCCTCGAACATGCCGAACTGCTGGTTCGCCAGCGCGATCGCCGGACGGCCGTCGCCCCACGGATCGGGGCCCAGGCGGCGCGCGAGGCGCCAGCAGAAGCGGTCGCGCTCGGCCTCGGGCACGCTGGCCGCGGCCGCGTGCACCCAGGCGTGCGCGTCGTCCACCCCGACCGACGGCGGCAGCCGCGCGGTGGTGCGATCGGCGCGGTCGATGTGGCGCTGCAGGATCAGCCCGTACTGGCGCGCGGCATCGAGGGCCGGACCCAGCGCGACGCGGTCGGCGTAGCGCATGGCGGCGATGTCGAAGGCGTCGCGGCCCAGCAGGTCGAGCGCGAACAGCAGCGCGCCGAGCGCGGCGTCGTCGGCGACGGGCTCGTAGTGCACGTCGTCGTGCGTGATGCGGATCGCGTCGGCGCGCAGCGAGGTCAGGGAGGTGGTCATCGGTGTCGGGGTCGGGCGGGCGAGGCAGCCCAAGGCGAAACGCCAACCGGCAAGCGGTTGGCGTTCGCATCGGGCCTTCGCGCGGATGATAAGGCAGCCGTCGGCCGCCTCCTCGCAGCGAGCGATCAGGTCGGCGAGCCGTGTTCCGGCGTCGTGTGCTCGTCGATCCTTTCCTCAATGACCTTCTCGCCTTCGAAACCGGCGATCGCGGCCCAGGCGAATGTGACAAGTCGATGACGGCTCGCTTCCGGCAACGCAGGAAAAGCGGTCGCGAGCGTCGGGTGATCGCCGCAGTCAATGAACGTCGGCCGGTCGATGATCGCAATGCGCACGCCTGTCACGCATGAGCAGTAGAACTGGCACGCGCCGTGCATCCCCTTGCGCTGCGATCCAGCCGCATTCGACATCCCGACGGAGCCCCCGTGACACTCAAGATCAAGATCCCGCTGTACTTCGCGGCCGCCCTCGTCGTGTCGCTGCTGGCGGGCCTCGCCGGCCTGTTCGTGGTCACCCATTCGCTCGAAACCTTCGAGACCGACGTGATGCAGCGCGTGGCCGACGAACGCGCCATCAACGCGATCTCGGGCCACTTCAAGACACAGGTCCAGGAGTGGAAGGACACGCTGCTGCGCGGCTCCGATGCCGCGTTGCTGCAGAAGCACTGGACGGCGTTCCAGGCCCAGGAAAGGCAGGTCGCCGACGGCGCGCGCGCGCTGCAGGGCAAGCTGGGCGACGCCACCGCCAACGCGCAGCTCGACCGCTTCATCGCCGCGCAGCAGAAGATGGCCGCGGGCTATCGCGAAGGCTTCGACAAGTTCAGCGCCGTCGGCTTCGATTCGTCGGTCGGCGACATGGCGGTGCGCGGCATCGACCGCGAACCGGCCAAGCTGCTCGACGACCTGTCCGCCAGCATCGCGGCGCGCCGCGCCGACGTCGCGAGCGCCGCGTCCGCGGCCGGGCGTCGTGCGTTGTGGATCGCGGTCGGCGTGATGATCGCCGCGTGCGGCCTGGGCCTGGGCATCGGCCGCGCGCTGGGCCGCGGCGTGGTGACGCCGCTGCTGCAGGCCACGCGCGTGGCCAGGGAAGTCGCCGCCGGCGACCTGACGCACCCGGTGGTCGCGCGCGGCGACGACGAGACGGCCGCCCTGCTGCGCACGCTCGGCGAAATGCAGTCGCAGTTGCGCGGCATCGTCGGCCGCGTGCGCGACAACGCGCAGCAGGTGGCCACCGCCAGCGCCGAGATCGCGCAGGGCAACCAGGATCTGAGCCAGCGCACCGAGCAGCAGGCGTCGGCGCTGCAGGTGGCCGCATCGACGATGGAGGAGCTCGGCGCGACGGCGCAGAACAGCGCCGACAGCGCCAGCAAGGCCAACGAGCTCGCGCTGGAGGCCACGACCGTCGCCGTCAAGGGCGGCACGGTGGTCGAGCGCGTGGTCACGACGATGCACGGCATCAACGACAGCTCGCGCCGCATCGCCGAGATCATCTCCGTGATCGACGGCATCGCGTTCCAGACCAACATCCTCGCGCTGAACGCCGCGGTCGAGGCCGCGCGGGCCGGCGAGCAGGGACGCGGCTTCGCGGTGGTGGCCTCGGAAGTGCGCAGCCTGGCCGGCCGCAGCGCCGACGCGGCGCGCGAGATCAAGACGCTGATCACCGCGAGCGTCGAGCGCGTCGAGGAAGGCTCGCAGCTGGTGGACGAGGCCGGGCGGACGATGCAGGAAATCGTCGCCGCGATCCGCCGCGTGGGCGCCTTGGTGGAAGACATCAGCGCCGCCAATGCGCAGCAGCGCAGCGGCGTCGGCCAGGTCGGCGAGGAGATCGGCCGCATGGACCAGGCGACGCAGCAGAACGCCGCGCTGGTCGAGGAAAGCGCGGCCGCGGCCGACAGCCTGCGGCACCAGGCGCAGCAACTGGTCGACGCGGTGGCGGTCTTCAAGCTCGACTGATGGCGTGACGGGCCCGGGCGCGATACCCGCCACCGCATCGCGTCTTCCACGGCGGCGCGGCGCGGAGCTGCACCGAGACGCAGTCGGGCGCGGCTAGCGCGCGGCCTTGCCGCCGGGTTCGTTCGACCAGCCGTCGTCCAGCGTCTTCATGAACGCGGCCAGGTCGGCGATCTCGGCATCGGTGAAGACGGGCTTGTCGCCACGCTTGCGCGTGAACGGCTCGTCGACGCGATCGACGTTGGCGCGATAGCGCGGCGGCAGGTCGTCGAACGCGACGACCTTTGCGCCGACGCGCGGATACCATCTGGCCGGATCGGTGTCGCGCTCGGAATAGAAGCGCAGCACGTCGACCAGCGTGTGGAAGCGGCCGTTGTGGAAGAACACCTGGCGGCTCGCGGCGTTGCGAAGCGTGGGCGTCTTGAACATGCCGCACAACCCGGGCTCGCCGGCGAGGTCCTTGCGCACCGGACCGCACAGGCCGAGATCGAAGAAGCGCGGATCGCGGTTGGCCGCGATCTCCGGATTGCGCGGCACGCCGATCGCGACGTGGCCGTAGTCGGTGAACTGCGCGGGACGTCCGCCCGGGCCGGGCACGTCGACATGGCACTTCGCGCAGTTGCCCTTCTTCGGGTCGTTGAACAAGGTGTAGCCGCGCAGCTCCTGCGCGGTGAAGCGCGCGTTGCCCGACATCGCCGCGTCGAACTTGCTGGTGTACGGCCGGAAGCCGGGATCCTGCGTCTCGAACGCTTCGAGCGCCTCGGTGGCGCGCGCGACCGCGGCCGCGGGGCGGTCGAAGATGTCGGCGCCGTACACCTTTCGAAACTGCGCGGCGTACGCGGTCTTGCGCAGGCGCGCGGCGACGTCGTTCACGTCGGCGTTGGCCATCTCCACCGGATTGAGCAGCGGCAGCAGCGCCTGCTCGTGCAGCGTCTGCGCCGCCCCGTCGCGCGTGAAGCCGCCGGCCGGGCCCTCATCCTCGACGCCGTCGGGATCGGGCTGCGGCAGGTGGCGCGAGAAGCGCGGCGTGAACTGCAGGTAGCGCAGCGACGGCACCGCCCGCGTGCCGAAGCCGTCCATGCCCGGGCCGCCCGGCTGCACGGCGCGGCCGTCGGCCGGTGCGTAGGCATGCGCCGGATCGTGGCAGCTCGCGCACGACTGCTTGCCCGACGCCGACAGCGACACGTCGGAGAACATCGCGCGACCCAGAGCGGCCGCCGGATCGAGCGCGACCCTGGCGGGCGGATAGCGCACCCACATCGTCACGCCATCGCGCGCGGGTGCGCCTGCGCCCGCGCCCGGCAGCGCGATGGCGAGCCCCGCTGCGAGGGCCGCCAGCCCTCGGCCGGCCGTGCCCCTCATCGCCTCAGAACGCGAACAGCGACGTCAGGTCGCCGATGGCGGGCGTCTGATTGGTCGGCTTGTACGGGTTGGCCGAAGCGGAGATCGGGTTGGGCAGGTTGTCGCGGCTGCGGGCCGACAGCGGCGCGACGCGCCAGTTGCGCTCGATGAACTTCAGCACCGACGCGTGGTCGTGGTAGGTGTGGTCGATGTAGTTGGTGCGCGCGTACGGCGAGACCACGATCATCGGGATGCGCGGGCCGTCGCCGAAGAAATCGACCGACTGGATGTAGCCGGTGTCGAAATGGCCGCCGCCTTCGTCGGTGGTGATGATGATGGCGGTGTGCGCCCACAGCGTCGGGTTGGCCTTCACCTTGGCGATCAGGTCCTGCAGGAACAGCTCGTACTTGGCGGGGACCGAATAGCCCGGGTGGCCGCTGTCGAGGTTCTTCGGAACGACGAACGAGACGGCCGGCAGCGTGTTGCCGGCGATGTCGGCGTACAGCGTGGTCAGGCCGGCGAGACCGGCCTTGAGCGCCGCGCTGCCCTGGATGTTGCTCGAGGCCACCAGCGGATCGCCGATGGTGTTGTACTGGGCGCCCTGGGCCACGGCCACCGGCACGCCGAAGGCGGCGGCGTCGGCCGTGACGTCGGCCGGCTCGCGGCCGCCGGTGTACCACTTCCAGCTCACTTTCCTGGCAGCGAGCGCCTCGGCGATCGTCGGCACGGTCTGCGGCGGCAGCGTGTAGTTGTTCGCACCGATCGGCTGCGGGTTGCCGTCCCTGTCATACCCCAGGCCGTAATTGTTGACGAGGTAGTACTTGCCTGCGTCGCAGTTGCTCTTGGTGCCGGTCGTCGCGAGGAAGCTCAGGATCGCGCCGACCCCGGGCTGCGTGGAATCCGAGCAGTTCACGTAGGAGCCGCCGCTGTAGCCGTCCTGCGCGTAGAAGTTCGGCGTGGACGCCATCGGGTTGGGGTTCTCGATCTGGTTGGCCGGCGGCGTCGCGACGGCGCCGTTGGTGTTGAACCAGGCCGTGTCGGCCGTCGCGATCGCGAAGAAGTTGGCGCCGGTGCCGCCCTGGATCGACTGGTGGTAGTTGTCGCTGATCGCGTATTGCGTCGCCAGGCTCTTGAAGAACGGCGCGTCGCCGCTGGCCATGTTCGCGAAGCCCATCAGCTCGCCGCCCTGCGCCGGATTGGCGGGCGTCACGCCGGCGGTGTCGCCACCCTGGCCCGTGGTGGTGGCGACCCAGGTGTACATGTCCAGCCTGGAGTTGTCGCCGCCGTTCTGCTGCCACATCTGGAAGAAGCGGTGCACCGGGTCGCCCGTCAGGTTGCCCAGCGGGTTGTTCGCGCTCAGCGCGTACGGTGCGTACTTGGTGTTCTGGAACGGGCCGTTGGGCAGGTTGGGCGGCACGCGCGGATCGGGCACGCCGCCTTGCGCCTGCAGCTGCGCGTTGAGCACGCCGATCAGCTCGGGCTGCGGCAGCGTGGCGTAGGCCGCGCCGCGCGTCGGGCTGATCGTGTAGGCGGTCGACGCGACGCCCTGGTTCTGCGCCGCCAGCGCGAAGTTCGGGCCCGGGCTGCCGTCCGCGTTGACGATGCCTTGCGACAGCAGGTTCTTGACCGTCTGGTTGGCGGGCGCCGAATACGTGCCGAAGACGGCGTCGAAGGTCTGGTTCTCGCCGACGACCACGATCACGTTCTTGATGGCCGTCGTCGTCGGCCCGGCATTGAGCGCGGCCAGCGACGTGGCCGCCGCCGCGGGCACCGCGCCGGAGGTCGCGCCCGTCGCCGGGATCGAGACCACCGCGCGCGCGCTGTCGGTGCCGATGGCGACCTGGCCGGCGTGCACGTTGAAGCTCGCGATGGTGAAGAGGTTGTCGACGGGATCGGTGCTGTTCGCGTGGTACGTCGCGCCGATCGGGTCGGTGGTCGACGCCGTCGGGATGGCCAGCGCGGTGTACGCGGGCTGCAGCGCGGTCGTCACGTCCTGCTCGGCCGTGGTGATGGCCGCGGCCGTCACCGCGGCGACCTGCGCCGCCGTGGGCGCCGTTGCCGGCACCACGCCGAGGACGCGCTGCGTCACGAGCGAGGTCAGCGGGTTCAGGTTGGCCACGAGGCTCACCGTCGCGCCACCGCCCTTCGGCGCGAGCACGGACGACAGCAGCGCGGGCGTGCCGTCGACGTCGTTGAACGCGGTGGTCAGCACGAACGGCGCGGTGCCCTTGGTGACGATCGAGTAGCTGCCGTCGCTGCCGGTGAGGGCCGACGTCACGACGGCGCCCTTGCTGTCGGTCAGCGTCACGGTGGCGCCGACCAACGGCGCGCCGGAGGCCGCCACGCCGCTCACCGTGTAGGTGGGCGGCGTCGAGCTGCCGGAGCTGTCGAAACAGGCGGTGACGATGGCTCCGCCGGCGACGGCCAGGGTGCCGCAAGCCATGGCGACGATGCGACGCTGCATGATGATCCTCTCGAGTGTGAAACGACAGGGCACCGGCGTTCGCGGCGTCGGTGCCCAATCCCGAGAGGTTCGCAGAGCGATGTGACAGCAGCGTGGCGCGAAACGGTCGCCAAGGCGACAGCGCGCGTCAGCGTTCTTCGACCAGCCTGAACACGGCGACCGCCGACTCCAGTCCTTCCGACTGCTGCTCCATGCTCGCCGCGGCGGCCGCGGCTTCCTCGACCAGCGCGGCGTTGCGCTGCGTCATCTCGTCGAGCTGCGACACGTCGCCGTTGACCTCGCCGATGCCCTGGCTCTGCTCCGCGGCCGCGGCGGTGATCTCGTTGATGATGATGGCGACGCGCTCCACCGATTCGACGATCTCGCTCATCGTCGATCCGGCGTGGCGAACCAGCTTCGAGCCTTCCTCGATCTTGTCGACGCTCGTGCCGATCAGCGCCTTGATCTCGCGCGCGGCGCCGGCCGAACGCTGCGCCAGGTTGCGCACCTCGCCGGCCACGACCGCGAAGCCGCGCCCCTGTTCGCCGGCACGCGCGGCTTCGACCGCGGCGTTCAACGCGAGGATGTTGGTCTGGAAC
>CAIMXF010000186.1 GCA_903845345.1 uncultured beta proteobacterium
CTGATCGGCACCGCGGGCTCGGACGACAAGTGCGCGCTCGCCACGGAGTACGGCGCGGCGCACATGATCAACTACCGCAGCGAGAACTTCGTCGACCGCGTCAAGGAGATCACCGGCGGCAAGGGCGTGAAGGTGGTCTACGATTCGGTCGGCAAGGACACCTTCGACGGATCGGTCGCCTGCCTGCGCCCGTTCGGCCTGATGGCGGTGTTCGGCAACTCGTCGGGCCCGGTGCCGCCGGTCTCGCCGGGGGTGCTCGCCAGCAAGGGCTCGCTGTACCTGACGCGCCCGACGCTGTTCACGCACCTGTCCACGCGCGAGCGCACGCAGGCGATGGCCGACGACCTGTTCGAGGTGGTGTGCAACGGCACCGTCAGGATCCGCATCGACCAGCGCTACCCGCTGGCCGAAGCCGCGCAGGCGCATCGCGATCTCGAGGCGCGCACGACGACCGGCTGCAGCGTGCTGCTCGCGTGACGCACGCGCGGGACGCCCGCGCGCGCATCCACGCCATCAGAACGGGACCTGGAACTGCAGGCCGATGACGTTCGTGCTGGTGGTGGTCAGGCGGTCGAAGCGCACTTCCATCGCGTAATGGCTCGCCGGCCGCCATTGCAGCCCGACGGACAGGATGCCGTCGGTCCTGAGCTCGTGGCCGTCGCCGCTCAGCATGCTGCGGCCGAGGCCGAGGCCGCCGCGCAGGTTCAAGGTGTTCGCCAGCGCGAGCTTGCCGGTGGCCTGCACGCCGATGAAATTGTCGAAGGTGCGGTAGTCGTTCGGCCCGAGATCGGTCTGGACGTTGAAGTCGCCGATGGTCATCACGCGGGCGCCCAAGCCGTTGTCGAGCTCGTAGCCGAAGGCGGCGGTGAGGGCGGGGTCGTGGCTGCGGCCGTCGATGTCGCGCACGTTCTTGCCGCTGGTCTGGGCGATGCCGATCTCCGGCGTGAACGTGCCCTCGGCGAAGGCGCTGCCGGCGATCAGGAAAGCGGCGCACGCGACGGCGCCTCGCACGAGACTGGAAGTCTTGAGCATGTGGTTCCCTCCCCAGGGAATTGATCCGAACCGATGAAGGAACGCGCACCGGAGTGCGCGCTTGTCTGGCCTTGCCCGGTCAAGCCGGGCTCAGGCGCCGCCGAGCATACCTCCAGCTCAGCGCAGGTTGCCGGTATGCCCCAGGGAGTATCGGCCCGGCTGCGGCCACACGGTCAGGCCATGCGGCTCCTGGCCCACGGCGACCTGCTGCACGGCGCCGTTGGTGGTGTCGAAGCGGTAGACGACGTCGTCGTAGCGGCCCGAGAGCCACAGGTACCTGCCGTCGGCCGTGACGTTGCCCATGTCGGGGCTGCCGCCGCCGGGCACCGGCCAGGTCTTGACGATCTTGTCGGTGGCGAAGTCCAGCACCGACACGCTGCCCGGGCCGTGGCGCGGGCCGTGGATCCTGTGCGAGCCGCGGTTGGCGATGTAGAGCATCTTGCCGTCGCGGCTCGGGTACAGGCCGTGCGCCGCGACGCCGGTGGTGATGAAGCCGGTCTCCTTGAAGCTGGCGGCGTCGATCACGTGCACGCCGTCGGCTTCCATGTCGGCCACGTACAGCTTCCTGCCGTCGGGCGAGAAGCGGATGTCCTGCGGCATGCCCTTGCGCGAGGTGCAGACCTCGGTGGTCGGGCCGCCGGCGGGGACGAACTTGTCCTTCAGTCGGGTGGCCGGCATCGGCAGCACGAGGTAGCCCGCGACCTTGCGCCCGACCAGGTCGATCTTCGCGATGGAGCCGTCGAACTCGCAGGTGAAGAACGCGGTCTTGCCGTCGATCGAGAAGTCGGCGTGGTTGATGCCGCCGCACCGGGGCGCGTCGATCTGGTACTGGATCGCCATCGTCTTCGGATCGCGGAAGTCCAGGCGGTGACGCGCCTCGGCGACGACGATGGCCGACTTGCCGTCCGGCGTGAAGTACATGTTGTACGGATCGTCGACGGGGATCGCCTTGCCCGGCTTGCCGGTGCGCGGATCGATCGGCGTCAGGCTGCCGGCGTTGCTGCGTTCGGCATTGTTGGCGGCCCACAGCGTGCGCAGGTCGTAGCCGACGACCACGTGCTGCGGGCTCAGGCCCACCTTGAACGTGTCGACCACCTTCATCTTCGCGGGATCGATCACGCTGACCGAGTTGCCGCGCAGGTTGGGCACGTACACGCGCACGAGGTCGTCCTTCAGCGCCGGGCTGATGTGCTCGGGGCCGGCGGTCTCGCTGTACAGGTTGTTCGGGTCGATCACCGGCGGCATGCCGGCGATGGTGGCGACGGGAGCGGCGTGGCCGGCCAGCGGCAGCGCGGCCAGCGTCAGGGTGGCGAGCAGCGGCGCGGCGCGGCGGAGGGAGGCGGTCATGGGAGCGTGGGCTTCGTGTCGGAGGCGGGTTCGAGGCGACGCGGCCGGGAACGTTCCCTCGACCGCCGCGCCGCGTGACGTCTCCGATTCTCGCCGGGTTTTGCCCGCTTCCCGGCGCGCCTGTCGCGCCGGATCGACGCCCCGGCGTCAGGCCTTGGCGCCGCGCAAGCGCCGCAGCGCCGCCTGCATGCGGGGCACCGCGGGATGGCGGCGCATCAGGTGTGCGGCCACCAGCGTGCCGGCGACGCGGTCGATCAGCTCTTCCAGCGTCATCGCGCCGGTACAGTAGAGGTGGAAGTCGTATTCGGCGTTGGCGACCTGCAGGCGGTCGGCGTCGACGTCCTCGTCGCGGCGCGAGACGCCGAGTCGGGCCATCGCGTCGATCTCGAACTGCACGTGGTGCGCCAGGCTGTCGAGCAGCTCGTGCACCAGCAGCTCGATGTCTTCGGGCGCGTCGTCGTGGAGGAACGCGACGCGAAGCGTGGCCGCCTTCGAGGCGAGGCTGCGGTGCTGGCGGTCGATGTCGCGGTGGCCCAGCCGCGGCGGCATGATGTCGCGCACGACGTCGGTGGTCGCGTCCAGGCGGCTGGGCGCGGGCACGAAGGACGAGTGCGGCGTGAGCAGTGCGCGCACCTGGGCGCGGCGCTCGAGCGGGCGCAGCAGCGAGATGGACAGCGCGGCCGCGATCAGCAGCGCGCCGCTGGCCAGGCCGAGCGTGTCGTGCAGCGAGCAGACGGCGACGACGCCGCCGACGACGCAGACGGCCTGCAGCCCGGCGTGCAGCCAGCCGGGCTTCTGATTGGAAAAGTGCATCTGGAACGCATTCGAACA
>CAIMXF010000187.1 GCA_903845345.1 uncultured beta proteobacterium
CGCCGGCGGGCTTGCGGCCGTCGCGCACGAGTTTGCAGGTACAGGTCGGGCTTGATCGCCGCGCCGGAGTGGTTGATCACCTGGTGCGTGACGTCGATGGCGTAGCTGTCGCGATGGAACGTGTAGGTCTTGACCAGCTGCACGCCGTTGATCTCGGGCGACTCGAAGCGCACCGCGAGCTCGTTCTTGCCATCGGCCAGCGTGCGCTCGCTGCTCGCCAGGCGCATCACGACGTGGGCCAGCGCGTCGCCCGGCAGGCCCGCCAGGCCGGTCTGGGCGGCGTAGAACTGCGTGTCGCTGGTGTCGAACACCTTCACGTCGGCCTTGGGCGGCACCGGATCGTGGATGCCGACCAGTCCCTTGATCTGGCGCCAGATCTCGCTGTGGTTGTCGACCTCCTGGTACTTCAGCAGGTCGAGGTCGACCAGGTCGCCGCCCAGCGTGTTCATGCGCGCCTTGACGACGTCGGTCTGGATCGTGACGTCCTCGATCGGCAGGTTGACGACCGCGCCGGAGGCCGCGCCCGACGCCGGCGTGGCCGCCGCCGCGGCCGCGAGCGCGGCGTTGTCGATGCGCGGCGCAGGCGTCGTCGACGTGACGACCTTGCTGGCAGGCGGACGCGGCGCCAGCAGCGAGCTCTCGCCGTGATGGACGCGCCACTTGTCGAACAGCATCAACAGCGACATCATCAAGGCGACCAGCAGCAGGGTGCGGCGGAATTCGGTCATGTGGGAGTGTTCGAGAAGTTTTATTGGTCGGTCGCGGCCGTCGTCGGCGCCGCGGGGGACGGCCCGGAGCCGGAATCACGTTGCAGCAGGCCAGTGAACAGGCCCGCAGATGAGGGCGCCTCGCGGCGGTTCCAAGGCATATTGTCGGGGACTTCGTCGCAACCGCCGTGACACCACGGATTGCAACGCAGGATGCGCCAGGCCGCGAGCCCGACGCCGACGACGGTGCCGTGCTTTTCCAGCGCCTGGATCGCGTACGCGGAACAGGTGGGCGCGAAACGGCAGCTCTGGCCGACCCAGGGGCTCAGCAGCAGGCGGTAGCCGCGCACGAGACCGATCAACACGACGCGCGGCAGGCGCAGCAACGCGCTCAGGCCGCGCATGAGCTGTCCTCGGCGGCACCCGGTGGCACGGACTTCGTCGGACCCGGCCTGGCCGACTTGCCCGACCGGCCCTTGCTCGACGGCTCGCCAGGCGGCCGCGGCTTGATTCGATCGCGTTCGCCGCGCACCGCGCGGTCGAACAGCGCGCGCAATTCGGTGCGCGCCGCTTCTTTCAGGGCATCGGAGGCGGCGCTCGGGAACTGCTTCGCGTCGAACGGCGAACGCTGGCGCACGACCCACAGGCCGGGTTCGAGCTGCGGCGCGCAGGCCGCGGCGACGTTGCGGATCTGGCGCTTCACGAGCGTGCGGGTGACGGCGCGCTTGGCATGCCGCTTCGGCACGACGAGCCCCAGCCAGCGGTCGAAACCGCCGAACGACCTCGGGGTTTCCACCAGCGCGGACGGGCCCGGATCCTGCGGGTCGTCCACACCTGTCGGCAACTGGCTGGTCAAGCCTGTGGATAACTCTGTAGACAAGCTGGCAGTAACCGGTGCATGGACGCTGTCGGCCCCCTCGACGGCGGTCGCCACTTCGGAGGTGGCCACGGCACGCGCGATCGGCCGCTTCAAAGGCAGCGGCCTGCCGACCAGGTGATGGACGGCAAAATGGGGGCTGCGCAGACGCATGGGCGTCGCCAGCACGCGCACGTAGTCCGCCGGCCGCACGATGCGGCCGAGCAACGAGGAATCGAGGTCGCCTGCGGTCATGGCCGCCGGCCCGGTATGCCGTGAAGCCGGAATTCGATGCACCGCGCCGCCAACCTCAACGAGGAGTGCGACGCAGAGACGACAAGGGCGGCCGGAGCCGCCCCGGAATTCCTTACCGGCGAAGCGTTCAGTCCGACGTCTGGAATCAGACGGCGAGACGCTTGCGACCCTTGGCGCGACGGGCAGCAATGACGCTGCGGCCGCCACGGGTCTTCATGCGGACGAGGAAGCCGTGCGTACGGGCGCGACGGACTTTGGAGGGCTGGTAGGTACGCTTCATGGATGAAAATCTCCGGGGAACCCTCAATTAGAGCAGAGAAAGCCATTACAAGTCAACGACTTGGCACGACCGGCCGTGCGATGCGGGGGGATTGACCACTCGCTTCTTTCTGTGGATAACCGCTCTTTTGACGTCACGTCGCGGGTAGAATCTGCCGGCTTGAGAAGAACTTGTCCACAATGTCCCTAGACCTTTGGCACCGGAGTTGCGAACGCCTCGCGACCGAGCTGCCCGAACAGCAATTCAGCACCTGGATCCGGCCGCTGCCGCCGGCCGACTTCACCGATGTGGGTGACGGCACGGTCGCGCTCGTGCGGGTACCCAACCGGTTCAAGCTCGACTGGATCCGGTCGCAGTACGGCTCGCGCATCGAGTCCGTGCTGACGGAGCTCGCCGGCAAGCCGGTGCGCCTCGAACTGGCCCTGGCGCCGCGCGAGATGCCCGCGCCGGGCCATGCGCAGGTGCCTTCCGGCAGCGGCTTCATCACCAACCATCCGCCGCAGCGCATCGGCGCCGTGTTCGAGCAGGCGCTCGCCAACGCGCCCACTCACCAGGCCGCGGCGAGCGCCCCCGCGCAGGCCCGACCCATGCACGCCGCGCCGGCGATGAACTCGCACCGGCTCAATCCGGCACTCACCTTCGACACGCTCGTCGCCGGGCGCGCCAACCAGATGGCACGCACCGCCGCGCTGCACGTGGCCGGCGCGCCGGGCGCGATGTACAACCCGCTGTTCGTCTACGGCGGCGTCGGCCTGGGCAAGACCCACCTGGTGCACGCCGTCGGCAACCAGTTGCTCAAGGACAGGCCCGACGCGCGTGTGCTGTACCTGCACGCCGAGCAGTTCATCTCCGATGTCGTCAAGAACTACCAGCGCAAGACCTTCGACGAGCTGAAGGCCAAGTACCACTCGCTGGACCTGCTGCTGATCGACGACGTGCAGTTCTTCGCCGGCAAGGAACGCACGCAGGAAGAGTTCTTCAACGCGTTCGAGGCGCTGCTGTCGCGCCGCGCGCACATCATCATGACGAGCGACACCTATCCCAAGGGTCTCGCCGACATCGACGAACGCCTGACGAGCCGCTTCGACTCCGGCCTGACGGTGGCCATCGAGCCGCCCGAGCTGGAAATGCGCGTGGCCATCCTGATCCGCAAGGCGGAGGCCGAGCAGGCACAGATGCCCGAGGAAGTGGCCTTCTTCATCGCCAAGAACGTGCGCGCCAACGTGCGCGAGCTCGAGGGCGCGTTGCGCAAGGTGCTGGCCTATTCGCGCTTCTCCCAGAAGGAGATCAACATCGCGCTGGCGCGCGAAGCGCTCAAGGATCTGCTGTCGATCCAGAACCGCCAGATCTCGGTCGAGAACATCCAGAAGACGGTCGCGGACTTCTACAAGATCAAGGTGGCCGACATGTACTCGAAGAAGCGCCCGGCGAGCATCGCCCGGCCGCGCCAGATCGCGATGTACCTGGCCAAGGAACTCACGCAGAAGAGCCTGCCCGAGATCGGCGAGCTGTTCGGCGGCCGCGACCACACCACCGTGCTGCACGCCGTGCGCAAGATCGGCGGCGAGCGGCAGAAGAATACTGAGCTGAACCAGCAGTTGCACGTGCTGGAACAGACCTTGAAGGGTTGATGACGACCCCCGCTCGCTCCACTCGCCGCGGCCCTCTCCGGAGCGGCCCAGCGCTTGGCCACGGTACTTCTTCGCATGATTTTTGTGGCAATCGCACACCGCAGGTGCAGTGTCAACTCACAACTCTGGGGACCGTTTCGGGACAACCGGACAGTCATCCACAGGCAAGGATGGCGGGCGAAAGTTGTTATCGATGAGTCCGAGCGCAACCGGCGGTTCGACCCCCAGACTTGTGCGCCCTCCAAGCCGTTGATAAATCAGGCGAAAATAGAGTTCTCCACAGTGCACGACCGGCACTACCAGCTACCACCAGGTTTAAAAAAGAGGAAGACATGATTGTTCTCAAAGCGCCTCAGGAAAAACTGCTTGGCGCGTTGCAGGCGGTGTCGGGGATCGTGGAACGCCGGCATACCCTGCCCATCCTGGCCAACGTGCTGATGCGCAAGAACGGCGACACGATCGAGTTCACCACCAGCGATCTCGAGATCCAGGTGCGTACGTCGGCGAGCCTCGGTGGCGATGAAGGCACGCTGTCGACGACCGTCGGCTCGCGCAAGATGATCGACATCCTCAAGTCGCTGCCGGGCGACCAGATCGTCTCGCTGACCTCCAGCGGCACCAAGCTGACGCTGCAGGCCGGCAAGAGCCGCTTCACGATGCAGACCCTGCCTGCCGACGACTTCCCGCTGGTCAACGAAGCCGTCGACTTCGGACCCAGCTTCGGCGTGCCGCAGAAGGTGCTCAAGAGCCTGATCGACCAGGTGCACTTCGCCATGGCCGTGCACGACATCCGCTACTACCTGAACGGCATCCTGTTCGTCGCCGAAGGCAAGACGCTCACGCTGGTGGCCACCGACGGCCACCGGCTGGGCCTGGCCCAGGCCACGCTCGAGACCGAGATCCCGAAGCAGGAAGTCATTCTCCCGCGCAAGACCGTGCTCGAACTGGCGCGCCTGCTGGGCAACGTCGACGAGGCCATCGAGATGCGCTTCGCCGGCAACCAGGCCAAGTTCTCGTTCTCTGGCCTCGAGTTCGTCACCAAGCTGGTCGAGGGCAAGTTCCCCGACTACAACCGCGTGATTCCCAAGAACCACAAGAACTCGGTGATCCTCGGGCGCCAGCCGTTGCTGTCGAGCCTTCAGCGCGCGGCCATCCTGACCAGCGACAAGTTCAAGGGCGTGCGCGTGAACCTCGAGCCGGGTGCGCTGCGCATCGCGTCGAGCAACGCCGAGCAGGAAGAGGCCAAGGAAGAACTCGAGATCGACTACGGCGGCGACGCCATCGAGATCGGCTTCAACGTCACCTACCTGATGGACGCGCTCAACAACATCGACCACGACATGGTCAAGCTCGAGCTGCAGGACGGCAATTCGAGCGCGCTGATCACGGTGCCGGAGCAACCCGGCTTCAAGTACGTCGTGATGCCGATGCGCATCTGAGGTCGCGTCGCGACTTCGTCGTGCGGCGGCGCACGGGTGACCCGCGCGGGTCGCGAAGCCTCGAACGAGGCGGCCGCTGATCTGCCTGTTTGGACTACGACACGGCATGCCGCCCACGGGCGCGCGTGCTTCCAGGAAGTGAATTGCAATGACTGACCAGACCTCGCCCGACGACACCCCGAAGGACGTTCCGACCCCGCAGCAGCCCGACGCCAACGGCGCCGCCCCTGCGCTGCCGGAAATGCCGGCGATGTCGGCCGAAGAGCAGAAGGCCGACAAGGCCGCGAAGTCGCTCGCGGTCTCGGCGGCCTACGGCGAAGGCTCGATCCAGATCCTCGAAGGCCTGGAGGCGGTGCGCAAGCGCCCTGGCATGTACATCGGCGACACGTCCGACGGAACCGGCCTGCACCACCTGGTCTTCGAAGTCGTCGACAACTCGATCGACGAGGCGCTGGCCGGCTATTGCGACGACATCGTCGTCACGATCCACACCGACAACTCGATCTCCGTCATCGACAACGGCCGCGGCATTCCCACCGGCGTGAAGATGGACGACAAGCATGAGCCCAAGCGCTCGGCCGCCGAGATCGCGCTGACCGAGCTGCACGCCGGCGGCAAGTTCAACCAGAACAGCTACAAGGTGTCGGGCGGCCTGCACGGCGTGGGCGTGTCGTGCGTCAACGCGCTGTCGAGCTGGCTTCGCCTGACGGTGCGCCGCGACGGCAAGCAGCACTTCATCGAGTTCCGCAAGGGCGTCCCGCAGGATCGCGTCATCGAGATCCGCGACGGATTCGAGACCAGCCCGATGAAGATCACGGGCGATACCGAGCGGCGCGGCACGGAAGTGCACTTCCTGCCCGACACCGAGATCTTCACCAACGTCGACTTCCACTACGACATCCTGGCCAAGCGACTGCGCGAGCTCTCGTTCCTCAACAACGGCGTGAAGATCCGCCTGGTCGACGAGCGCAACGCCAAGGAAGACAACTTCGCCTACGAAGGCGGCGTCAAGGGCTTCGTCGAGTTCATCAACAAGGGCAAGAGCGTCCTGCACCCGAACATCTTCCACGCGCAGGGCGACAAGCAGAGCGACCAGAACACGCCGGTGTCGGTGGAAGTGGCGATGCAGTGGAACGATTCGTACAACGAGTCGGTGCTGTGCTTCACCAACAACATCCCGCAACGCGACGGCGGCACCCACCTGACCGGCCTGCGCGCCGCGATGACCCGCGTCATCAACAAGTACATCGACGACAACGAGCTCGCGAAGAAGGCCAAGGTCGAGATCGCCGGCGACGACATGCGCGAGGGCCTCGCCTGCGTGGTCAGCGTGAAGGTGCCCGAGCCGAAGTTCTCCAGCCAGACCAAGGACAAGCTCGTTTCCAGCGAAGTGCGCGCGCCGGTCGAAGACATCGTCAGCCGCCTGCTCACCGACTGGCTGCTCGAGAACCCGAGCGACGCCAAGACGATCTGCAACAAGATCGTCGACGCCGCGCGCGCGCGGGACGCGGCGCGCAAGGCGCGCGAGATGACGCGCCGCAAGGGCGTCCTCGACGGCATGGGCCTGCCCGGCAAGCTGGCCGACTGCCAGGAGAAGGATCCGAGCCTCTGCGAGATCTACATCGTCGAGGGCGACTCCGCCGGCGGCTCCGCCAAGCAAGGTCGCGATCGCAAGTTCCAGGCGATCCTGCCGCTGCGCGGCAAGATCCTGAACGTCGAGAAGGCGCGCTACGAGAAGCTGCTGTCGTCCGAGGCCATCCTCACGCTGATCACCGCGCTCGGCACGGGCATCGGCAAGGGCATGGGCGGCGACGACTTCAACCCGGACAAGCTGCGCTACCACCGCATCATCATCATGACCGACGCGGACGTCGACGGCGCCCACATCCGCACGCTGCTGCTGACGTTCTTCTATCGCCAGATGCCCGACCTGGTCGAGCGCGGCCACATCTACATCGCGCAGCCGCCGCTCTACAAGGTCAAGCAGGGCAAGCACGAGCAGTACCTGAAGGACGGCGACGAGCTCAACGCGTTCCTTCTGAAGGTGGCGCTCGACGGCGCCGCGATCGAACCCGGCGACAGCCGACCGCCGCTGACGGGCTCGGCGCTGGAAGAACTCGCGCGCAAGTACCTGCTCGCCACCAGCGTGATGGATCGGCTGTCGAACTGGATGGACGTCGAGGCCCTGCGCACGATCGCCGACGGCCTCGCGCTCAACCTCGACGACGCGTCCCAGGCCGAGGCCAGCGCCGTCGCCCTGGCGGGCGCGCTGCACGACGCCCAGGTCAGCGCGCAGTTCGACGAGCGCACCGACAAGCATGTGCTGCGCATCGAGCGCCAGCACCACGGCAACACCAAGGCGAGCGTCATCACGCAGGACTTCGTGCACGGCGCCGACTACGAGGCACTGAGCAGCGCCGGCATCACCTTCAAGGGACTGCTTGGCTCAGAAGCCGTGGTCAAGCGCGGCGAAGGCGAACGCCAGAAGGAAAGCAAGGTCGCCGACTTCCGCGCTGCGATGGCCTGGCTGATGACGCAAGCCGAAAGCGCCGTCGCCCGCCAGCGCTACAAGGGCCTCGGCGAGATGAACCCCGAGCAGTTGTGGGAAACCACGATGGACCCGAACGTGCGCCGGCTGCTGAAGGTGGAGATCGAAGACGCGATCGAGGCCGATCACGTGTTCACGATGCTGATGGGCGACGAGGTGGAACCGCGGCGGCAGTTCATTGAATTGAATGCGCTGCGGGCGGCGAATATCGACGTCTGAACTTGACGGCTGGCGTAAGGCGCCAGAGTA
>CAIMXF010000188.1 GCA_903845345.1 uncultured beta proteobacterium
CCTCCAGCATCACTTGGAGGCGCGCCTTGCGGCTGGCCGTCAACGCCATTTCCGACATGGCGAACGCGGCGTTCAGCACGATCAGGAAAAATAGGAGGGCGACGTCCATCGAAAGTGCGCAGGGGTGGGGTTTCCCGTCCAGGGGACGCGGATGGGCGAACGCGCCGCAGCGGCGTCCTGAAGGGAATACGCGGCCGCGGCAGGGCCAAAGCCCGCGAGCGTAGCAGAATCGGAGCATGGATTATCTGATAGGCGACCTCCAGGGCTGCTGCGACCCCCTGGACGAGCTGCTGGCCAAGATCGATTTCTCCCCGTCGCGCGACCGCCTGCACCTGCTGGGCGACCTCGTCAACCGTGGCCCGCAGTCGCTGCCGGTGCTGCGCCGCCTGGCCGCGCTCGGCGACGCCGCCCAGTGCCTGCTGGGCAACCACGACCTGCACCTGCTGGCCGTCGCCCACGGCGTGCGCCAGCCGGGCAAGGGCGACACGCTGGCCGAGATCCTCGCCGACCCGCAGCGCGACGCCCTGCTCGACTGGCTGCGCCACCGCCGCCTGGCCGCCCAGGCCTGCGGCTGGCTGATGGTGCACGCCGGCGTGATCCCGCAATGGAGCGCCGAGCAGACCCTCGCGTGCGCGGGCGAGATCGAGACCCTGCTGCGCTCGCCCGACATCGCCACGTTCCTGCCGGTGATGTACGGCAACGAGCCGCGCCGCTGGGACGCCGCCCTCCAAGGCCCCGACCGCTGGCGCTTCATCGTCAACACGCTCACGCGCATGCGCCTGTGCAGCGCCGACGGCGATCTCGAGCTGAAGAAGGACGCCCCCGGCGAAGCGCCGCCGGGAATGCTGCCCTGGTTCGAGCACCCGCACCGCCTCACCCGCGACACGCCCATCGCCTTCGGCCACTGGTCGCAGCTGGGCCTCATCGACAGCCCGCTGCTGCTGTCGACCGACACCGGCTGCGTCTGGGGCGGCTCGCTCACCGCCGTGCGCGTCGACGCCGGCCACCGCGAGGTCATCCAGGTCGCCTGCCCGCAGGCCCGCAAGCCCGGCTGACCGCCCCGGTCGCTACAATCCGCGCACCACGGCGCCGTCGCGATGACGGCGTCTCGAATCGACAAGGAAGCGTGGCAGAGTGGTCGATTGCAACGGTCTTGAAAACCGTCGGCCCGCAAGGGCCCGTGAGTTCGAATCTCACCGCTTCCGCCAGTTCACGAGCGCCGGGTTGGCATTCCGGCCGTTCGCCGGAAACATCGCACCTGCCGGGCAACCCGGATGTCGTGCCGAGGTACCGGCTTCCAATACCTCGAATCTCGAATCCCGCCTCTTCGTACGAAGAACTCGTACCCCGCCCGGATCTCCCTGACACTCCGCTGCGCATCGCCACCACCGAGTGCGGATGACGACAACGAGCGAGGGAGACGCATGCAAGGCCACCGGTTCGAGACGCGACAGGTCGCTGCCCGTGCGCGACTGGCCTGCGTGCTCGTCGGCACGCTGCTTTCCGCCTGCGTGGTCGTGCCTGTGACGACCGAGGGTTACGACCCGGACTGCCGGGTGATCACGCATCACATGACGTTGAAGGTGAAGCAGTTGCAGGAACTCCAGGATTGCAGCGGCCGCAACGACTGCCTGTTGCAGTACGTCGTGATTTTCGGCGCGAGCGCGGCGGTCTCGGGTTCCATCGTGCTGGTGGGCAACGTCGTGTACTGGGCCGAGCAGCAGGCCGCGTGCACGGCACCGCCGGCCGTCGCGAGCTGAGGGCGAATGCGCTCCGATCCAACCACAAACGACAGGGAGAATCCATGATCTTCAATCGACACGCGCGCCGGTTCGCGGCGCGAGCCGTCGCGGGCATCGCCGCGATGGGCGCGCTGGCCACGCTCGCCGCCTGCGGCGGCGGCACCTACCAGCAACAGGCATTCGTGCCCGCGCGCATCCTCACCTTCGGCGACGAGAGCAGCCGCCTCCAGGGCTCGCAGGGCCTCAAGTACAGCATCAACGGCGTCGCCCAAGGGACGCAGCAGGTGGACTGCAACCTGTTCCCCATCTGGACGCAGGCGGTCGCCAGCTCCTACGCGCTGGTCTATCCCAACTGCAACGAGAACGCGTCCCTCGAGGCCGATGCGGTCGACCTCACCAAGGTCAACGCCACCGTGGCGGACGTCGTGAACTCGGTGGCCGCGTTCCAGGCCGGCGACACGTTCAACGGCAACGACCTGGTGCTGATCTGGGTGGGCATGCACGACATCCTCAACGAGTACGCGGCCAACGCCAGCCCCGACGAGACCGTACCGCTGGCGGACATGAACGCGGCGGGCACCACGCTGGCCGGCGTCGTGAACCAGATCGCCAGGGCCGGCGGCAAGGTGCTGTTGCTGACGGTGCCCGACGTCAGCAACTCGCCGTTCGGCTACGTCGAGGCCAACCGCGGCGACTTCGACCGCGCGAAGCTGATGTCGGACATGACCACCCAGTTCAACCTCGGCCTGCGCAGCAACATCCTCAACGACGGCAGCGAGATCGGCCTCGTGGAAGTCGACACGCTCGTGCGCAACGCGGCGCGCAGC
>CAIMXF010000189.1 GCA_903845345.1 uncultured beta proteobacterium
AATTCAACAGTAAGCGCGACCCGCTATAACGGAGACTTTCTAGACGATTATGCAGTAACTTCGTCCGATGTTCTAATCGGGATGGACGGAGATTTCAATGTGGGGCGCTGGCTGAGTAATGAAACCGCGTTATTAAATCAAAGAGTTTGTTGCGTTCGGACAAATAACTCTGCGCTTTCAAATTTTCTGCTACATGCTCTACCTCTGCCCCTGAAGAACCTCAATGAGATTACCTACTCCACCACGGTCAAGCATCTTTCATCGTTTGACGTACAGAAATTTAAAATCGCTCTACCGAGAGAGCCCGCAGAACTCGCCGCAATCTCTGCGTTTCTGCACAGAGAGACCGCGAAGGTTGGCAGGTTGATCGCAGATCAGGAGAGACTTATCGCGTTACTAACAGAGAAGCGTAAATTAACGATTTCCAACGCAGTCACTCGAGGTCTGAATATCGACGCACCGACAAAGGACTCAGGCGTAAATTGGCTGGGTAACCTGCCTGCTCATTGGGAAATCGTCAAAGGCTCGCGCATTGGAACGCTCTTTGGCTCAGGACCAGTTTCAGAAGACGAAGTCCGAGAAGACGGTCCGGTACCGTTCATTAAGGTCAGCTCGATGTCAGCTCAAAGTTTCGACATCGCTAGTTGGGATTGGTACGTCAGCGAATCAACTGCGAGGCGGCTAAATCCATACAATGAATTTATTGTGTTCCCAAAGCGGGGCGCTGCGATATTTTTGAATAAAGTGAACATCGTAAGATGCAAAGCTTTGATCGATCCTAACCTGATGGGATGGGCCATTGGGCACCGAGCGTCAAGCGAGTATGTCGCCTATTTACTCACGGTCCGGAAATTGGAGGAGCTGGCGGACATATCTACAGTCCCGCAAATCAATAACAAACACATCGAACCAGAGAAATTCCCAATGCCACCTATAGAAGAGCAGGAAGCAATAGTTGTCTTTCTCAAGAAGAAATGCTTGCAATTTGACGAGCTAAGGGCAAAGGCTGAGACAGCCATCGCACTCCTAAAAGAACGCTGCAGCGCACTGATCACCGCAGCCGTCACCGGTCAAATCGACGTCCGCGGCGCAGTGCCGCAGTCAAGCGTTGCTGAAGCACTCGCCTGACGATCGTCAGACGCAACACGCGCGGCCAATACGGGAACCCCATGAGCCTGCACAAGGAAATCCACTTCGAGTCGGAAATCTGCCAGCACCTCGCAGCGCATGGCTGGCTCCACGCGGAAGGCGATGCCGCGCTGTTCGACCGCGCTCACGGCCTGTTCATGCCCGACCTCCTGGCCTGGATCGGAGCCACGCAGCCCCAGAGCTTCCAGCGCCTGACCAAGACCCACGGCCCCGCCCTGCCGACCGTCCTGGCCGAACGCGTGCGCAAGAGCCTCAACGAACGCGGCACGCTCGACGTCCTCCGCCGCGGCGTCGACATGATGGGCCTGAAGGAACCGCTGATGCTGGCGCAGTTCAAGCCGGCGCTGTCGCTCAACCCGGAGATCCAGGCCCGGTACGCCGCCAACCGGCTGCGCGTGGTGCGCCAGGTCACGCATTCGCCCAACAATCCCAAGGCCGAACTCGATCTGGTGCTGTTCCTGAACGGCGTCGCGGTCGCGACCGTCGAGCTGAAATCGGATTTCACCCAGAGCGTGCATGACGCGGTCGACCAGTACCGCTACGACCGGCACCCGCAGCCCAAGGGTGGCGTGCTGGAGCCGATTCTCGGGTTTCCGGGCGGCGCGCTGGTGCACTTCGCGGTCAGCCAGTCCGAGGTGATGATGTGCACCCGGCTGGCCGGGCCGGGGCCCGAGACGAGGTTCCTGCCCTTCAACCGCGGCAACGACGGCGCCGCGGGCAACGCGCCGAATCCCGAGGGCTTCGCCACCGCCTATCTCTGGGAAGACGTGTGGGCGCGCGCGAGCTGGCTGGACATCCTGCATCGCTACCTGATCGGCAAGCGCGACGACCGCAAGCAGCCGGCGAGCGTGATCTTCCCGCGCTATCACCAGCTCGATGCGACGCGCAAGCTCGTCGCCGACGTGCTCGCGAACGGTGCCGGGCAGCGCTACCTGATCCAGCATTCGGCCGGCTCGGGCAAGACCAACTCGATCGCGTGGACGGCGCACTTCCTGGCCGACCTGCACGACGCCGAGCACCGCAAGATGTTCGACAGCGTGCTGGTGGTGTCCGACCGCAACGTGCTCGACGCGCAGTTGCGCGAAGCGATCTTCGACTTCGAGCGCACCACCGGCGTGGTCGCCAGCATCACCAACGAGCATGGCAGCAAGAGCGCGCAGCTGTCGCAGGCGTTGAAGGACGGCAAGAAGATCATCGTCTGCACGATCCAGACGTTCCCGTTCGCGCTGCGGGCGGTGCAGGAGCTGGCCGCGACCGAAGGCAAGCACTTCGCGGTGATCGCCGACGAGGCGCACAGCTCGCAGAGCGGCGAGGCGGCCGCCAAGCTCAAGCAGTTGCTGTCCGCGCAGGAATGGGCCGAGTTGCAGGACGGCGGCGAGATCGACACCGAGGCGCTGCTGGCGATGCAGATGGAAGCGCGCGCCGGCGCGAAAGGCCTCACCTACGTCGCGTTCACCGCCACGCCCAAGTCCAAGACCCTCGAGCTGTTCGGACGTCCCGGTGCCGACGGCCTGCCCCAACCGTTCCACGTCTACTCGATGCGTCAGGCGATCGAGGAAGGCTTCATCCTCGACGTGCTGAAGAACTACACCACCTACAAGCTCGCGTTCAGGCTGGCGCACGACGGCCGGGAGTACGACGAGACGCAGGTCGAACGCAGCACGGCGATGAAGGGCATCATGCAGTGGGTGCGGCTGCATCCGTACAACATCGCGCAGAAGGTGCAGGTCGTCGTCGAGCACTATCGCGAGAACGTGCAGCCGCTGCTCGCGGGCCAGGCAAAAGCGATGGTGGTCGTCGGCAGCCGCAAGGAAGCGGTGCGCTGGCAGAAGGCCATCCGCGCCTATGTCGCGCAGCGCAACTATCCGCTCGGCGTCCTCGTGGCGTTCTCGGGCGAGGTGAACGACGCGGAGAGCTATCCACAGGCGGTGAGCGAGACCAGCAAGGACCTGAATCCGGGCTTGAAGGGCCGCGACATCCGCGATGCGTTCGCCGAACCCGACTACCACCTGCTGCTCGTCGCCAACAAGTTCCAGACCGGCTTCGACCAGCCGCTGCTGTGCGGCATGTACGTCGACAAGATGCTGGGCGGCATCCAGGCGGTGCAGACGCTGTCGCGCCTGAATCGCGCCCACGCGGGCAAGGACACGACCTACATCCTCGACTTCGTCAACGACGCCGCCGACGTGCTGAAGGCCTTCAAGACCTACCACGAGACCGCCGAACTGGAGGCCGCGACGGATCCGCACCTCGTCTACGACCTGCGCGCGAAGCTGGACGCGGCAGGACACTACGACGACTTCGAGGTCGACCGGGTCGCCGGCGTCGACCTGGATCCGCAGGGCACGCAGAAGCAGCTCGACGCGGCCATCGCGCCGGTCGCCGATCGCCTCCTGAAGCGCTACAAGGCCGCGCAAGCCGGCAAGACCGCGGCGGCCGAGAAGCACGACGACAAGGCGAGCAAGGCCGCCAAGGATGCGCTCGACGCGCTCGTTCTGTTCAAGAACGACATGGCCGCCTACGTCCGCCTGTATTCGTTCCTGTCGCAGATCTTCGACTACGGCAACACGGCGATCGAGAAGCGCTTCCTGTTCTACAAGCGGCTCATTCCGTTGCTGGAGTTCGATCGCGAACGCGACACCGTCGACCTGTCGAAGGTGGTGCTGACGCATCACACGCTGAAGAACACGGGCAGGCAGTCGCTCGGGCTCGCCGAGGGCGACAAGTACAAGCTGCCGCCGATGGACGCCGTCGGCAGCGGCAGCGTGCAGGAAAAGCAGCGGGCCTACATGGCCGAGATCATCCAGAAGGTGAACGGCCTGTTCGAAGGAGAGCTGAGCGACAACGACCAGCTCGTCTACGTGAACGGCGCGCTCAAGGGGAAGCTGCTCGAGAACTCGACGCTGCAGCAGCAGGCCGCGAGCAACACCAAGGAACAGTTTGCCAACTCGCCCGACCTCAAGCATGCGGTGATGCACGCCATCATGGATGCCCTCGACGCCCACAGCACGATGAGCACGCAGGCCTTGGGTTCCGAACGCGTGCGCGAGGGCCTGCGCGACATCCTTCTCGGACCCGCCCAGCTCTACGAATCGCTGCGGGCCAGGCAAGTGCGGGCGCCAGGCGCCGCCCACCCCTGAGCCGCGCGTCGTCCGACAGCACGGCCCAGCGGCTGTTCGCGGCGCGCGTTCACCAGCGATGCTGCCGCTGGCAGCGCACCGCCGAGGTATCCGGCCCGACCAACTCGAAGGCGTCGTGTCGCCATGGCTTCAGGGAACGCACCGCCGCCGACAGCGGCGAGGCGCCGCTGCCGACGAAGGCCTCGCAACGCGCGGCCAGGAAGCCGTCGATCGCCTCGGCCTCGCCGGTCTCGCGCGGCGCGCCGCGACCGACGAGGCGGACGATCGCGGGCACGCGATGCCGCGTCCGGAAATCGTCGGCGACGGCCTGGCTGTCGGTGAGGATCAGCAGGCCCGCCTCGGGATCGCTCGCCAGCCGCGCGCTCACGCGCTCGTGCACGGGGGCGTGCAGCGGCCCGAGGACGCGCGTCGACCCGGGCGCGTCCTCGCCCGGCACGTGCACAGCGATCCAGCGCCGGCCGATCATCTGCTCGCGTTCGATCGCCTCGACGCGCGCCCGCAGCGGCGCGCGCAGGCGCAGGTAGCGGGCGGCGAGACGGCGGCAGGTCGCCACGAGATCGAGGCCGTGATGATCGCTGTTCGATTCGATCCAGGGCAGCAGATCCACCACGCGGACGTCGAAGTCCGCCACGACGACGTCCTCGTCCCGCGCCAGCAGGTGCAGGTGCGAGAGGTGCGGTCCCGGGCCCGTGCCGGGCGTGGGGCGGTCGTCGTGGAGCCTGTCGGGCGTCCACCCGGCGGGAAAGAAGTTCCGCGCGGCCGAACAAGCGCCGGCCAGCGTCGCGTCCGACACCGGCTCGAAGAACTGCTCGAACGCGTTGGCATCGGCGTCGGCCGCCGACGCGAAACGCGAGCGGCGGCCCCAGTGCACGACGGGCGTGCGGCCCGTCAGGTCGGCGACGAGCAACTGTCCCAGCACGTGGTCGACATCGTCCCAGAACGTGCCGCCGCAGACCGTGATCAGCGACAGCTTGTGCGGCGCGGCCGCGATCGCGGCGGGTCGCGCGGCGGTCGCCGCGCGCGCATCGGCCAGCCATGCGCGCGCCTGCTCGTCGTCGGGACGCAGCGCGGCCGCGCGCCCGAACAGGTGGCCGGCGATCTCGCTGCGCCGCAGTCGCATGGCCATCCGGCCGAGCTCGCACATCGCCTGCGTGTGGCCGGGATGGCGTTCGATTGCCTTGCGCCAAAGGTGGTCGGCCAGCGCCAGGTTGTCGCGGGCGAGCGCGTCGCTCGCGGCCGTCGTCAGCGACGGGGCCGCACCGATGGCGTGCGAGACGGCCACGCCGCCGTCGGCGCTGAACGCTTCGCACTCGAAGGCCGGCACGCGAAAATTGAGGCCGCCGACGCCGGCCAGCATCGACGTGTAGTGCGAGAAGCCCGACCACCATCGTGCCCAGGCGTTGATGTGGTGGTTGGCCTTCGAATGGCGCAGCAGGCCCATGTCGACGGCCACGGGCATCACCTGGTCGTCGAACGCGCCGTGGCGCGATCGGTGCGACAGCATCAGCAGGCCATAGCGGCTCGCGAGATCCAGCTTCAGCTGGTGGCAATCGCTGGTGACGACCAGCGGGTGGCGCGTCGCGGGCAGCACGTCGTGTTCGACCAGGCGGCACAGCGTCTGCAACATCCCCTGGTCCGGGCGGCCGTCCGCGCCGTAGAAGCGGTCGCCGCAGCGAATGCTCAGCACCTCGTAGTCCTGCACCGGCAGCGCCTGCGCGAGCGCGTCCTCCACGTCCGGCGTGAAGCGGTAGAAGGCCTGCATCGCCGCGTGCGTGCGCTCGGGCAGCTGCATGCAGTTCCAGGCGCCGGCGTTGGTGCAGAGGTAGAGCTCCGGCTCGTCCGACAGCACGAAGGCCTGCAGGCGGTGGCGCATCGCCGCGTGGTCGCTGAAGTATTCCTCGGCCTGGGCGATGCGCTCGGGGTCGCCCGCCACGAACAACGCCGGATCCTGCACGATCAGGCCGGCGAAGCCGGTGCGGCTCATGTCGACGCGCAGCTCCACGCCGGTCTGGTTCAGGATCGCGTGCAGATGGCAGGTGCCACGGATGAAGTCTCCCAGGCCGGGCGGGCTGTTGTGCCACTCGTGCGAGGGCTTGAACGTCTGGATGACGCGTCTGGCGGCCATGGCATCCTCTTAGGGCGCGGGAACGGCCCGGCTCGCGGCCGCAGGCGCGGGCGCGACGCGCGGCCGTGCGTCGTCGACCGACGAGATGTCGGCGCGCGGCACCGCGGCCGGCATGGATCGCAGGTTCGGAATTCCCATGCCGACATGATGAGCGTCGAGGCACGCGCAGGCTCGACCGAAAAGCAGGACGAACTGGAGTCTTTCCTCGGTCGCCGCGTGCGGCCGTCGGCGCGGCCTGTCGCCCCCAGGACAACGGTTTTCGCACGCTCGTGCTAAAACGTGGGACCCGCCGGAGACGGCGACCGGAGACACGACCCATGGATCTCGATTTCACCCCGGAACAGCAGGCCTTCCGAGCCGACATCCGGTCTTGGGTGGCGGCCAACCTGCCAGAAGACATCGCGCACAAGGTGCACAACGGCCTGCGCCTGCACCGCGACGACCTGCAGCGCTGGGCGAAGATCCTGGGCAGCCAGGGCTGGCTGGGCTACGGCTGGCCCAGGGAGTTCGGCGGCCCCGGCTGGGACGCGATCGAGCGCCACCTGTTCGAGGAGGACTGCGCGCTGGCCGGCGCGCCGCGCATCGTGCCGTTCGGGCCGGTGATGGTCGCGCCGGTGATCATGGCGTTCGGCTCGCCGCAGCAGCAGAAGAAGTTCCTGCCGGGCATCGCGTCGGGCGACGTGTGGTGGAGCCAGGGCTACAGCGAGCCGGGCTCCGGTTCCGACCTCGCCTCGGTGAAGACGCGCGCGATCCGCGAGGGCGACAAGTACATCGTCAACGGCCAGAAGACGTGGACGACGCTGGGCCAGTACGGCGAGTGGATCTTCTGCCTGGTGCGCACGTCCACAGAAGGCAAGCCGCAGACGGGCATCTCGTTCCTGCTGATCGACATGAAGTCGCCGGGCGTCACCGTGCGTCCCATCGTGCTGATGGACGGCGAGCCCGAGGTCAACGAGGTGTTCTTCGACAGCGTCGAGGTGCCCATCGAGAACCTGGTCGGCGAGGAGAACAAGGGCTGGACGTACGCGAAGTACCTGCTGGCGCACGAGCGCACGAACATCGCCGACGTCAACCGCGCCAAGCGCGAGCTGGAGCGGCTGAAGCGTCTCGCGGCGCAGGAAGGCGTGCTCGACGACCCGCGCTTCCGCGACCAGATCGCGCTGCTCGAGGTCGACATCGTCGCGCTCGAGATGATGGTGCTGCGCGTGCTGAGCGCGCAGGCCGGCGGCAAGAAGGCACTCGACATCGCAGGCCTGCTGAAGATCCGCGGTAGCGAGATCCAGCAGCGCTACACCGAGCTGCTGATGCTGGCGGGCGGCGCGTTCAGCCTGCCCTACATCTGGGACGCGATGGAAGCCGGCTGGCAGGGCGACTACGTCGGCGGCCCGCAGTACGCGCCGCTGGCGGCCAACTACTTCAACTACCGCAAGACGTCGATCTACGGCGGCTCGAACGAAGTCCAGCGCAACATCGTTGCCCAAACCGTCCTGGGCGCATGACAACCCCGCTCGCTTCGCTCGTCGGCCCCGAGGGGCTGTCGGGCTCACTCCGGAGCGGCCGCGCGCTCGCCCGAGTCGAAATCAGCGGCCGAGGCCGCAAGGATCAAACATGAACTTCGAATTCAGCGACGACGAACAGCAACTCGGCGAGGCGGTGCAGCGCTGGGTCGAGCGCGGCTACGGCTTCGAACGCCGCAAGGCGATCGCCAAGGCTGGCGGGTTCAGCGCCGAGGCCTGGGGCGAGATCGCCGAGCTGGGCCTGCTCGGCCTGGGCACGTCGGAAGAAGACGGCGGCATGGCGATGGGCCCGGTCGCCGCGATGCTGGCGCTCGAGGCGCTGGGCCGCGGACTGGTGCTGGAGCCGGTGGCCGCGGTGGCGCTCGTGGCCGCATCGGTGATCGCGCAGGCGCCCGCGGACGTGCGCTCGAGCTGGGCGCCGCGCATCGCGTCGGGCCAGGCCCGCGTGGTGCTCGCCTACCAGGAACGCGCGGCGCGCTACAGACTGAACCGCGTCGACACGACGGCCACGCAGGCTGGCGACGCGTGGACGCTCAGCGGCACCAAGAGCATCGTGACGATCGGCGACCAGGCCGACGCCTTCATCGTCAGCGCGCGCGTGAGCGGCGCGAACGACGACGCGGCCGGCATCGCGCTGTTCCTCGTCGAACGCAGCGCCTCCGGCGTGAAGACGCAGGGGTACGCGCTGCAGGACGGCTCGCGCGCGGCCGAGGTCACGCTGGCCGGCGCGCCGGCCACGCTGCTGGTCGCCGCCGGGCCGGCCTTCGCGGCGCTCGAGCTGGCGGTCGACACCGGCATCGCCGCACTGGCGGCCGAGGCGGTCGGCGCGATGGACAAGCTGTTCGAGCTGACCGTCGAGTACATGAACACGCGCAAGCAGTTCGGCGTGGCCATCGGCACCTTCCAGGCGCTGGGCCATCGCCTGGCCGACATGAAGATGCAGCTGGAACTCGCGCGCTCGATGAGCTACTACGCCACGCTCAAGCTTGGCGAGGAGCCCGCCGTGCGCCGTCGCGCGGTCGCCCAGGCCAAGGTGCAGCTGGGCCACAGCGCGCGCTTCGTCGGGCAGCAGGCGATCCAGCTGCACGGCGGCATCGGCATGACCGACGAGTACATCGGCAGCCACTACTTCAAGCGTCTGACGACGATGGAGATGCAGTTCGGAGACACCCTGCACCACATCGGTGAGGTGAGCGCGCGCATGCTCGACACTGCCGGCGTCTTCGCCTGAAACCCGCCGCCGCCACGCGCCCCTGCTTCACAAAATGACAGGGCCGTGACAGCGGAAATATCGGTAGACTGCATCGGATGACGTTCGCCGCCGTTGCTTGACGGATACCTCGGTGGGTATTCACGCCAGTCCGATTCCCGCGCCGCCCGCGCAAGCGCGCGCCACCCCCGATGCCATCGAGCGGCAGATCGGGATCGAGCGTCTCCATTCGCTCTATTCGATCACGGAGCCGATGCTGTTCGGCGGGTTCGCGTTCACCGCGCTGACCGGCCCGTTGCTCGCGTCCAGCGTGCCCCATCCCATGCTGGTGACGTGGCTGGTCGTCAAGATCGCGCTGACGGCCGTGCGCCTCGTCGACGGCCGGCTGTTCCTGCGCGACCGCCATCGCTCGCTGCGGCAGCGCCACTGGCGCACGCGCTTCGTCGCCGGGGTGATCCTCGATTCGGTGTCGTGGGGACTGCTGCCGGCGCTGTGCATGCCGACCGCCGACGCGGCCATCAACGGCGTCCTGCTGGCGGCCATGGTGGCCGTGGCGTCGGCCGGCACGATCGCGCTGTCCGCGGATCGGCTGGCATCCGTCCTGTCGATGCTGCTGGTGCTGGGACCGCTCATCGAGCAGCAGGCGCTGACGCCCACGCTGCTGGCGCGCTACACCGCCATCGGGCTCGCGATCTACGCCGCGCTGCTGTTCCTGGAAGCGCGCAAGAGCCACCTGCGCTTCAGCGAGTCGACGCGGCTGCGCTTCGAGAACGCCGCCATCGCCGAGGAGCGCCACCGCGCGCTGGTCTACGCGGAGCATTCCAACGCCGCCAAGACGCGCTTCCTCGCGTCGGTCAGCCACGAGTTGCGCACGCCGCTGAACGGCATCATCGGCATGACGCAGCTGGTGGCGGTGGAGCCGTTGTCGACGCTGCAGCGCCAGCGGCTCGACGTGCTGCGCCATTCCGCCGAGCATCTCGTCACCGTCATCGGCGACCTGCTCGATCTCTCGCGCATCGAGTTCGACCGCATCGAGCTCAATCCGCAGCCCACGCTGATCGCGCAGACGGTGCGCGACGTCACCGACCTGCTGCAGCCGGTGGCCGAGGATCGCGGCCTCGCGTTCGAGGTGGTGTTCGACCTGGGCCTGCCCGCGGCCGCGCAGATGGACGCCTCGCGTGTCAAGCAGGTGCTGCACAACCTGATCGGCAACGCGATCAAGTTCACGGCGCAGGGCGGCGTCGGCCTGGCGGTGGGCATGGCCGACGGCCTGCTGCACTTCCGGGTCAGCGACAGCGGCGAAGGCATTCCACCCGACGCCATCGAACGCATCTTCGACGCCTTCGAGCAAGGGCCGTCCAGCACCGCGCCGGTGCGCTCCGGCACGGGGCTGGGCCTGACGATCTCGCGCCGGCTCGCACGCGCGATGGGCGGCGACGTCACCTGCCGCTCGGTGCCGGGCATCGGCACCACCTTCGAGTTCACGATCGCGTTCCGCCCGGCGCCCCGGACGCCCACGCCGCGCCCGTCCCTCAGCGAGGAACTGGCGGCCGCCGGCGAAGCCTCCACCGAGCCGGTGGTGCGCCCCGGCCGCGTGCTGGTGGTGGAGGACAACGAGGTCAACGCGCTGGTGGTGCGCGGCATGCTCGAGCAGATGGGCGTCAATGCGGAGCTCGCCGTCGACGGCCAGAAGGCGCTGGCGCGCATGGGCCAGACCGCGTACGACCTGGTGCTGATGGATTGCCAGATGCCGGTCCTCGACGGCTGGGAGGCGACGCGTCTCTGGCGCGCGCGCGAGACGCGCCTGCGCCAGAAGCAGCGCGTGCCGATCGTCGCCCTGACGGCCAGCGCCGCCGCCGGCGAGCGCGAGCGCTGCCTCGCCGCGGGCATGGACGACTACCTCAGCAAGCCGTTCTCGCGCGAGGCGCTGGGCGAGTTGGTCGACCGCTACCTGGCGGCCTGACGGCCATGAAAAAGGCCGGCGAACTTCCATTCGCCGGCCCGCGCCCAACGACGTTCTTCGACGTCAGTTCTTGAAGCTCCCGTCACTGCGCGCCACGGACGCTCCCGCCGCGCACGACGTGAATTCGCGGTTGCCGCTCGCCGTCGCCTGGTTGCTTTCCCAGACCGCCGTCGAGCCGTTCCACTTCACGTATTTGTATTGCACGGCCGTGGCCGCGGGCAAGGAAATAGTTCCGCTCCAGGGCACGTTAGCGCCGGAACCCTGGATCGCCAGCGCGAAGCCCGAGGCCGGCGTCCAGTTGCCGAGCGCCGCCTGATTGCCCACGACGTACAGGTTCTGGCCGAGGGTGGTGTTCGCGTTGGCGATCGTGAAGGTGACGGCGCAGGTGGTCGGGCCGCTGCCGCCGCTGCCCGAACCGGAGCCGGAACCCGTGATCGTCTGGCCCGTGTAGATGGCCACCGCCGGCACGGTGGAACTGCCGTCGGCGGGGACGGTGAACGTCGCGTTGCCGCTGGAATCGACCGTCACCGAGTCGCTCGTGCAGGCCGTGCCCGCCGCGTTCTTCAAGCCGTGCACGATGTTGCAGTAGGTGCCCGCCGGCAGGCCCGTGTAGAAGCTGCGGCTCCACGCCGAGGTGCTGTTGTTCAACGCGACGAAGCCCACGTTGCCGCGGCCGAACGCGATCTGGTTGGCGCTGCCCGTCACCCAGTTCGTCTGGGCCTGGCCGTGCGCCGCGGAGCGGAACTTGACCATCGGGTAGATGTCGCCCCAGCGATGGACGAAGTCCCAGTTGACGTTGATCTGCGCGACGCCGCCCGAGTACGGGCTCGCGCTCGGCCGATCCTGGTCGACGTTGGTGAAGCGGAAGCCGGAGTGCAGCTGCGCTTCGCCGTAGCCCTGCGCCAGCATGAAGATGTTGGCGAGGTCGTAGCGGTGCGAGCCCTGGGTGTCGTTGGTGGCGCCGGTGTAGTTGCTCGCGTCGAGCGATCCGCCGTTGCGCTCGGTGTCCCAGTTGTTGACGAACACCGTGGCGTTGGTCGGCGGCACGAAGCCCCAGGTGCCGCCCCAGTTGTTCCAGGTGCCCATCATCGTGGGAATGGTCGACGGGCTCTGGCCGTTCGCGTCGCGGAACGCGCTCTGCATCGCGTAGGTGAACTGGAACTCGTTGATCGTGCCGACCGGGAAGTAGTCGGAGCGGATCACCTCGCCGTCCGGCACGATCTCCTGCGTGACCCAGATCGGCTCGCCCTGGTTGGTGGTCGGATGCGTCGCCTTGACCGAGCCCAGGATCGCCTGCAGCGATGTCGCGGCCTGGTGCTTGGCGGCGTCGAGGCGGAAGCCGTCGATGCCCAGCGTCAGCAGCGCGTTCATGTAGTTGACGATCTGCCCGCGCACGTAGCTGCTCTCCGAGTTCAGGTCGGGCATGCCCTCGAGACGGCAGGTCTGCACGTTGGTGCGGCCGGCGGCGGAGTTGTAGTCGGACGCCTGGATGTCGCAGGTGGCGTGGAAATCGTTCGAGCTGAAGTACGGATAGGCCTCCGTCGCCGAGTTCCAGGTGGAGCCGTCGGTGGCGGTGCCGGAATCGGCCGCCATCTGGTTGACCACCACGTCGGCATACACGCGCACGCCGGCCGCGTGGCAGGTGTTGATCATGGTCTGCAGCTGCGCGGGCGTGCCGAACTTGCTGGTGAGGTTGACGTAGTTCACGGGCTGGTACACGTCCCACCAGTTGCCGGTGATCTTGGACGCGTGCGGCGGAGAGATCTGGATGCCGCCGTAGCCTTGCGGGCCGAGGAATTGCGTGCACTCGGTGGCGAGGTCGTTCCAGCTCCATTCGAACATCTGGACTGAGGTGTCGCTCGGGTTGAGCGCGAACGCGGCGCCGGAAAAGGCGACGGCGAAGGAGGCGACGAGCACGCTGGCGCGCCACTCGCGGAAGTGTCTGGATGGCATGGTGGTTTGTCTCGCTGGGCGGCCGGGCGATGCCGGGCGCCGACTATTTTTAATGGGATCGGTTGCGCGCTTGATCGCGCGCCAGCAGGCACCCCGCGTCGGGTTCGAGCCGCCTCCTTTTCCTGAATGGGAAGGTAGTTTTAATACCGTACCTAGTAACCGGCAAGAGGTGTAAATACCTCGAAACAGGTAATGCAATGACTATTTTCCGGGCGCCGGCACGCATTAATTACCGATTCAAGAAAATGTAATTACAGAAACCGCTGCCAGATAATATTTCAGGAATGTAGTTTCAATACCGAAACTCGTCGGCGAGGGCCGCACGTCGCGCCGATCCCACGCCGGACCGGCCCGCCTGCGCCACGGTCGATAATCGACCCATGCAGATCCATCGCGGCCTCAGCTCCCTCGCCACCCTCGCGCTCGCGCGAGGCGGCACGGCGCTGACCATCGGCAACTTCGACGGCGTGCACCGCGGCCATCAGGCCATGCTCGCGCTGCTGCGCAACGAGGCCCGCCATCGCGGCGTGCCCGCCTGCGTGCTCACGTTCGAGCCGCACCCGCGCGACTTCTTCGCCCGCCGCGCCGGCAAGCCCGGCCTCGCGCCGGCGCGCATTGCCACGTTGCGCGACCAGGTCGTCGAGCTGGAGCGCTGCGGCATCGACCACGTGATCCTGCTGCGCTTCGACGAGCACCTCGCCTCGCTGTCGCCCGACGACTTCATCGCCAACGTGCTGATGAAAGGCCTGGGCGCGCGCTACGTGCTGGTCGGCGACGACTTCCGTTTCGGCGCGAAGCGCGCGGGCGACTACGCGATGCTGGACGCCGCCGGCAGCGCGCTGGGCTTCGACGTCGCACGCATGATGAGCTACGAGGTGCACGGCCTGCGCGTGTCGAGCTCCGCGGTGCGCGAGGCGCTGGCCGCGGGCGACCTCGCGACGGCGGCGGCGCTGCTGGGACGGCCGGTATCGGTGAGCGGGCGCGTCGCCCACGGCAGCAAGCTCGGCCGCGAACTGGGCGCGACCCGGCGCGGCGCCGGCGACGGCTTCCGGACGCTGAACCTGCGGATGCCCGAAGCGCGTCCCGCGGCCTCGGGCATCTTCGTGTCGCGCGTGCACGGGCTCACGCCGGAACCGCTGCCGGCGGTGTCCAGCCTGGGCGTGCGGCCCACGATCGAGAAGGCCGGCCGCGTGCTGCTCGAGACCCATTGCCTGGCCTGGCCGCAGCCGCTGGGCCGCGAAGCGGCGTACGGCCGTCTGATCAGCGTCGAACTGGTGAAGTGGCTGCACGCGGAGCGCAACTACGGCTCGCTCGAGGCGCTGCAGGCCGGCATCGCGGCGGACGTGCTCGAGGCAAAGGCGTTCTTCGGCCTCTGACGGGCTCACGCCGAGCGATCCTGCGATCGGCGCGCACGATCACCGCGGCGATGTCGTCGCCGCGCGTCGCGGCATACGTCCGCATGACGGCCGAGCCGTGCAAGAAAGCTTTTATGATGGCTCATCCAAGAGGAGAAGACATGAAGCGCAAGGTCACGGCTCTTTTGTTGGCGTTGGCAGTCGGTCTGGTGTCGGCCAGTGCCCGGGCCGGCGTCGATCTGGATGCGATGCTCAAGCACAGCCAGTTCGACGACATCGAGATTTCGCCGGATGGCCAGTACCTGGCCGCGACGATACCGCAGGACGACCGCGAAGGTCTGATCGTGATGCGTCGTTCCGATTCGGCGATCACCACCGCCTTCACGCTCGGCAAGGACGAATACATCTACACGTTCGAGTGGGTCAACAACAAGCGCCTGCTGATTCGCGTGGCCGAAAAGATCGGTGCGCTGGAGCAGCCGCAGGACACCGGCCAGTTGTACGGCCTGGATTTCGACCAGAAGACGCCGGACCTGCTGGTCGGATGGGCGCAGACCAGCGACCCGGTGGCCGGAGGCAACAGGGAGCGCGTGGCCGTGCTGTCCTGGAACAAGATCCCCGGCGACGACCATCACGTGATCATCTCGGCGTATCCCTATAGCCAGAGCGAGCGCTTCAACACGGCCGAACTGCTCGACGTGGACACCGGCCGCCGTAGCGTGCTGGCGCGTTCGCCGATCAAGGCCGCGCAGTTCTACCCCGACAACGCCGGCGTGGTGCGGTTCGCAGCGGCCTCGCAGAAAGAAGACAACGCCAGCAAGCTCTGGTATCGCCCGACCAACGACGCGGACTGGAAGCTGATCAACGACGAGGCCACCAGTGGCGTCGTCGAGGCGCCCATCGGCTTTTCCGCCGACAACCGCATCGCCTATCTGGAGGTCCAGCAAGCCAGCGGCACGAACGTCATCGTCGCCTACGACACCGTCAGTGGCCAACGCAAGCAAGTGCTCCGGGATGCGATCGCCGACCCGGAGCAGATCGTGCATGCCTTCGACGGCAGTGATGCACCCGTCGGCGCGATCTACGACGACGGCATTCCGCATTCGGCATTCTTCGATCCGCAAAGCCGCGAAGCCCAGTTGTACGCGATGTTGGGACAGGCGTTTCCGGGCAGCGCGGTCAAGGTCACGTCGACCACCCGCGACGGCAAGCTCATGCTGGTCCATGTCTACTCCGACCGCGATCCCGGCAAGTTCTATCTGTTCGATACCCAGAGCCACCAGGCGCAGTATCTGTTGAGCCAGAAGCGCTGGATCGATCCGAAGGCGATGGCGCAGACGCAGGTCCTGCAGATCAAGGCGCGTGACGGCGTGCCGTTGCGCGCCTACCTCACCCTGCCGCCGGGCCGCGATGCCAGGAACCTGCCGCTGGTGGTCTTTCCGCATGGCGGGCCGTTCACCATCTACGACCGGTGGGGCTTCGACACCGACGCCCAACTGCTGGCAGCGGCCGGCTACGCGGTGTTGCAGGTCAACTATCGCGGCTCGGGCAACTACGGCAGGCACTTCCTCGAGATCGGCCAGCAGCAATGGGGCCGCGCGATGCAGGACGACCTGACCGACGCGACCGAGTGGACGGTCGCGCAAGGCATCGTCGATCGCTCGCGCATGTGCATGTATGGCGCCAGCTATGGCGGCTATGCGTCGCTGGAAGGCGTGAGCAAGGAGCCGACGCTGTACAAGTGCGCGGTCGGCTACGTCGGCGTCTATGACGTGGCGATGTGGGCGGCCGACATAGCCGACAAAAGCGGCACACGCGGGGAGGTCTGGGCGAAGAAATGGATCGGCACCGATGCTGCACAAATGGCCAAGGCCTCGCCGAGCCTGAACGCGGAACGCATCAAGGTGCCGGTCTTCCTCGCCGCCGGCGGGGAAGACAAGACCGTGCCGATCAAGCACACCGAGCAGATGGAAGCCGCGCTGAAGAAGTCCGGCGCATCGTTGGAGACGCTCTACGAACCCACCGAAGGCCACGGCTTCTACACGCTGGAGCACCGTCGCGAGTTCTACACCCGGCTGCTCGCCTTCCTCGACCGCAACATCGGCGAGAAATCCATGGCGGCGACGCATTGATTCGCGCGACTCAGGAAGAAGCGAACATGAAGCGCAAGGTCGCGGCTTTGTTGTTGGCGATGGCAGGCGTATCGGTGTCGACCAGTGCCACGGCGGGCGTCGATCTGGATGCAATGCTCAAGCACAACCAGTTCAACGTTGTCGAGATTTCTCCCGATGGCCAGTTCCTGGCCGCGACGGTGCCGCAAGAGGACCGCGAAGGGTTGGTCGTGATGCGTCTTTCCGATTCGGCCTTCACCACCGCGTTCACGCTTGGCAAGGACGAATACATCCACCAGTTTTCGTGGGTCAACGACAAGCGCCTGTTGATTCGCGTGTCCGAAAGGATCGGTGCGCTGGAGGCACCGCAGGACACCGGCCAGTTGTACGGCCTGGACTTCGACCAGAGGACGCCAGACTTGCTGGTCGGCTGGCAGACAGAGGGCCAGCACCTGGGCACGCTGATGGGCAGCCGGAAGGAGCGCGTGGCCGCGTTGTCCACGCACAAGATCCCGGGCGACGACCATCACGTGATCATCACGACCTTTCCCTACGACACCTACGAGCGCTTCAACACGGCCGAATTGCTCGACGTGGACACGGGCCGCCGTACCGTGCTCGCGCATGCGCCGATCAGCAACGCGGACTTCGACTCCGACAACGCCGGCGTGGTGCGGTTCGCCGTGGCCTTGCAGAAGGACAACACCAGCAAGCTCTGGTATCGCCCGACCAACGATTCGGACTGGAAGCTGATCAACGACGAGACGACCAGCCACGTCGTGGAAACGCCGCTCGGCTTCTCGGCCGACAATCGCATCGCGTATCTCCAGGTCGAGAGAACCAGCGGCCCGGATGCAGTCGTCGCCTACGACACCGCGAGCGGCGATCGCAAGGAAATACTGCGCGATGCAGTCGCCGACCCGGGGAGGATCGTGGGTACCTTCGGCGGCAACAACGCGCCCGTCGGCGTGATCTACGACGATGGCATCCCGCATTCGGCCTTCTTCGATCCGCAAAGCCGCGAGGCCAGGCTGTACGACATGTTGGAAAAAGGGTTTCCGGGCAGTGCCGTGACGGTCACTTCGACCACCCGCGATGGCAGGCTTCTGCTGGTTCATGTCTATTCGGACCGCGATCCAGGCAAGTTCTATCTGTTCGATACCCAGACCCGGCAGGCCAAGTCTCTGCTCAGCGGACGTTCCTGGGTCGATCCGAAGGCGATGGCGCAGACGCGAGTGCTGCAGATCAAGGCGCGCGATGGCGTGCCGCTTCGCGCCTACCTGACGCTGCCGCCGGGGAGGGATCCCAAGCACCTGCCGCTGGTGGTCTTTCCGCATGGCGGCCCCATCGGCGTTCACGACAGTTGGGGCTATGACACCGACGCACAACTCTTGGCCGCGGCCGGCTACGCGGTGTTGCAGGTCAACTATCGCGGCTCGGGCAATTACGGCAAGCACTTCGTCGACATAGGTGCGCAGCAATGGGGTGGCGCGATGCAGGACGACCTGACCGACGCCACCGAATGGACGGTCGCGCAGGGCCTCGTCGATCGCTCGCGCATGTGCATCTATGGCGCAAGCTATGGCGCCTATGCGTCGCTGGAAGGCGTGAGCAAGGATCCGGCGCTTTACAAGTGCGCGGTCGGATACGTCGGCGTCTATGACTTGCCGATGCTGGTGGCCGACGCGTCCGACAAGAGCACGCGTCTGGAGAACTGGAGAAAGGATTGGATCGGCACCGACCCTGCAGAACTCGCCAAGGCCTCGCCCAACCTGCACGCGGATCGGATCAAGGTGCCGGTCTTCCTCGCAGCGGGCGGAGAAGACGAGACCGCGCCGATCAAGCACACCGAGAAGATGGAAGCCGCGCTGAAGAAGGCAGGCGTTCCGGTGGAGACACTCTACTTCTCCACCGAAGGCCACGGCTTCTACACGCTGGAGCATCGTCGCGAGTTCTACACCCGGCTGCTCGCCTTCCTCGACCGCAACATCGGCGAGAAATCCATGGCGGCGACGCATTGATTCGCACAACGAACGAAGGCACCAAGGGCCCCCGATGAACGAGTTGGAAAGGATCTACAGCGCCGCGATCCATGCCTTGAACGACGCGCAGTGGGCGCGGGCGCAGGATCTGGCCGCGCAGTTGCTGCGAGCCTCGCCGCATGCGGGCGGTGCGTATTTCATCGCCGGTGTGGCCGCGTCGCGGCTGGGGCAGATCGACCTGGCGCTGGTGCATCTGCATCGGGCGGTTCAGCTCAGCCCGAAACGAGCCGACTACCTGGCCGAGCTGGCCCGGGTACTCCATGCCGACTGGCGTACGAACGAGGCGATGGCCGCGGCCGATCGGGCGTTCGCCCTCGCGCCGACCGACGCCGTGACCCTGACCACGCTGGGCGTGCTGTTTGCGCGCTCCAACGAGCACCGCCGTGCCGCCCAGGTGTTCGAGCGTGCCGTCGCCGTCATGCCGGCGGTCGGCGAGTTCAAGTTCAACCTCGGCACCGCGCTGACCGCCACCGGTGAACTGGAGCGCGCCGAGCAGGCCTTCCTCGATTGCCTGCGCGTCGAACCGTCGAACTGGCGGGCCTACCTGGCGCTGGCGGAATTGCTGAAGAAGGACAAGGGCAGCGACCACATCGCGATGTTCCAGCGGCAACTGGCGCTCAGCCAGCAAAACGACGAGGCGGCGATGTACATCAACCTCGCGCTCGCGAAGGAGATGGAAACGCTGGGCCAGTACGAATCGTCGTTCGCGCACCTGAGCGAAGGCAAGCGCCGCGGCGGTGCGCGCCGCGGCTACAGCCCCGAGCGCGACGTGGCCTTGTTCGATGCGTTGATGCAGCCGGTCGCCGAGCCGCAGCCCGGCCAGGGCCATCCCTCGCGCGCGCCGATCTTCGTCATCGGCATGCCGCGCAGCGGCACCACGCTGGTCGAGCGCATCCTTTCCAGCCACCCGACGGTGCACTCGGCGGGCGAATTGCAGAACTTCGGCATCGCACTCAAACGCGTCAGCGGCAGCACCACGCCAACGCTGCTGGATTTCGACGTGCTGGCGCGCGTCCGTTCCCCCCAATGGACAGCGATTGGCGACGAATACATCCGCAACACCCAGTCCGTTGCAGGCAAGCGAGCACACTTCGTGGACAAGCTGCCGCACAACTTTCTCTTCGCCGGCTTCATCGCCCGGGCGCTGCCCAATGCCAGCATCATCTGCCTGCGGCGCGACCCGATGGACACCTGCCTGAGCAACTTCCGCCAGCTGTTCGCGCAGACCACGCCGTACTACGACTATTCGTTCGACCTGCTCGACACCGGGCGCTACTACCTGCTGCTCGACAAGCTGATGGCGCATTGGGAGCGCACGATGCCTGGCCGCATCCTGCAGGTCGGCTACGAGGATCTGGTCGATCGGCAGGAGGAAACCACCCGGCGCATCCTCGCCCACTGCAAGCTGCCGTGGAACGACGCCTGCCTGCGCTTCGAGGAAAACGACGCGCCCGTGGCGACGGCCAGCGCGGTGCAGGTCCGTTCGCCGATGTTCCGCACTTCGATGCAGCGCTGGAAGCGCTACGAGCCTCAGCTGGACGGCCTGCGCAAGCTTCTGGAAGCAGGCGGCGTCCCACTGGACTGACGGCGAACGACGCGGGCCGGCATTGAATCGCCGGTCGCACCGACGCCCTGCAACACGAAGGCCCCATTCCTCGCGGAACGGGGCCTGCTTGCTTCAAGCCATCAAGCGATGGCGTGATCGGCGCTCACTTCTTCTTGCCAAACTCCCAATGCAGTTCGAGCATGATCTCGCGGCCGTAGGGGTTGAAGTTGTAGTCGTTGTACGGAGAGCCGCTGCTGGCCGGGTAGTACGGATCGTGCGGCGGCATCTTGTTGAACGCGTTGTTGACCAGCACCGACAGTTCCAGGCCTTCGCTCACTTCCACGCTCGTGCTGGCGTTGATCAGCGTGTAGGCCGGCAGCCTGCCCGCGCCCGGAGCCGAGTAGTCGCCCGACGCGGAGTTCGACGCCACGTAGTTCGGCGTGTTGCTGATCCAGTTCGCGTACACCGAGGCCTTGACCTTGCCCTTGCTCCAGCCGATCGACGCCTGCGCCTTGCTCTTGGGATCGGTGCTGTAGTAGGGGTTTTTCAGCAGGTTGATGTAGGGATCGCCGGCATAGAACTGCTGCTTGTGGCTCAGGATATTGGTGTAGTCGAGGCCGAAGTTGAGGTCACCGTACTCGCCGATGTTCAAGCCGTACTGGAACGCCGCCGTCAAGGCGTTTTCCCGCTGGCGCGACACGTTGATGTCCGGCGTGAAGACGCCGGTCAGGGCTTGGGTCGTGCTGCTGCGGGTGATCTGCGCCAGCGTGGCCACGCAGAGCGCCGAGTTGATGTCGTCCAGGCCGGCACGGCAACGGTATTCCTGGCGCAGGATCGCGTCGGAGCTCTGCAGATTCACTTCATCCCGGATGTCCCAGCTGTAGTAATCCACCGACATCGACATCTTCTTCACGGGGGCCCAGACCGTGCCCAGGTTCCACACCTTCGCGTTGATCGGCTTCAGCGCGATGTTGCCGGAACTCGAGTCCAGCGGGTCCAGGCTCGTGTAAGCCGACGGGCAGTTGGCCTGCGCCTGGTCCGGGGTGATGCCGGTCGCCTTGTAGCACGACCAGTAGTCGATGGTGCCGGACTGGTAGTAGCCGCTCTTGCCCTGGTACAGGTTGGCCAGGCTCGGCGCCTTGAAGGCCGTGCCGTACTTGCCGCGCAGCAGCCATTCCTGCACCGGGCGAAGCTCGAAGCCCAGGGCAAAGGTCGGCTTGCTGATGGTGTGGTTGCTGGACGTGAAGGAGTCGTAGCGTGCGGAGGCGGTGATGTTCAGCTGCTTGATCACCGGCATGCGCAATTCGCCCGTGGCGGCATAGCGGTTGCGGGCACCCGCGCTGCTGCCGGTCGAGGTCTGGCCCCAGACATCCCCGGTACCGTCGGGACCGCCGCTGTAAAGTTCCGGGTCCGGATCGTATTTCCAGGCGCTGCGGCCCCATTCCATCGCCAGGGCCAATCCAGCCTTGCCACCCGGCAGATCGAACAACGCGGCGTTGGTGGTCTGGCCACGAATCTGTTCGTCGTAGGTCTGGCTGTGCGTCACGACATGGCCGGTCATCGCCGCCATGTCGGCCGCCGAGATCGGCTGGTAGAACGCCGCGTAGTTCGGGGTGAAGACCGGATACGCACCGTAGTACGGGTCCAACCCCTGCTGCGGACCGAGCACGTGGCTGACGAAGTACTGGTCCATCTTGTCTTTCAGACGCACCCAGTCGCGTTCCTGCAGTCTGTCCTGCGTGCGCGAGAAGTTGACGTCGTAGTCCCAGTCGGACTTGCCGATGGTGCCTGTCACGCCGACGTCGGCGTTGTAGGAATTTTCGATGGAGGAATTGGTCGCGTTGTTGTAGCCGCCGGCACCGAAGTCCTCCGGGGCGAACGCGCGCTGGAGATTCAGGAAGCCGTCGAAATTGGGATCGTAGTAGTACCCGAAGTCGGCGGTGCTCCAGAACGTGTAGTTCGAGCCGACCTGGTAGGTGGACTTGGTTTGCGACAACAGCAGGTCGCCGTACAGCTGCACGTTGTTGTTCACGTCGAAGCTGGCGTGCGTATAGCCCTCGGTGTTGTTCTGGCCGTTTTGCAGCGTGCGATAGCCCGGGGTGTTGAACGACCCGCAATAGGTGCCGTACGAGGCGCCGGGGCGGGTCTGCTGCGCCTCGGTGCCGCCGTACAGGCTGGTCACCGCATTGCAGTTCGTGCCGGTCGCGGAGAGCGGGACGTACCCATAGTCCCCAAAGCCCTGGGTGCCCAGGTTCTTGTACCCATAGACCAGGAAGTCGCGACTGGCGAGGGGCGTGTTGTGGGCGCCGGTCACCGGGTTGTAGCTGTTCTCGTTGAACGTGCTGGTCAGGCTACGCTGGTAGCCCCAGATGGGGTTGTTCTTCTCGAATTGCAGGCCCGCCACCACGTTCAGGCGGTCGTCGACGGCACTGAAGCCGTCGGCCACGGACAGGCGCGTGCTGCCGCCGCCGCCCAGCGTGTAGAAGCCCTTGCGGACACCGACCTGCACGCCGTCCAGTTGCTTCTTCAGGATGATGTTGATGACGCCGGCGATGGCGTCGGAGCCGTAGAGCGAGGACTGGCCGCCGGGCAGGATTTCGATGCGGTCCACCAGGTCGATCGGGATGCCGCTGATGTTGTTGAACACGTCGGTGCCGTTGTACAACGCCGGGTAGTTCGACATCGGGCGGCCGTCGATCAGGAACTTGATGTAGCCGGAGGGCAGGCCGAACAGGCTGATGGTCTGCGCGCCCTGGGTGAACGATGCCGAGCTCTGGTTGCCCTGCACGCCGCCGGTGGCCATGTTGCTCGATGACAGCACTTCCTCGACGCTGTTGAAGGCGCGCGCCTTGATGTCGTCGGCCGTGATGACCGTGATCGGCTGGAAGGTCTCCTTGGCGGTTTGCGGGATCAGCGAGCCGGTGACGACGACCTTTTGAACGTCGTTCTTCTTGTCGGTCGCCGGAGTCGCCGGAGCCACGGGCGTCGCGTCCTGCGCATACGCGGAGGACATCGGCTGGGAGAGCACGGCGGCAAAGACCGCGGTGCTCAAAACACTGTACTTAAAGCGCTGGGCAGGGCGTCTCATCAAGGTTTCCTGTGGAGATTGTTGCGAAGTGGTGCTTCGGTTTCGTGTCGATTGCCGCTGGTGGGGCACGTTCGGCAAACAAAATCTACAAGAATTTAATCTGCCCGTCACACGTATTTCTACCTTGTTGCGGTTGGCTGACTGCAAGAGCCGCCCCCCAAATCCCCGGTCGACCTCGTCGCGACGTCGCCTCTCTCGCACCACCCTCGCCCGCAGCGGCACGGCGCTGGTGCGCAGACCCGGCTCGCCACCGCGGCGCGCCGGCCCGCGCGCTCACCTTCGGTGCGATGGCGACGACTTCCCGTTCGGCGCGAAACGCGGCGTCGACTCCGTGAGGCTGGACGCGGCCGGCAGCCGAACGGGCCCGAGATGTATGCAAAACACAACGACGGCTCGCTCGAGGCGCAGCCGGCCGGCATCGCGCGCGACGTGTCGGACGCGAACGCCCGCTTCGGTCTTGGCCGCTTCAGCGCCCGGCCCACTGCCTGTAGCGCATCACCAGCTTCTTCGTGCGCAGTTGGTCGGCGACGAGCGTGAACAGCGGCGAATACGACCGTGGCGCGCCTCGCCCCGCGGCCAGCGCGCGCAGCCGGCGCTTGACCAGCGCCATGCTGGCGAGGGCGACCAGTCCCTTGTCCTTCCAGGCCACGACCTGCTGCGGCACCTCGAGCTCGCCGCCGGCGAACCAGATCGCCGGCAGGTCGGGACGCTGCGCCAGCGCCGTCGCCACGCCCACCATCGCGACGCCGCTGGCGAGCACCTGCTCCGCCACCGCGCGCCGACGGATGCCGCCGGTCGTCATCACGGGCATGCTGGCGACGGCCGCGAGTTCCTTCGCGAACTCGAGGAAATAGGCCTCGCGCGCCAGCGTGCGGCCGTCGGCGCTGCGGCCCTGCATCGCCGGCGCCTCGTAGCTACCGCCCGAGAGTTCGACGAGATCGACCGGCAGTTCGTTCAGCCACAGCAGCACCTGGCGCGCGTCGTCCTCGGAGAATCCACCGCGCTGGAAATCGGCCGAGTTCAGCTTGATGGCGACGCAGAAGCCGGGCGAGACCTGCGCGCGCACGGCCTTCACCACGTCCAGCAGCAGCCGCGCGCGGTTGGCGAGCGAGCCGCCCCAGGCGTCGGTGCGGCGGTTGACGAGCGGCGACAGGAACTGCGAGAGGAGGTAGCCGTGCGCCGCGTGGATCTGCACGACGCTGAAGCCCGATTCCTCCGCTGCCCGAGCCGTGTCGGCGAAGCGCGTGACGACCTCGGCGATGTCGGCCTCCGTCATCGCGCGCGGCCGTGCGAACAGCGTGCTGTGCTTGCCGATGTCCAGCGCCACCGCCGACGGCGCCCAGGCCTCGCCCTTCATCGCGGCCAACACCTGGCGGCCCGGATGGTTGATCTGCATCCATACCTGCGCGCCGCCCGCGCGCGCGTCACGCGCCCACGCCGCGAAGGGCTCGCGCGGCGTGTCGCGTTCCAGCACGACGCCGCCGGGTCCGGTCATGGCGCGGCCGTCGATCATCACGTTGCCGGTGATGATCAGCCCCGCGCCGCCGCGAGCCCAGGCCGCGTACAGCGCGCGCAGCGCCGCGCCGGGCAGCTGCCCGGCGTCGGCCATGTTCTCCTCCATCGCCGCCTTGGCGACGCGGTTGGGGACGACGGCGCCGTTGGGCAGCGCGAGCGGGGTCGAGAGCGGCATGGAGCGGGGCGATTTCATGGTGCGGTGGCCTTGGAAAACTGCGAAGTGGCGCGATGTTAGGACTCAAGTCAACGTGAAGGTCAAGCCCTCTCTCGAGCCCGCCATGAAGATCGGCGAACCGGCAGCCGCGACCGGTCTCGCGCCGTCCGCGAACCGCTTCTACGAGCAGGGCGGCCCGCTGCCCGCCGCGAAGCGGTCGGCCAACGGCTATCGCAGCTGCTCGGTCGATGCCGTGGACCGGCTGCGCGACATCCAGCTCGCGCAGGCGCTCGGCTTCACGCTGGACACGCTGCGCGCGGGGCTGATCGATCGCGGCATGCGGTCCGAGGACGAAGCGCAGGACGCGATGCTGCAGCGCCTCGACGCGCGCCTGGTCGAGGTCGAGCACATGCGCGCGACGCTGCGCGTCCAACGCAAGCACCTGCTCGCCGTGCGCGAACGCCTGCTCGCCACCTGGGCCACCGGCGAGTGCCTGGATCCGGCCAGCATCGAACCGATCCGGGTCGAGACGGCGCCGCCGGCCTCGCGCGCGCGCCGCGTCACGCGCGCCCCGGCACAGGCGCCCGGCCC
>CAIMXF010000190.1 GCA_903845345.1 uncultured beta proteobacterium
GATGCCGAAGGTGTCGTTGAGCACCTTGGCCACCGGGGCCAGGCAGTTCGTCGTGCACGAGGCGTTGGAGATGATGGCCTGGCCGGCGTAGGTCTTGTCGTTGACGCCGTAGACGAACATCGGCGTGTCGTCCTTGGACGGCGCCGACAGGATCACCTTCTTCGCACCCGCGGCGATGTGCTTCTGCGCCGTTTCCTTCGTGAGGAACAGGCCGGTCGCCTCGACGACGATGTCGGCGCCGATCTCGCCCCACTTCAATTCCGACGGATCCTTGACGGCCGTCAGGCGGATGCGCTTGCCGTTGACGATCAGCGTGCCGTTGTCGACCGAGGCCTCGCCCTTGAAGCGGCCGTGCACCGAGTCGTACTGCAGCATGTAGAGCAAGTAGTCGGGCTCGAGCAGGTCGTTGATGCCGACGACTTCGATGTCGGAGAAGTTCTGCACGGCGGCGCGGAACACCATGCGCCCGATGCGGCCGAAGCCGTTGATGCCGATCTTGATGGTCATGACGATGTCTCTCTCGTTCGCGAAGTAAGGGAATTCGGGGTGCGCTGCAGCCGGAGTCTGCCTGCGGCGGGTCACGGCGCGGGAACTTTCGATGCTGCGGGGCGGCGTCGGACGGCTGCGCTCGGGTCGAACGCGATTATCGGTCGGTCCTAGATGTCGAGCTTGACGCAGGGCACGTGGATGGTCGAGACCTGGCCGAACAGCTGCTTGGCCTTGGCGGGCTCGATGTCGAACTTGAGGGACGCCAGCCAGTCGAGGAAGGCGTGACGAGCGGGCACGTCCTGCTCGAGCTCGGCGAAACCGTTCGGCTCGAACGGTTGGCGGAACTTCAGGCGCACGTCGAACGGGCAGCCCATCGTGTTGGTGTCGAAATAGGCCGGTGGCGCCGAGGCGACGACACCCAGGTAGGTCTGCAGGTCGAGGTCCTTGAGCACCAGCTTCGACTCGCCGCGGCCGGGGATCTGGAACTTGAAGAACATGTGGAATTCGACGGGCTCCTGCTGCAGGCAGGGCACGCGCATCTGCTCGACGTAGGGGCGCAGCGCGTTGACGAAGGCGCCGCTGCCGGCGTCGTCGATGACGGTCAGCTCGGGCGCCGCGGCAGGGTCGACGAAACGCAGCTTCACGACGACGATGCCCTGCAGGCGATCCTGCAGCGCCGAGGTCGGATAGCGGATGTAGCCATCGCGGCCCTTGGGCCAGGTGCCGCACTTGAGCAGGTCGCGGCGATGGGCGTCGGCGACGTCGGTGGCAGCCGTCCACACGACCTTGCGGCCGTCGTTGGGCTCGAACACGAAGTCCTGGCGCAAGCGCACCGGCGCCGCACCCGGTTTCATGCACGGGACGCGCAGCTGGCGGGCGTACTCGAGCACCGCATTCTCGTAGGGCGCCACGTGGTTGCCGTCCAGGATCTCGACCGTCGGCTGGCCGTCCGGCGCGTCGAACACGAACTCCGCGTGCACGGTGTGGCCGTCCTTGAGGCGCAGCTCCTCGGCCGGATAGACGGGCCGCTCGCGCTGGCCCTCGGCCGGCCACAGGCAGGCCTGTGCCTCGGACGGCGCCAGCAACACCTCCTGGCCGCAGGCGTCACCGGCCAGGGCCGCCAGGGCCCACGCGCCGGCGACGAGCCCGCGCAGGACGGCCGGCAGCCGCGTCGCGAGGCCGCCCCTCGACCAGATGGGCCACCCCGCGCCGCGCATCACTTGCCGACGACCTTGCGCGCCACGGCCACGATGTTGTCCACCGTGATGTGGAAGAACCGGAACAGGTCCGGCGCCGGCGCCGACTCGCCGAAGCGATCGAGGCCGATGACGGCGGCGGTGCCGTACTTCCACCAGCCGTCGGTGACGCCGGCCTCGATGGCGATGCGCGGCACGTTGCGCGGCAGCACCTGCACCTTGTACGACTCGCTCTGGCGGTCGAACACGTTGGTCGACGGCACCGACACGACGCGCGCTGCGATCTTGAGCTTGGCCAGCGCCTCCTGGGCCTGCAGCGCCAGGTGCACTTCCGAGCCGGTGGCCATCAGCACGACTTGCGCCTTCTTGTTGATGCCGACTTCCGACGGCTCGGCCAGCACGTACGCGCCCTGCGTGATCACGTCGGCGTCGACCTTGGGCAGGTACGGCAGGTTCTGGCGCGACAGCAGCAGCGCGCTGGGGCGATGCTTCTGCACCAGCGCCATCGTCCAGGCGACGGTGGTCTCGGTGGTGTCGGCCGGACGCCAGACGTCGAGGCCCGGGATCAGGCGCAGGCTGGCGGCGTGCTCGACCGACTGGTGGGTCGGACCGTCCTCGCCCAGGCCGATGGAATCGTGCGTGAACACGTGGATGACCCGGCGCTTCATCAGCGCGGCCATGCGGATCGCGTTGCGGCTGTAGTCGCTGAACGTGAGGAAGGTGCCGCCGTACGGAATGTAGCCGCCGTGCAGCGCCACGCCGTTCATGATCGCGGCCATGCCGAACTCGCGCACGCCGTAGTTGACGTGGCGGCCGATCTTGCCTTCGGTGGTCATCACCTGGCCTTCGGCGCCGAAGCGCAGCGACGGGGTGCTTTTGGTGTTGGTGAGGTTGGAGCCGGTCAGGTCGGCCGAGCCGCCCAGCATTTCCGGCAGCGCCGCGGTGAAGGCCTCGAGCGCGATCTGGCTGGCCTTGCGGCTGGCGACCGTCTCGGCCTTGTCGTGCGCGGCGGCGACGGCATCGGCGGCGATCTCGGCGAAGTTCGCCGGCAGCTCGCCGATCATGCGGCGGTGGAATTCCTTGGCGAGGTCGGGGTGCGCGGCCTCGTAGGCGCTGAACTCGGTCGTCCATTCGCCTTCGGCCCTGGCGCCGGATTCCCTGGCGTCCCAGGCGGCGTAGATGTCGGCCGGCACCTCGAACGGTGCGTGGTTCCATCCCAGCGCCTTGCGCGTCAGCGCGATTTCGTCGGCGCCCAGCGCCTCGCCGTGCGCCTTGGACGTGCCGCCGCGGTTGGGCGAGCCCTTGCCGATGACGGTCTTGCAGACGATCAGCGTCGGCCGATCGGTGCTCTTGAGCGCTTCCTCGATGGCGGCGTCGACCACCTCGATGTCGTGCCCGTCGACCTTGTCGACCACGTTCCAGCCATAGGCGATGAAGCGGGCGGCGACGTCGTCGATGTACCAGGGCGCGACCTGGCCGTCGATGGAGATGCCGTTGTCGTCGTAGATCGCGACCAGCTTGTTGAGCTTCCACGCGCCGGCCAGCGCGCAGGCCTCGTGGCTGATGCCTTCCATCAGGCAGCCGTCGCCCATGAAGACGTAGGTGTGGTGGTCGACGATGTCGTGGCCGGGGCGGTTGAATTCGGCGGCGAGCAGCTTCTCGGCCAGCGCCATGCCGACCGCGTTGGCCAGGCCCTGGCCCAGCGGGCCGGTGGTCGTCTCGACGCCCGGCGTGACGTCCACTTCGGGATGGCCGGCCGTCTTCGAGTGCAGCTTGCGGAAGTTCTTCAGTTCGCCGATCGGAAGGTCGTAGCCGGTCAGGTGCAGCAGTGCGTATTGCAGCATCGAACCGTGGCCGTTGGACAGCACGAAGCGGTCGCGGTTGAACCAGTGCGGGTTGGCCGGGTTGTGCGACAGGTGGCGCGACCACAGCGCGACGGCGATGTCGGCCATGCCCATCGGGGCGCCGGGGTGTCCGGAGTTGGCCGCCTGGACGGCGTCCATCGCGAGCGCGCGGATGGCGTTAGCCATCAGGGTGGTCATCGGCGTGGCGACGGGGGTATCGGCGGGAACGACGTTCGAGATCTCGGACATGGACGACTCTTCTTTGGGGCCTGATTCGGCGGGCGGGAGCCGGTGATTTTAGACGGGAGGGCGGCAAACGCGGGGAAAACCCGGCGACGGGGCTTCTACACTGGCGGGATGAAGGCACTCATCCTGGCGGCAGGCCGCGGCGAACGCATGCGGCCGCTCACCGACCGCACGCCCAAGCCGCTGATCGAGGTGCGCGGCAAGCGGCTGATCGAATGGCATCTCGAGGCCCTCGCCCGGGCCGGCGTGCGCGACATCGTCGTCAACACCGCATGGCTCGAGGAGCAATTCCCGGCCACGCTCGGCAACGGCGCGCGATACGGCGTGGACATCACGTACTCGTTCGAGGGCCGCGACCACGGCGGTGCGCTGGAGACGGCCGGCGGCATCGCCAAGGCGCTGCCGTTGCTGGACGACGCGTTCTGGGTCGTCTCGGGCGACGTCTTCGTCCCGGACTTCCGCTTCGAACCCGGCGATGCCCAGCGCTTCGAAGCCGGCGACGCGCTGGGCCAGCTCTGGCTCGTCGACAACGCACCGCATCATCCGACAGGCGACTTCGGCATCGCCGCCGACGGCCTCGCGAGCCGCGACGTCGAGCCGAAATTCACCTGGGCCAGCATCGGCCTGTTCCGCGCGGCGCTGTTCGACGACATCGCCGTCGGCACGAAGCTGGCGCTGCGGCCGAAGCTCGAGCTGGCGCTCGACCAGCAGCGCCTGCGGGCGGTGAAGTACGACGGTCGGTGGACGGACGTGGGCACGATGGAGCGGCTCGCGTCGCTGCGGGAGCCGGCGTGAACGACTCCCACGTCGGTCTGCTGACCTGACGCTCGCCACACCCGCCCCGCGATGGCGGACTCGAGCGCCACACGCTGCGCAGCTCGATCTGGCAGCACGGCCCCGCCGGCTGGCAGATGAGCTTCCATCGAGGCACGCCGTTCGAGCCGGACGCTTGAACGACAGCGTCGCCGTCCTGTCGTTCAGTCCGGGTCCGTCGCGGCCAGCGCCTCTTCGCTGCCGTGGATCATGCCCAGCGCCGTCGCGATCATCGCCTGCCTGGCGCGCTGCAGCGTATCGGTGTGGGTGCCGTCCGCGACCACGATGATGGGCAGGCGCCGGGGTTCGCCGGGATCGGAGGCGAAGTCCGCGAGCGGCGTGCGCGTGTCTGCGCTGCCCTGGAAGAGGGCGGCGTGCAGTCCGGCGGGCAACGCTTCGGCCAGCGAGA
>CAIMXF010000191.1 GCA_903845345.1 uncultured beta proteobacterium
CGCGATCATCGACATCACCGGCGTGCCCACCGTCGACACGCTGGTCGCGCAACACCTGCTCAAGACGGTCACCGCGATCCGCCTGATGGGCGCGGACTGCATCATCAGCGGCATCCGGCCGCAGATCGCGCAGACCATCGTGCAGCTGGGCATCGACCTGCAGAACGTCGTCACCAAGGCGACGCTGGCGGATGCGTTGTCCGCGGCGCTGAAGAAGGGCGGATGGGTCGTGTCGCGACCCGCCCGCTGAACGCATGGATCGCATCCCGATATTGAAGATGGGTCGCTGCCTGCTGGTGACGATCCAGGTCGACCTGCTGGATCAGACCGCATTGGCATTGCAGGACGACCTGTCGGAGCGCATCGCCGCGACGGGGGCGCACGGCGTGCTGATCGACATCTCGGCGCTCGAGATCGTCGATTCGTTCGTCGGGCGCATGCTTGGCAGCATCTCCGGCATCGCGGCCATCATGGGCGCGACACTGGTCGTCGTCGGCATGCAACCCGCCGTCGCGATCACGCTGGTCGAACTCGGCCTGTCGCTGGACGGCGTGCGAACCGCGCTGGACGTCGAGCGCGGCATGGCGCTCCTGCAGGCGGACGAACGGACCCGTCGTGGAGATTGATCCGGGATCACCTGCAGGCGCCAAGGCTGGGACTCTCCTCCTGGCGAGCGAGCGCGACATCGTCGCTTGCCGCCAACTCGTGCGCAAGCTGGCTCAGGAGCTCAGGTTCTCACTCGTCGACCAGACCAAGATGATCACCGCGGCGAGCGAACTGTCCCGCAACACGATCGTCTACGGTCGCGGCGGCGAGATGCGCTGGGAAATCGTCACCAAGGGTGCCCAGACCGGCCTTCGCCTGGCCTTCGAGGACAGGGGGCCGGGCATCCCCGACACCAACCTGGCGCTGACCGACGGCTGGACCTCGGGCTCGGGCATGGGGATCGGGCTATCGGGCAGCCGGCGTCTCGTCAACGACTTCGAGCTGCGAACGGTCGTCGGAGAAGGCACCTGCGTGACGATCACGCGGTGGCGCTAGCGTGACTCCCCACCTGGACGTGCATGTCACCGAACAGTCGCAAGTGGGCGAGGCGCGGCGCGCCGCCTTGCGCCTGTGCCTCAGCCACGGGTTCGACGAGCCCACGTGCGGCCGCGTCGCGCTCGTGGTCACCGAACTCGGCACCAACCTGGCCCGCCACGCCAAGGCGGGTCGCCTGCTGATCTGCTGCCGCCCGACCGGCGAAGGCTTCCAGTTCGAGATCCTGTCCATCGACAGCGGCCCGGGCATGGCCGACGTCGGCCGCTGCCTGCGGGACGGCTATTCCAGCGGCAATACCCCGGGCACCGGTTTCGGTGCCGTGCAGCGCCTGTCGACCGACTTCTCCGTGTTCTCGGTACCGGGCAAGGGCACGGTCATCCTGTCGCGTGTGTGGGTGCCCGGCATCAGGACGCAGGCTGCGGCGCCGCCCTCGCGCTTTGCGTACGCCGGTATCTGCCTGGCTGCGCCGGGCGAGGTCGTCAGCGGCGACGCCTGGGAGGTCAGCGTCCTTGGCGACAAGGCGCGCATCGCCATGGCCGATGGCCTGGGTCACGGCCCCGACGCGGCCAAGGCGGCCGAAGTCGCCCTGGTGGCCTTCAGGGGTTGCACGGGATCTCCCGCCGCCGTGCTCGAGCAGGCCCACCCGCGGATGCGCTCGACGCGAGGTGCAGCCGTGGCCGTGGCCGATCTCGATGCGACGTCCGGGACGGTCCGTTTCGCCGGAGCCGGCAACATCGCGGGCAGAATGATCTCCGGGGTCGAGGATCGTTCCCTGATGTCGCAGCACGGCACCCTCGGCCTGCAGATCCGCAAGATCCAGGATGTCGACTACGCCTGGTCGCCGCATGCGCTGGTCATCCTGCATTCCGATGGGCTGATCTCGCGCTGGAGCCTCGCAGAAGCCCCGGGCTTGATCCAGTGCGACCCCGCTGTCGTCGCGGGCTGGCTGGTGCGCGAGCACACGCGCGGGCGCGACGACGTCGCGGTCGTGGTCGCCCGACGAGCTTGAACATGGACACGGAAACGCCGATCTCCGCCGAGGAATTCAAACGCGTCCACGACGCGCTCGAAGACCAGACCGAGCTCAACCTGCTGCTCCAGGGAGAACTGGAGGAGACCAATCGTGGCGTGGTCGCCCTCTACGCGGAACTCGACAAGCAGGCCGAGCAACTTCGCGATGCTTCGCAGCTCAGCGAGTCGAAATTCCGGACGATCTACGCCCAGGCCCCCAGCGGCATCGTGCTCCTGGACCGGGACGGCGTGATCGTCGGTGCGAATCCCGCCATGCTGGCGATGCTGATGCTCGAGGTCGACCAGGTGGTGGGTCAGGCGCTGAGCAGCTTCGTATCGCCCGGGTGCGACGGGCAGATCGATTCCCTGTTCGCGCAAACCGAGATCTCCTCGAAGAGCCAGGACGTGCCGATGCGGCGACGAAACGGCGAAACGATCTACCTCGAATGCAGTGTCGCCTCCAAGATCGAGCCAGGCGTGTCGATGGTGGTCGCAACGGACGTCTCCGAGCGCCGTCACCTCGAGCAGCGTCGGCTGCTATGGCTGGAACGCGAGCGCGTCGCGCGCGTCGAGGCCGAGCAGGTCAGCCGGCTCAAGGACGACTTCATCGCCATCCTGTCGCACGAACTTCGAACGCCCCTCAACGCGATCCTCAGCTGGGCGCACGTCCTGCGCATGCGCGGTGGCACGGACGAGGCCATGCGCGGCCTGGCCGCCATCGAGCGCAATGGCAAGACGCAAGCGCGCATGATTTCCGATCTGCTCGACATGTCGCGCCTGAACATGGGCAAGCTGCCGCTCACCTTTTCGTCGATCGATCCCGCGGAGGAGATCGCGTCTGCGGTGAGCGCGATGCAACCTTCGCTGGACGAGAAGTCCATCCGCGTCGATCTGCAGCTCACGCCCGCGTACCGCCGGATCGACGCGGACGCTTCCAGGCTGCAGCAGGTGATCTGGAACCTGCTGAGCAACGCCATCAAGTTCTCGCCGAAGGGCAGCACCATCCGCATCCGTCCCGTCGAGGACGACGCGGGACTGGGCGTGTCGATCACCGACATGGGAGCCGGCATCGAGGCCAGCTTCCTGCCATTCGTGTTCGATCGCTTTGCGCAAAGCGATGCGCCCAGCAATCGTCATCGCGGCGGACTGGGACTCGGCCTGGCCATCGTCAAGCAACTGGTCGAGGCGCATGGCGGAACGATCGCCGTGCACAGCGACGGCCTCGGTCACGGATCGACTTTCACCTTCTGGCTGCCCGGGAGTCAAGGTCGAACCGGCCATTCCGACACGCAAGATGCCGGCCTGGCCGACCTGGATCCGGTGCAGACCTCCGACCTGCCGCTGGCAGGGCTGGATCTCGTCGTCGTCGACGACGATCGCGAAGCCAGCGCGATGCTCAAGATCATTCTTGGCGACCGCGGCGCCGTCGTGCGTTGCGCCTCCAGCGCACAGGAGGCGCTGTCCCTGCTGGACGAGCGCGAGCCCGACGTCCTGATCAGCGACATCGGCATGCCTGACAAGGACGGCTACGAGTTGATCCGCGAAGTCCGGCAGAACGAAGCGTCGCCGTCGAAACCGGGCCGCGGCCAATCGCGGATCGCGGCCATCGCGCTGACGTCGTTCAGCCGGCCGCAGGACAGCGAACTGGCGTTGGCTTGCGGGTTCGATGCGCATTGCGCCAAGCCGCTCAAGCCGCTGAACCTCCTGCAGCAGATACTTGCCCTGGTTGGATCAGAGTCGGAAAAGGCCGCAAAGGCATCGTAGGCCATGACGGTCTTGTCGGTGCCAACCAGGGCGGGTCTCACGTTTGCTCCAGGCGCCTGGCCAACGCAGCTCCCGAGCGGCGGCGTGCGCAAGGCGTCCGCTGCGCGTGCATCATTCGATGAAATTCAACTGCTGCGGCCATGGCTCCGCCAGCTGCTTCCAACGAACTGGAGCTCCAGTGGCCATCAGAACTTCGAATCATCTGCTCGGCGCGAGCCACGCGGCGCGCTGGTGCGCAGTCGCTGAAGCTCCTTCGCCGTGGACGTCGGGAAGCGATCGGCAATGACCGAACGGCCGGATCCTTCCCAGGCGCGGTCCACGCGCGCCAGCGCCGGCCTCGATCGCGGAGCGCCGGAGATGTCCGCGGCCCCGTCGGACATCCTCAGCCTGCTGCCAGCACTGCTTCCCGAACTGAGGCTGCTGATCGGCCTCATCACCGCGGCAGTCATCATTGCAGGCCTTTATTTCGGGCGCGACATCGTCGTGCCGCTGGCGCTCGCGCTGCTGCTTGGCTTCGTGCTCGATCCGCTGGTGGGCCGCCTCAAGCGACTGGGCCTCGCACGTACGCCGGCGGTCATCGTCGTGGTCGTGTCGGCGATGGTGCTCATGGGCTTTGCAGGCGTCATGCTGGGCATGCAGGTCAGTTCGCTCAGCGCGCAGTTGCCGACCTACCAGAACAACATCGAACAGAAGCTCAAGGGCTTGCGCAGCAGCTCGGACAAACCCGGCATGTTCGACGGCGCCGTTCGAATGTTCAACATGGTCAGGGC
>CAIMXF010000192.1 GCA_903845345.1 uncultured beta proteobacterium
CAGCAGGCGATCGACCAGGGCCTTCTCGTCGTGCCAGCGCCTGGTCAGCGCGGCCAGGCGATCCTTCTCGGCCACCAGCAGCGCGTTGACCGACTCCTCGCGTTCGGCCGTCGGGATGCCGATGGCGGCCTCGCGGGCGATGATGCCGATCTCGGTCTCCAGCGCCTCGATGCGGCGCTGCGAGTCGTCGACCTCGGCCGGCACGGCATGCAGGCTGATGGCCACGCGCGCGGACGCGGTGTCGAGCAGGCTCACCGACTTGTCAGGCAGCTGGCGTGCGGGAATGTAGCGGTGCGACAGCTTGACGGCGGCCTCGAGCGCCTCGTCCAGGATCTGCACCTTGTGGTGCTTCTCCATCGTGCTGGCGACGCCGCGCATCATCAGGATGGCCTTGGTCTCGTCCGGCTCGTCGACCTGGATGTTCTGGAAGCGGCGGGTGAGCGCCGGATCCTTCTCGATGTACTTCTTGTACTCGGCCCAGGTGGTGGCGCCGATGGTGCGCAGCTGGCCGCGCGCGAGCGCGGGCTTGAGCAGGTTGGCCGCGTCGCCGGTGCCGGCGGCGCCGCCCGCGCCCACCAGCGTGTGCGTCTCGTCGATGAACAGGATGATGGGCTTGGGGCTCGCCTGCACCTCGTCGATGACCGAGCGCAGGCGCTGCTCGAACTCGCCCTTCATGCTCGCGCCGGCCTGCAGCAGGCCCACGTCGAGCGTCAGCAGCGAGACTTCCTTCAGGCTCGGCGGCACGTCGCCGCGCGCGATGCGCTGCGCGAAGCCTTCGACCACCGCCGTCTTGCCAACGCCCGCCTCGCCGACCAGGATCGGGTTGTTCTGGCGCCGCCGCATCAGGATGTCGACGACCTGGCGGATCTCGTCGTCGCGGCCGACGATCGGATCCATCTTGCCGCTGCGCGCCTGCGCGGTGAGGTCGACGGTGAACTTCTTCAGCGCCTCCTGCTTCCCGAGTTGCGCCGGGGCGATCGCCCCGCTGGCCTCGCCGGGCGCGGCGCCGCCGCCGGTGTTGGAGCCGTCGCGCGCGCCGAGCGTGTCCTCCGGCGAGCCCGAGACGATCTTCTCGAAGTCGTCGAACAGGTCGTCCGGCTTGATCTTGCGGAACTCGGCGGAGATCGCGTACAGCGCGTTGCGCAGCGTCTGCGTCTTGACGGCCCCGACGATGAGGAGACCCGTGCGCACCGCGCTCTCGCCGTACTGCAGCGTGCCGTACAGCCAGCCTTCCTGCACCATCTTCTCGATGGTCGGCGAGAAGTCGGAGATGGCCGTGGCGCCGCGCGGCAACGCGTCGAGCGCGGTGGTGATGTCGCTCGCCAGGCGCGACGCGTCGAGCGCGTAGTGCTTGAAGATGCGGTGCAGGTCTGAGTCGCTCGCCTGGATCAGCTGGTGCAGCCAGTGCACCAGTTCCACGTACGGGTTGCCCCGGAGCTTGCAGAAGACCGTCGCTCCCTCGATGCCCTTGTACGCAACCGGATTGAGCTTGCCGAACAGGGCTACACGACTGATTTCACTCACGGTGACTCCTCATGCGGGCCTCGACGTGCCCAGTTGGATGGCTGATCTGATTGGAGCGTCGATCGAAGGGGTTTTCAATCCCCCTAGTCCGTGGGGTATCGGGCCTCGAAGCGCTCAGGTGATTCCCAGCACCAGGTCGCGGGCGGGCTCGTCGACGCGACGCGGGCCGAGCCACGACGTCCAGCCCAGCGCGCCCGCGGCGCCCAGCTTCACGGCGGGCACTTCCTTCTTCTCGAGCACCAGGTGCATCTCGCAGGACAGTTCATAGCCGACGTAGTTCAGCACCCAGTCGCGCAGCCGCCGCATGCTCTCGCCGTGCGGCAGGAAGCGCTCGTACTGCGCCAGCGTGAGCGGGCCGATCTCGATGCGGAAACGCGTCTGGCAGTCCCACACCTTGGCGCCGACGACCGCGCTCTGGCCGAGCGTGACCGGCGCGTGGCGCAGGCCGATGCGCGAGCGGGCGTCCTCGGGCAGGCGCATCCAGTGCGGCTGCCACTGGTGCACGCGCACCGGCACGCGGAAGAAGTCGTTGAGGATGCGCTCGAGGCCTTCGGCGCCATGCACGGAGCGCCCGAGGATGCCGGCGGCGGCCAGGCGGGCGCCGTCGGGGATCGAGTCGCGGCCGGTCAACGTCGCCTGGCCGTAGCCCGCGATCGAAGCGACCCAGCGTCTGAACGGATCGTGGTCGGGCCGGTCCATGCTGACCGCCGGCGACGCCTCGGCCCAGGCGCGGTACAACAGCGACAGCAACCGGTGGTGGAACATGTCGAGGAAGCGAACGAACGCGCGATCGGACGGCATGCGCCGCGCCCGCTCGCGGGCGTATTCGGTCAGGTGCAGCGGCAGCGGCCCGTTGGCGCCGAACAGGCCGAAGAATCGCTGGTGAAGCGTCGGCGCCTTGTCGCCGTCGGGCGGCGTGAACCTGGACAAGGTCGCGGGCGCGAACGACAGCGACGGCGACTGGGCAAAGCGGATCGGGTCGTCGCGCAGGCGCAGCGAGGTGCCCACACGCGGCAGGCCCGGATGCGCGTTCTCCAGCAGGCGCACAGCCTGGAAGAAGTTGAACTTGTGCGGCTCGTCGGTGAGCCGGCGCAGCAGTTCCTGGCGCGCCTCGTAGCGCGCGGCCTTCGCGGCTTCCTGCTGGGCCAGCATCTCGGCCACCGCCGCCGCATGGCCGCCGACTGCGCCCTTGTGCGCGTCGAGCGCGCTCAGCACGTCGCTGACGGTGAGGATGCGGGTGCCCTCGGGATCGTCGTCCTCCTGGCCGGCGGGCGGTGGCGCCGCGGTCTCGCTCATGGCGGACTCACAGCACCGACCGCGAGCCGATGCGCGGCGGCCAGGTCTTGACGGGGCCGCGCGTCTGCGAGGCGATCGCCAGTTGCGTGAAGCTGTTCATGCTGGCGTAGCGCGCCAGGAAGCGGTCGAGGACGGCGCCCAGCACCAGGATGCCGGTGCCCTCGAACGCGCGCTCGTCGAGCGACAGCCACACCTTGGTGCCGCGCCCGAACACGATGGGGCCCTTGACCGGGATGCGGCTGATCGCCGCTTCGCTGCGCACCGACACCAATCCTTCGAGCTGCTTGTGCAGCGGCGACAGCTCGTCGAGGCCGTACAGCGACAGCAGCTCGCGCAGGGAGGCCGCGCCGCCCTTGCCTTCGCTGTCGATCAGCGACAGGTAGTTGAGCGACAGGTGGCTCAGCGCGCGCCACGGTCCCTTGCCCTCGCCCACCGGCGTGACCGGACGCGTCGGCCCGCGGATGCAGCGCACGCCCTTGACCGGCGTGTTCTCTTCCAGGAAGAAGTCGTTCGAGCTGCCGATCGTCAACGTGAGCGGCAGGTCGCGGTTGGTGCTGAGCGTGTCGATCGCCAGCTGCACCACCGAGGGCGGCCACGGCGCGGTCTGCGGATCGGCCAGCGTCACGTAGAGCTCGGTGCCGATGTAGCCGCTGCGCGGCCCGCGCTGGCGCGCGGCCTCGGACTGCACGCGCTGCATGCGCCGCGTGGAATAGAAAGCGTAGGAGTCGGCGCCGGCGTCGTCGTAGCGCGCGTACAGCGGCTTGAACTGGCGCACCTGCGTCACGCCCGACTTGTCGATGCCCGCCACCGACAGCAGCGAGAAGACCTCGTAGTCCATCGGCCGCGCACGATCGCTGACGACGTGGAACTCGTGGTCGCGCGTGTTGACCTCGACGCGGTCGGCACGCTTCTGGAACAGGTTGATGGCCGGCGTGCAGTGCAGCGCGAAGTTGGTCGGGTCGAGCGACTTCTCCAGCGTGACGTCGCTGCGGTCGGTGATGAACAGCAGCTCGAACTCGGACGACCCGATCCTGCCGATCAGCTCGCGCAGCCCCTTGACGCGCGCGAACAGGTACCGCGCCGGGAACGCGGCGTACTCCTTGAGCAGCCGATAGCCCGACAGCGCGCGATCCTGCACCGGCAGCAGCGCCTCGTCGTCCTCGAAGCCGCCCGGCACCAGCGCGCCGGCGCCGAGCACACCGGCGAGCGCGTGGCGGCGCAGCGGGTCGACGACGGCAATGGCCAGGCAGCGCGCGAACAGCTGCTCGTAGACGCGGTGGGCGATGCCGTCGTCACCGGACAGGTGGAGCACCAGCTCGTCGAGCTCGAGCTGGTTGGCCAGCAGCGAGGCGCCGACGCGAAAGCGCAGACGCAGGCAGGCGTTGGGGGAGACGAGCCCCGCGAGCGCTGCCGGCGGCACGTCGGTGACGTGCGACTGGAAGCGCGCCTGCGCGATGCGCAGCGGCCACAGCCGCACGGCCTGGCCGGTGACGAAGCGGCACGCAGTGCGCTCGCCGGGCTGCAGCTTCGAGCTCATGGCGCTGCCGCGCGGGACGGCCGGACCGGCGGCCAGCGCCGGATCGTCGAGGTCGGGCTCCAGCTGCGCGATCAGCATCGACGGCGTCGGCGCCAGGTACCCCGGGTAGACCAGCTCGAGCAGGTATTGCGTGAAGCGCGCGTACTCCGCGTCCTGCTGGTAGTGCACGCGGCCGGCGAGGAAGGCGAAGCCTTCGAGCAGGCGCTCGACGTACGGATCGACGCATTCGCCGCCGGAGGTCGTCTGCTCCAGCGCGAGGCGGCCGGCGATCTTCGGGTGCTCGCGCGCGAACTCCGCGGCGGCGTCGCGGATGTGCAGCAGTTCCTGGCGGTAGTAGCCGAGTAGTCGCGGATCCATGGCGGGGTATCGTGAGTCAGGCCTTGTGCTCGACGACCTGCGTCATGCCGCTCTCGAGGTCGATCTCGGTGCGCATGTAGATCTCGAGCGGGATCGGCTGCGACCACATCTGGCCTTCGATGCGAAAGCCCAGCACGTTGTGCGACGCGCCCTTGTTGGTCTGGGCACTCACCTTCAGCGTGTGCGCGATGATGCGCGGCTCGAAGCGCAGGATCACCTCGCGCAGCACGCGCGCGAGATCGCCGAGATCGTACTGCGACGCCGGCCGCCCGGCGAGCGGCGGCATGCCGTAGTTGATGACCGAACCGGCGAGCAGCGCATCGCCATCGAAATCGATGCTGGACTGCGTGGCGTTGAACAGCCAGTTCAGGTCTCGCAACACGTTCTCGCGAAGGCGCTGCAACGTGGTCGAGCGGTTATCGCGCGCCTCGGTGGCGCGACCCGGCTCGTCGTCGATCAGGCGATCGAGCAACGACGGATAGAGTCGATCGCGCGAGAGCGCTTCAGCCATCGGAGCGTGCCGTGGTGTCGGCCACGCCCTCCGCGTCGGCCTCGGACGGCGCGTCGTCGACCAGCGCCGTGTCGAACGACGCGACGCGCACGTCCAGCAGCGCGATCTCGGCCTGGTCGGTGGTCAGCATGCGCTGGCCGACGCCGTGCCAGGCCCCGCCGGGCTGCTCGCGCCAGTCGGTGGCCCGCGCCAGTCGCAGCGCGTTGTCGGACTCGCGCTCGGTGCCCGGATAGCGCGTGGGTACCAGCGCGACGTTGGCGGCGCCGTTCTCCAGCGTGAGCGTGGCCGGCGCCCACACGAAGTCGCGCAGGTCGGCGGGTTTGTCGATCTCGATGCGGATCAGGCGCGAGACCGGCACCCAGTAGTACTTGCCATTGATGATCGCCTCGATCACCGGACCCAGGCGCGAATCGGCGTCGGCGAGCCACGCGAACGGCACGTCGCCGAGCTTGCCCGACGTCGCCGGCGCCGCCTCGAGCGCACGGGCACGCAGTTCGGCGGCGGCATCGGGACGGCCTTCGGCGTCGACACGCAACGCCTCGATCATCATCGCGAGCCAGTCCTGCGGCGCGCCCAGCACCAGCGGCGAGCGCTTGCCGTCGAAGACGTCGCGGCGCACCGCCTCGCACTTGAGCGCCTCGCGATACGTCTCCACCATCGGCTTGGACGACGGATCGAGTTCGAGCAGGACGTCCAGCTGCGTGCCGGCCTTGACCCACTCGCCCTGCACGCAATAGACCTGGAACAGGAAGATGCGCAGGTCCGAGCGTTGCGGCTGCTTCTGGATCATCCGACGCAGTTCGTCGAAATGCGCCAGCGGATCGGCCGAAGAAAACTGCATCGCAAGATCGATGGACGCCATGGACTCTCACCCCGGATAAAAGACAGACGCCGGCCAAGTGGGCCGGCGCCTTTGAGATTCGGGGCCCCGCTCAGGGACATCACGCATGGCGAGCCACGCGCTGGACACCGGGAGCGAGGCCGCCGGCCCGCAGGCGAACCGGCATGTCGTCAACCGATCATTCGTTGGCGTTTTCCGCGATGTTCCACAGCATCGACGGCGTGGCGCCCTTCGTGCCGCCCTTGGTCTGCTCGACGTAGTCGACCTTGACCGAGGCGAAGTTCAACGTGACGTTTTCCGTCAGGCGATCCTCGCCGCCGGAGCCGCCGGTGGACACCGACGTGATGATCACTTCCGACATGGTGATCGTCAGATACTCGAGCGGCTTCTCGCCGGCCTTGCGGACAACCAGCGTGGCCTTGGTGAAGTGCTTGCCATTGCAGCTCGCGAGCAGAAGATCGGGGGTCGACTTGTCGATGTACTTGGTGAACGACAAATCCTGCACGTTGGCCTTGCCGGAACCGGCACCACCGCCCACGTGAGCCGAACCCGAGTTGGAAACACCCCAGCTCCAGGCCAGCACGTCGATCTGTCCTGCCTTGACCTTGTCGACCGATTCGCCCTTGAGGTCGTCGATCGCGAGGAACATGTCTACAGCCATTTAGCTACTCCTAGTGAAGTATTGAATCCCTGTCATACCGACCGGAATGCGCCCCATGGGTGGGACTCAAGCCGCCTTGCTGGAAGGCAACTTGGAAACCAGCCGCAAGGAGATGCTCATCCCCTCCAACTGATAGTGAGGTTTCAGGAAGAACTTGGACGTGTAGTAGCCCGGATTGCCTTCGACTTCCTCGACGATCACCTCGGCAGCCGACAGCGGCTTCTGGGCCTGGATCGTCTGGCCGGCGCTTTCCGGGTTGGACACCACGTAGTTGCTGATCCAGTCGCTCAGGAAACGCTGCATCGACGACGCACTGGCGAACGAGCCCACCTTGTCGCGCACCATGCACTTGAGGTAGTGCGCGAAACGCGACGACGCGAAGAGGTAGGGCAGGCGTGCCGCCAGGTTGGCGTTGGCCGACGCGTCGGGATCGTCGTATTCGGCAGGCTTCTGCAGGGACTGGGCGCCGATGAAGGCCGCGAAGTCGCTGTTCTTGCGGTGCACCAACGGCATGAAGCCGTTCTTGGCCAGTTCGGCTTCGCGGCGGTCGGAGATGGCGATCTCGGTCGGGCACTTCATGTCGACGCCGCCATCGTCGGTCGGGAACGAATGCACCGGCAGGTTGGGCACGGAGCCGCCCGATTCGACGCCGCGGATCGTCGTGCACCAGCCGTACAGCTTGAAGGCGCGGGTGATGTTGGTGGCCATCGCATACGCGGAGTTGGCCCACACGTAGCGGTTGTGGTCGGCCCCTTCGACATCCTCTTCGAATTCGAACGCCTCGACCGGGTTCGTCTTCGCGCCGTACGGCAGACGCGCGAGGAAGCGCGGCATGGCCAGGCCGATGTAGCGCGAATCTTCCGACTCGCGCAGCGACCGCCAGGCGGCGTACTCGGAGTTCTCGAAGATCTTGGTCAGGTCGCGCGGATTCGACAGCTCGCGCCACGACTCCATCTGCAGCGTGGTGGGCGAGGCGCCGGCGATGAACGGCGCGTGCGACGCGGCGGCGATCTTGGCCATCTCGGCGAGCAGTTCGACGTCGACCGGGCTGTGGTCGAAGTGGTAGTCGCCGACCAGGCACCCGTACGGGTTGCCGCCCAGCTGGCCGAATTCCTCTTCGTAGACCTTCTTGAAGATCGGGCTCTGGTCCCAGGCCGTGCCCTTGTAGCGCTTGAGCGTCTTGTGCAGCTCGCCCTTGGAGATGTTCATCACGCGGATCTTCAGCATCTCGTCGGTCTCGGTGTTGTTGACGAGGTGATGGAGACCGCGCCACGCGCCTTCGAGCTTGGTGAAGTCGGCGTGGTGCATGATGACGTTGACCTGCTCGGAGAGCTTCTTGTCCAGGGCGGCGATCAAGCCTTCGATGGTGTTGTAGACGTCGTTCGATACCAGCGCGGTATCGGCCAGCGCCTGCTGCGCGAGCGTGTGCACCGCGTTCTCGACGGCGGTCTTCGCCTGATCGGTCTTGGGCTTGAATTCCTTCTGCAGCAGGGCGGCGAAATCGTCGAACTCCGCCATCGCGCCAGCGGCGGCAGTCGATTCTTGTTGAGTGGTCATCGGTGGACTCCTGAAATCTCTGAGCTGGTCTGGAACGCCGTCGCAAGCGTGCTTATTCGGCCGGCGCGTCGGCGGGTTTCGGCGCCGCGGCGAGCGACTTCAGCAGCTCGGGGTTCTTCAGGACGTTGCCGAGGAGCTC
>CAIMXF010000193.1 GCA_903845345.1 uncultured beta proteobacterium
GCTGGAAAACGGCGTCGAGATCGAGCACGCGTGCGACATGAGCTGCGCCTGCACCACCTGCCACGTGATCGTGCGCGAGGGCTTCGGTTCGCTCAACGAGGCCGACGAAGCCGAGGACGACCTGCTCGATCGCGCGTGGGGGCTGACGCCGCAATCGCGCTTGTCCTGCCAGGCGATCGTCGCGGCGACCGATCTGGTCGTCGAAATTCCGAAATACACGATCAACCACGCGCGCGAGAATCACTGAGCCGGACGCCGGGTCGTCATGGTCCGGTGCGTGACGATTCCGCAAAGAAAAAGCGGCCCGGAGGCCGCCTTGCGATGCGTGAAAGAGACAGCGCGTCAGCGCCAGTCGCGCACCATGCCGCGCACGGCCACGACCGGCCACCATTGGCGCCAGGCGCTCGGCTGGTTGACGGATTGCGGGGTGGCACGCGTCATGAGCATGCCGTCCTTGTCGAGCTTGGCGATCAGCTCCTCGATGTCACGGGAAGCGGCGCCGCTGCTGCGAGCCAGGTCGCGCACGCTCACGAAGCGCTGCGACAACTCGCTCACGACGCGGCGCATCGTGGTCTTCTGGAATCGCGGAGGCAGGTCCGGCCAAGCAGTGAGTTTGTATTGCTTCATGATTCCCAACGACGGTCGACGGCCCTATGGTTTTGGATGCTCCGGATGACAAGGTCATTGTCGAACCGGCGGGTGAGGCCGAATATCACCACGTGCGCAATTAAAACCGGCCAATTCGATTTTCGGAAGCGAGCAAGCACCCAGGTTGTAACCATCTGAGTCGATTAATGCACGATTTCAGGGGGGTCGCGGGCCGTGCCCCCCGAATTTCCCGGATGCCACCCCCATCGGCGACAGCGGCCCGCCATTCATCCGGCCAACCGGCCGACCTGCCGGCTCGGCGTCCCGTCCCTGCCTCTACACTGCCTCATGATCGTTCTCGGCATCGAATCCTCTTGCGACGAAACCGGCGTGGCGCTGGTCGAGACGACCGGCGACGCGCTGCCCGTCCTGCGCTCGCAGGCCTTGCACAGCCAGATCCGCATGCACCAGGCCTACGGCGGCGTGGTGCCGGAGCTGGCCTCGCGCGACCACGTGCGGCGCGTGCTGCCGCTGCTCGAGGCGGCCCTGCAAGACGCGGCGCTCACGAAGGCCGACGTCGACGTCGTCGCCTTCACCCGCGGCCCCGGCTTGGCGGGCGCGTTGCTGGTGGGCGCGGGCGTCGCGTGCGCGCTGGCGGCCTCGCTGGGCAAGCCGACGCTGGGCGTCCATCACCTCGAAGGCCACCTGATGTCGCCGTTCCTGTCGGCCGATCCGCCCGAGTTCCCGTTCGTGGCGCTGCTGGTGTCGGGCGGCCACACGCAGCTGATGCGGGTCGACGGGGTCGGGCGCAACGAGCTGCTGGGCGAGACCATCGACGACGCCGCCGGCGAGGCGTTCGACAAGTCGGCCAAGCTGCTCGGGCTCGGCTATCCCGGCGGTCCGGCGCTGGCCGCGCTCGCCGCGCACGGCGATCCCGAAGCCATCGCGTTGCCGCGCCCCCTGCTTCACAGCGGCGACCTCGACTTCTCGTTCTCCGGCTTGAAGACGGCCGTCATGACCGCCATGGCCAAGTTCGGTGCGGCGCCGACGCAGCGGCAGCGTGCCGACCTGGCGGCCAGCACGCAGGCTGCGATCTGCGAGGTGCTGGTCAGGAAGTCGCTGCGCGCGCTGCAGGAGACGCGGCTGTCGCGGCTGGTCGTGGCCGGCGGTGTCGGCGCGAACACGCGGTTGCGCGAGCAGCTCGATGCGGCGGCGGGCAAGCGCGGCCTGCGCGTGCACTACCCCGAACTCGCGCTTTGCACCGACAACGGCGCGATGATCGCGCTGGCCGGCGCGCTGCGGCTGCAGGGCGATCCCACGCTGGCGAAGCGCGACTACGCGTTCGACGTCAAGCCGCGCTGGCCGTTGATGCAGGCATAGGAAAGTCCCTCGCACCCTGCGGCGCGAAGGACTTGCCGATCACGGAGACGTGGGGATCGCGCCCCATGCCGGGCAAGCGCACGGTCTGCCCGGCCGTTTCGGGGAACTCAGTTGACGGAGATCCGGGTCGACACCGGAGCGCGCTTGACCAGCGTCAGCGTGAGCACGCCGTTGTCGAGCTTGGCCTGCGACGACGCCTGGTCGATCTCCGATGGCAGCGTGAAGCTGCGCGCATAGCTGGCGACGGCGCGCTCGCGCAGGATCACGCGGTCGGAGGCCTTCGGCGCCTCGGGGGTGTCGGTGGCGGCGTCCGTGGCCTTGGCGTTGCGGGCCTCGGCGACGATGCTCACGCTGCGGCCGTCGATGGACACCTTGACGTCCTCGCGGCTCACGCCGGGAACGTCGAGCGTGACGACGTAGCCGCGATCGGATTCGCTGACGTCGATCGCGGGCCGGCGCACCGGCGCGGCGTCGGCGGCGGGTTGCGCGAACAGCTGCTCGAGCGCGTTGTCGAACAGGTGGTCGAAGTGACGGGCACGGACGGCGGCGCGGCGGGACACGGGAACGATGAACATGGTGGACTCCGATGAGGGCTTGGGCAACAGCGGCAGTGCCGCGGATGCCTCCCAGTTGGCATCGGGCCGTGACGTTTCAAGAGTCGCGATGCGGGCGAATTTCTCGGCTGCGGATCTTGAAAATTCCCGGTTCACCACTGGTAGATCTGCAGCGTGCGTCCGCGCGGCCTGGGCGGAATGTCGGCCAGCAGCGCGCGATGGTCGCGGAAGTTGAGGGCGCTTCGCGCGATGAGATCGTCGACGGCGGCGGGGTCGTAGGCGGCCTCAGCGGCGCTGGGCGGGCGCAGCGCCTCGTCGGGAAACACGCCGACGCCGGCCAGCAGCGCGTACCACGACATCGTCGAGAAGCCGTAGCCGAAACGGCCCTTCTGCAGCCCGCCGATCAGCGGCTGGCGCGCCAGCCAGGTGCCCAGCAGTTCGCGCAGCGGGTCCGACAGCGTCGTGTTGGCCGCGTTCGCGCGCCAGTAGTCGGTGTCGGTGCGCGAGTTCGTCTTGTAGTGCGCGACGATGAAGTCGCGCGTGCCTTCGAAGTGGCGGTGCATTTCGGCGTTGAAGCGATCCTGCGCCGCCGCGCCGAGGTCGCCGGCCTCGAGCGCGGCCACCAGCGCCATCGCCGTGCGCTGCACCAGCAGCAGCGCGGTCGCCTCGAGCGGCTCGATGAAGCCCTGCGACAGGCCGATCGCCACGCAGTTGCGGTTCCAGTGCCGGGCCATGCTGCCGCAGCGCATCTTCAGGTGCACGGCCTTCACGTCGGCGTCGAGCAGGCCCAGGTGCTGGCGCAGTTCCGTCTCGGCCTGGTCGGCCGTGCTGTGCGCGCTGCTGTAGACGTAGCCGTTGCCATGGCGATGCGTGAGCGGGATCTTCCACGCCCAGCCGTGCTTGAGCGCGGTGGAGACCGTCTGCGAAGCGATCGGCCCGGCCAGCGGCGAGGGCAGGGCGATGGCGGCGTCGTTGAACAGGTTGTCCGAGTAGGACCGGAACGGCGTGCGCAGCGCCTTGCCGATCAGCAGCGACGAGAAGCCGGTGCAGTCGACGAAGAAGTCGGCGTCCAGCGCGTCGTCGCCGTCCAGCCGCAGCCGGTCGATGTCGCCGCGTTCGTCGAGCAGCACCTCGGTGACGTGGCGCTCGAGGTGGCGCACGCCGCGCTCGACGCACTTGCGGCGCAGGAAATGGCCCAGCAGCGTCGAATCGAAGTGGTAGGCGTACCAGACGTCGAACGGGAAGTTGCGGTCGGGCTTCGGGCCCTTGTGGGTGCGGGCGAGCTCGGCCGAGATGAAGTAGCGGTCGGGGTGCGCGTCGACGTCGGCGTTGTTCAGCCGCGCGTGGGCGTTGTGGATGAACTGGCCCATCGTCATGTTGTCGAGCATCGACGCGAACGGATGGAAGTAGCTCTCGAAGCCGGGCTTGGTCGACCAGTCCTTGAACGTGACGCCATTCTTGTAGGTCGCGTTGCAGGCCGGCATCCATTCGGCCTCCTCGATGTCGACGCTGTCGAAGAAGCCGCGCAGCCAGGGCGTGGAGCCTTCGCCGACGCCGATGATGCCCACCTGCGGCGACTCCAGCACCGTGACGCGCAGCCGCGGGCCGTAGATGGAACGCGACAGCAGCAGGGCGGTCATCCAGCCCGCGGTGCCGCCGCCCACGACGCAGACGTGGCGCACCGGCGGCTCGGCGTCGGTCGTGGCGACGGCGGGGCGCGCCGCGAGGGTCTGGGTGTACTGGTTCGTGGTGCGGTTGTCGGACATCTTGTGAGCGGGCTTGGGCGGCGGACAGTGGTATCAAACTGGCATCTTAGAGGGCCGCTGACCGTTTGCAATGGAAAAAGTCCCCAGGGTCGTCTATAATCCGATGCTTGTCCTGGATACAGCTCCCCCTTGGGAAGCGTCTTCATGGCAAGTCAAGCACGCCCCGGGTCGGTTTCACTCGGGTGCGCAAGTCGTCAAGGAAACCGAGCAGGCCACGCCGCCCCTTGCGGACGCGTCGCGGCTGCCGAATCCGGGGTGCGCCCCGGGCCAGCGCTGCCGGTTTCCGATTCAACAAAGGAAATCCGCAATGACTGACATCAACAAGGCAGAAATCGTCGCCGCCCACGCCCGTGGCACCGGCGACACCGGCTCCCCGGAAGTCCAGGTCGCCCTGCTGACCGCGCGCATCAACGCGCTGACGCCCCACTTCAAGCTGCACGCCAAGGACCACCATGGTCGCCGCGGCCTGCTGAAGATGGTCAACTCGCGAAAGAGCCTGCTGGCCTACCTGAAGAAGACGGACGCCCCGCGTTACCTCGCGCTGATCGGCAAGCTCGGCCTGCGCAAGTAAGCGTCGATGATTGAACAGAGCCTGTCTGGACTCCTCCAGGACAGGCTCTTTGCGTTTGGAGTTCACACCGTTGCCTCGCCGGCGCCGATGTGTCATTCCACCGGAGTTCGAACGAGCTTCGCTGGAATGGCATCACGCCACTGAACGGTCGCCTCCCGTCTCCCACGCCACGATACGGCGTCCTCCCTACATAAATTCGCGGAGAAAGAACAACATGAGCATGTTCAACAAGGTCACCAAGTCGTTCCAATGGGGCGCGCACACCGTTCGCATGGAAACGGGCGAGATCGCCCGCCAGTCGACCGGCGCCGTGCTGGTCGACATCGAAGGCACCGTGGTGCTGGCCACCGTCGTCGCCAAGCGCGAAGCCAAGCCGGGCCAGGACTTCTTCCCGCTGACCGTCGACTACATCGAGAAGACCTACGCCGCCGGCAAGATCCCGGGCAGCTTCTTCAAGCGTGAAGGCCGTCCGAGCGAACTCGAGACGCTGACGTCGCGCCTGATCGACCGTCCGGTGCGTCCGCTGTTCCCGGAAGGCTTCTTCAACGAAGTGCAGATCGTCGTGCACGTGATGTCGCTGAACCCCGAAGTCGACGCCGACATTGCCGCGCTGGTCGCCTCGAGCGCCGCGCTGTCCGTCTCCGGCATCCCGTTCGCGGGCCCGATCGGCGCCGCGCGCGTGGGCTATATCAACGGCGAATACGTGCTGAACCCGGGCAAGACGCAGCGCATCGACTCGAAGCTGGACCTCGTGGTCGCCGGCACCGAGGCCGCCGTGCTGATGGTCGAGTCCGAAGCCGACCAGCTGCCGGAAGACATCATGCTGGGCGCCGTGGTGTTCGGCCACGACCAGGGCAAGATCGCCATCAACGCGATCCACGAACTCGTGCGCGAGGCGGGCAAGCCGCTGTGGCTCGAGACCGGCGAATGGACGCTGCCGGTCAAGGACGAGGCGCTGATCGCCAAGATCGGCGGCCTGGCCCAGGCCAAGATCGAGGCCGCCTACCAGATCCGCAGCAAGCAGGCGCGCACGCAGGCGCTGCGGGTGGCCACGGCCGAAGTCAAGGCCGCGCTGGCTGCCGAAGACGCGAAGGTCGACTCGGTCAAGGTCGACGCGATGCTGTTCGACATCGAAGCCAAGATCGTCCGCGAC
>CAIMXF010000194.1 GCA_903845345.1 uncultured beta proteobacterium
AGCATTATAAACTGATCGCCATGAACATTGACAACTCCGCTGCCGCGACGTCGCCGCTGACGCTGCGCGACAGCACCGTCGCCGACGTCGCCGCCTGCGCCGGGATCTACCGCGAGGCCGTGCGCAACGGCACCGGCACCTTCGAACTCGAGGAGCCCGACGACGCCGAGATGGCCAGGCGGCGCGACGCGATCCTGGCGCAGGGCCTGCCCTGGCTGGTGGCCGAGCGCGACGGCCAGGTGCTGGGCTACGCCTACGCGAACCAGTTCCGCCCGCGCCGCGCCTACCGGTTCTGCGTGGAGGATTCGATCTACCTGGCGCCCGCCGCGCGCGGCCAGGGCGCGGGAAAGCTGCTGCTGGCCGAGCTGATCGGGCGCTGCGAGCGGCTGGGCATCCGCCAGATGCTGGCGGTGATCGGGGACGCCGAGAACAAGGGCTCGATCTCGGTGCACAGGTCCTGCGGCTTCGAGCACACCGGCACCTTCGCGGCGGCCGGCTGGAAGTTCGAGCGCTGGCTGGACGTGGTGATGATGCAGCGTCGCCTGGGCACCGGCGCCGACGCGGCGCCGATCGAGCGCGAGGACCTGCGGTGACGTCGCGTTCTTCGACAGCTGGATCGCCACGAGGCCGCCGCACTCGGCGGCTCCGGAGCCAGGCCGAGGCCCCTTCGGGGTGCCGCGAGCGGGGGCGGTCATGACGCCGGAGGACGTGCCGTCGAAGTCGCTCGCGACCTGGATCGCCGTGATCGGCGGCAGCGTCGGCCTGCACCATTTCTACCTGCACGGCTGGCGCAGCCGCCTGGGCTGGCTCTATCCGATCCCGACGCTCGTCGGCCTGGCCGGCGTGCTGCGCATGCGCGACCTGGGCGTCGACGACCGGCTGTCGTGGGCGCTGATCCCGTGGCTGGGCCTGACGATCTCGGTGGGCATGCTGTGCGCGATCGTCATCGGGCTGACCTCCGATGCGAAGTGGGCGCGCAAGTACGCTCGCGACCCGTCGCAGCCGATGGTGCAGGCCACGCGCGAGGAAGACGACGAGTCGCCTCCGCCCGGGATGGTGCACACCGGCTGGGCGCCGGTGCTGGGCGTGATCCTGGCGCTCATGGTCGGCGGCGGCGTGCTGATGGGCACGATCGCGTTCACCGTGGAAAAGGCGTTCGACCTGCAGCGCTGAGCGCGCGGGCGCGGGCCGTCAGTTGGGCGCGCCGCGCGGCTGCGCGAGGGCGATCGCCGACGGTGCCGCCAATCCGGCGGCCTCGGCCCAGGCGACGAACGCCGCGGCCGGCATCGGCCGCGCGAACAGGTAGCCCTGCATCTGGTCGCACTCGATCTCGCCGAGCAGCGACGCCACCGGCTCCGTCTCCACGCCTTCGGCCACGACCTCGAGCCCGAGGTCGTGCGACATGCGCACGATCGCGCCGACGATGGCCAGGTCGGCCGGGCTCTGCGTGATCTCGGACAGGAACGAGCGGTCGATCTTGAGCACGTCCACCGGGAATCGGCGCAGGTACGACAGGCTCGAATAGCCGGTGCCGAAGTCGTCGATCGACAGCCGCACGCCCAGGCGGCGCAGCGCGATGCAGGTGGCGCGCACGTTCTCGGCATCGCCGAGCAGGATGGACTCCGTCAGCTCCAGCTCGAGCCGGGTCGCCGGAAAGCCGGTGCGCTCCAGGATGCCCGCCACCTGCTGCGCGAGGTCGCCGCCGCGGAACTGCATCGCCGAGAGGTTGACGGCGATCCTTCCGAACGCGAGCCCCGACGCCTGCCACTGCAAGCCCTGGCGGCAGGCCTCCTCGATCACCCACGCGCCGATCGCCACGATCAGGCCGCTCGTCTCGGCCACCGGGATGAACTTGACGGGCGGGATGGATCCCAGCAACGGGCTGTTCCAGCGCAGCAGCGCCTCGACGCCGGTGAGCTTGCGCCGGAAGCAGTCGACCTTGGGCTGGAAGTGCAGCGACAGCTCCTGGCGCTCGAGCGCGTTGAGCAGGCCGTTGCGGATGGTCAGTTGCTCCGCGACGGCCGCCTTCATCTCGATGTCGAAGAACCAGTACGAACCCGGGCCCGCGTCCTTGGCCGCGTAGAGGGCGGTGTCGGCCATCTGCAGCAGGTGGTCGAACTGGCTGCTGTTGTCCGGCGCGACCGAGACGCCGATCGACACCGAGCTGTGCACCGCGTTGCCGGCGATCTGGAACGGCTGGCCGATGGCCGCGACGAGAGCCAGCAGACGCCGGCGCAGCGCGTCCATGTCGGTGATGCGCGGCACGAGCAGCAGGAATTCGTCGCCGCCGAAGCGGCAGCAGAAGTCGTCGGGTCCGATCGTGTCGGCCAGGCGCACGGCCACGGCCTTGAGCAGTTCGTCGCCGACGAGGTGGCCCAGCGAGTCGTTGATCTGCTTGAAGTTGTCGAGGTCGAGGAACAGGATCGCGAGCCGGGCCTCGCCCGCGGGCTGCGCCGCGAGTTCGGCCAGCGCCGCGTCGATCGCGGTGCGCGCATGCGTGCGATTGGGCAGTCCGGTGAGCGGGTCGTGCGTGGCCAGGTGCGCGAAGTCGGCCTGCGCCGCCTTCGCGTTGGCGGCCTCGCGCACGGCCTTGTTGATGGCGTCCTGCCAGTCGCGCGCCATCGTCCAGGTGGCGACGGCCGTGACCCCGAGCACCAGCACGATGTCCATCATCGTGCCCGTGCCGGCGCGAGCCACCTGCACCGGCCCCGAGCCGGACATCTCGAGGCCGGTCATCGCCAGCGTGCCGGCCGCGATCACCGCCAGCAGCGCGATGAAGGCGCGGAGGTCCAGCAGCAGGCTGCCGATGACGAGGATCAGCGGGAAGACCACCAGCGCGAAGTCGTGGACGCCCTCCGAGAAATACATGAACCCGAAGATCGAGCCGGTCATGATCGACACCAGGCAGTAGACCGCCAGGCTCAGCCGCCCCTGTTTCTCCAGCAGCATCGAGACCACGAGCGCGCACAGCAAGCCCAGCACGATGCCGGACAACTGCGGCGTGCGCGCGTGCAAGAACTGCACGAGCAGGCAGGCGAGCGCCAGGGCGCAACCTCTGCTGATGATCCTGAAGCGTCGCCTGCGCAGCGCCTGAAGATCGACCTCCTCCGTTGGCGGGACGCCTCGATCGCTCATTGTTTTCCTTGTAGGCAGGGCGTCGTGCCGACCGGTCCGGAAACCCGCGTGGCGTCGCTCCAACCGTTGGCGACGACGAACCCCCTCGTGGCCCGCCGGCCGAACCGTCGAGTGGAGATGATGGCATCGCGAGCCCCGCGTCGGCCACCGAGCTGGCCTGAGAAAACCCGCTATTTCCGCGGGAAAACCGCGCGCTACGTGACTTGTTGGGCATCCGCACCGTGCGCCGGGTCGCCCCTTCTGGGGATGTCGGCCCGGCGCGCCTGACGCAGACTCCGCCGCTGGACGGCAGCGCGGGAGACGGACGTGGTGGATTCGGCAGGGGCCGGCAGGGAACGCGGGAAGGCGCAATGCGAGTCGCCCGGCCTGGTGTCGGACTGCCGGCTGATGCTCGCGTTCGCGCGCAAGAACGGCTTCGTGCTGGCGCCGCCGCTGCTGCACGAGATCGCGTGGCTCGACTCGGTGCTGAAGGGACGCGGCCTCGCGCCGGTCTCGCAGGTGTCGCCCGAGCTGATCTGGCCGATCGACACCCAGGCCGGGCCGCCGTTGTACGCGTGGCGCGATCCCGCCGCCGAACAGGGCGGCCCCGCGCCGGCCGAGATGGTGCCCGAGGAAGTGATCCTGGACGTGCACTCGAAGCTGTCGGTGCTGATCGCGCCGACGACCGCGTTGTCGCTGCAGACGTCCGAGCCGCCGGCCGGACGGCGCCACATCTTCGGCGGCATGCCGCCGCTGGTGCAGGCGGTGATCGTGGTGGCGTTCGTCAGCGCGATCTGCTTCGTGATCAGCGCCTCGCAGATCGCCGGGCGGGACGTGCGCTGGAAGGCGCGCAAGGCGGCCGTCGAAGCCGCGGCCTCCGCGGCTTCGGCCGCCTCGGCATCCGCCGCCGCTGCCGCCGCGGCCAGCCAGGGAGCGACGCGATGATGGATTGGCTCATCGGCCTGGCGACGTCCGCCAGCTTCTGGACGTCGCTCAACGCCTTCTTCGGCGCCGTGCTGGGCGCGTCGTTCTACGTGCTCGTCAAGACGCAACCCTACCTGGCCAACCGTTCGTACGACCCGAAGTTCAACGCGTCCTACATCTCGCGCTTCTTCACGGGCGTGATCGGCGGGCTGATCCTCGCGATCGCGTTCGGCCCGTTCATCTCGGGCAAGCTCGGCACCGAGCTGGGCCAGTCGCTGTCGCCGGGCGTCATCGGCCTGCTGGGCGGGTTCTCGGCGCGCGCGGTGGAACTGATCCTGCAGCGGCTCGTCGAGGTGCTGCTGGCCGCGGTGCGCGGCGACGGCAGCGACGACGCCAAGGCCCGGCTCGACGCGGTCGCGACGGCCAGGGACGACGCCGTGCGCAAGGCGCTGGACGCCGTGATCGACGCGCACCTGTCCGGCGCGCCGCCCGCCCGGGTGAAGGCATTGCTGGACGCCGTGCGCGACGAGCTCGGCAAGCCCGCGAAGTTCTAAGCCGGGAATATTCCGGCCGTCCGCCCGATCTGACATGCACGGTCATCGGGCCGGGCAATCACGGGACGGAACCTGGAAGATCCACACGGCCGCGCCGCTGCGCGCCACGGCGCGGCCGTCGGACCGGGCGCGGCCATCGCCTGGATCGCCGCGCCTGTGCAGGCGCAGGCCAGGCTCGCCAGCGGCGCGGTGAAGTCCGTCGACAAGGCGACGTGAAGTGCGAGGACTGCGACGACTGCCTCCGGTTCATCGCCCCGTCCAGGCCGACGGATCCGGCGCCCCCCGGGTCGCCGCGGAGTCTTCGAGGTCCTTCCCTAAATTTCATGTTGCACTGCAGCATGCTTCGATTACAATTGCTGCACTGCACCATCAACCGGAGACCTCCATGACCACTGCCTTCGCCTTCCCGTCCCTCCCCGGCGCCGAAAAGTTCGCCCCCGAAGCCATCCAGGCCAGCCTGAAGCCGGTCATGGAACAGATGCAAGCCTGGGCCGACCTCGGCAAGAAGCACTTCGAGGAAAGCCGCCTGGCCACCGAAGCCGCGCTGAAGTCGCTGACCGGCGTGAAGGATCCGCAAGCCGCCCTCGAGCTGATCAAGACCAACGCGCAGCAAGGCCTGGCGCTGGCCGGCACGCAACTGCGCGCCTCCGCCGACCTGGGCGTCTCGCAGTTCCACGCCGCGCTCGACGCGACCACTTCCAAGCTGCCGCAACCCGACACCTTCGCCCCGATCGCCAAGGGCCTGAAGACCGGCGTCGACTTCGCGCACACCTCGCTGTCCTCGGTGATCGACCAGGTCGCCCCCGCCGCCAAGAAGGCGACGCGTCGCTGATCGGCCTGCGCGATGCGACCCGCAAGGGTTGCCCGAGCTGCAAACGCCCTGCCCGCTCCCGCGGCCAGGGCGCTTTTGATTGCCATCGGCACGCCCTGCCCGCTCCCGCGGCCAGGGCGCTTTTCATGGCGGGTTCAGAACAGCAGGCCGCTCAACGCCGCAAAGACGCCCGCCACGAGCGCCGCCGCGGGAATCGTGAAGATCCACGCCCACACGATGTTGCCCGCCACGCCCCAGCGCACCGCCGACGCGCCGCGCACGCTGCCCACGCCGACGATCGCGCCCGTGATGGTGTGCGTCGTCGACACGGGAACGCCCAGCATCGACGCCAGGAACAGCGTCAGCGCGCCGCCGAACTCGGCGCAGAAGCCGCCCACCGGCTTGAGCTTGGTGATGCGCTGGCCCATGGTCTTGACGATGCGCCAGCCGCCGAACATCGTGCCCACCCCCATGGCCACGTAGCAGGCCCAGATGACCCAGCCGGGCGGCATCGCCATGCCGCCCGGCGCGTAGTGGGTGGACACCAGCAGCAGCCAGATGAGGCCGATCGTCTTCTGCGCGTCGTTGCCGCCATGCCCCAGCGAATACAGGCCGGCCGACACCAGTTGCAGCCGGCGGAACCAGCCGTCGATGCGCAGCGGCGACTGGCGTCGGCAGATCCAGGCGACGGCGATCAACGTGGCTGCGCCCAGGATGAACCCGAGCAACGGCGAGACGACGATGAACACGAGCGTCGGCCAGATGCCCGACAGCATCAGGTGCCCCGCGCCGCCGCGGCCGATCACGGCGCCGACGATGCCGCCGATCAGCGCGTGCGAGCTGCTGGACGGGATGCCGAACCACCACGTGATCAGGTTCCACGTGATCGCGCCCACCAGCGCGCCGAAGATCACGTGCTGGTCGACGAACGACGGATCGACGATGCCCCTGCCCACGGTCGCCGCGACCTTCAGGTGGAAGATCCAGATCGCCACGATGTTGAAGAACGCCGCGAACAGCACCGCCGTCTGCGGCTTGAGCACGCCGGTCGACACGACCGTCGCGATCGAGTTCGCGGCGTCGTGGAACCCGTTCATGAAGTCGAACAGCACCGCCAGCACGACGAGCATGGCGACCAGTCCGAAGCCGATGTCCAGCGAATGCATGGGCTTACGAATTCTCGAGGATGATGCCCTCGACGATGTTGGCCACGTCCTGGCAGCGGTCGGAAATGGTCTCCAGGTGCTCGTAGATCGCCTTGAGCTTGATCAGGTCGCGGGTGTCGATCTCGTCGCGGAACAGGCGCGACATGGCCGCCCGCATCACGCGGTCGGCGTCGGACTCGAGGCGGTCGATCTCCTCGCAGGTCTTGAGCGCGGCCTCGGCCACCTCGGCGTGCTTCAGGCGCGGCAGCAGGCTGACGACGTGCTGCACGCGATCGCAGCAGCGCACCGAGATCTCGCACAGGCGCAGCACGTCGTCGCCGACGCGCTGCACGTTGTACAGCGACAGCACCTCGCTGGTGTCCTGCAGCAGGTCGATGACGTCGTCCATCGCGTTGATCAGGCTGCGGATCTGCTCGCCGTCGATCGGCGTGATGAACGTGCGATGCAGCAGGCGGTGCACCTCGGCGGTGACCTTGTCCGCGGCGCGCTCGGCCACGTCCACCTCGCCGGCGTATTTCTCGCGCAGGCTGACGTCGGCGTAGTTCACTATCATCGCCATGAAGGCGCGGGCGCCCTCGGCGATGCGCGCGGCGTGCTGGTCGAACAGCTCGAAGAAATTGCCCTCGCGCGGCAGCAGCTTGCTGAACCACATGGTCTGGATCCTCTTGGGTCTCTGGCGCGGCCTCGCGGGCCGTCTGGATGGGTGCCGCCCGCGGCGCAAGCCGCCCGGGCGAATGACCGCGGCATTGTAGAGGGCACTGTCACGAACGGCGGGCGCGCCCCGAGCGATTCGCAGTTTTCAGACGGGTCGTCATCTTCGCGGGCATGTCGCGCTTTGGGGGAGCGGCGTCGGACATCGTCGTGGCGATGGGGCTGGGCCCCGACGCGCAGCGCCGCACGCTCGCCGGCGGCAGGCGCCAGACGGCGAGGCGCGCCGCGGTGCCATCGCTGCCCGCCTCAGGGATCGAGACGTTGGACACGCTGCGCCGGATCGCGTTGCACCGCGGCCAGCAGGTCGGCCACGCGCCCGGCCCCCGGGATCTGGCCTTCGGGCCACAGTTCGGCCAACGGCGCCAGCACGAAGGCGCGTTGCGCGGCGCGCGGGTGCGGCAGCGTCAGGCGCTCGTCGTGCAGCGCGAAGCCGCCGGCGTCGCCCGTCACGCCCATCAGCAGGAGGTCGAGATCGAGCGTGCGCGGCGCGTTGCGATAGGGCCGTTCGCGGCCGAAGCGCTGCTCGATCGCCTGCAGCGCGTCCAGCAGCGCGTGCGGGGCGAGGCCGGTGCGCAGGCGCGCGACGGCGTTGACGTAGTCGGGGCCGCCCGAATCCACCGGCGCGCTGCCGTAGAGCGACGACGCCGCGAAGCTGCCTGGATGCGCGAGCGCCTGCAGCGCGGCGAGCGCGTCGCGCAGCGTGGCGCGCGCGTCGCCCAGGTTGGCGCCCAGGCCGATGAAGACCTTGGCGCCGACGTGCGGCTCACTCGGCCGGGTCGGCCTCGGCGTCGCCGTCGTCATCCTCGTCGTCCTGGAACGCGGGCCCGGCCGCGCCCTTGCGGCGACCGCCGCCGCCGCGGCGACGCCGCGTCGTGTTGGCTTTCTTCTCGACCTTGTCCAGCAGCGAGCGCGCGCTGGCGATGTCGGCGTCGGTCGCGTCGTCGCCGATCGCCACGAGCATCAGGTCGGCGAACTCGCGCAGCAGCTCCTGCGTGGCGGTGAGCGGCGGCGCGTCGGGACCGACCGTGCCGAACGGCAGCTCGGTGTTGTCGAACAGCGCGCGCATCGCGGCGCGGTCGGCTTCGGTGGCGCCATCGGCCAGCGCGGCGCGCGCGGTGGCGGCCAGCTTCAGCATCTGCTGCTTGGCGGCGCTGACGCGCGGCGCGGGCGTTGGCGCGCGCGCCGCGTCGGGGTCGGCC
>CAIMXF010000195.1 GCA_903845345.1 uncultured beta proteobacterium
CAGCGCCTCGATGCCCACCGACAGCCGGATCAGCGTGTCGCCGATGCCCAGCGCCGCGCGCTGCCCGGCCGGGATCGACGCGTGCGTCATGATGGCCGGGTGCTCGATCAGGCTCTCGACGCCGCCCAGGCTCTCGGCCAGCGCGAACAGGTGCACCTTCTCGAGGAAGCGGCGCGAGCCCGCGAGGTCGCTCTTCAAGTCGATCGAGATCATGCCGCCGCCGCCGCGCATCTGGCGCCTGGCGAGCGCGTGCTGCGGATGGCTCTCGAGCCCCGGATAGTGCACGCGCGCCACCTTGGGATGCGCCTCCAGCCACTGCGCCAGCGCCAGCGCGCTCCGGTTGTGGCGCTCCATGCGGATGGCCAGCGTCTTGATGCCGCGCAGCGCGAGGAACGAGTCGAACGGCCCGGCGATCGCGCCGACCGCGTTGTGCAGGAACGCGAGCTGCTCCGCCCACTCGGCCTGGCGCGTCTCGTTGCCGACCACCGCGATGCCGCCGACGACGTCCGAATGCCCGTTGAGGTATTTGGTCGTGGAATGGACGACGATGTCGAAGCCGAGCGCGAGCGGGTTCTGGCCCCACGGGCTCGCGAAGGTGTTGTCGGCCACCGCGATCAGGTTCGCCTCGCGCGCGATCCTGGCGACGGCCTCGAGGTCGATCAGCTTGAGCAGCGGGTTCGACGGCGTCTCGACCCACACCATCTTCGTGTTCGGCCGCAGCGCGGCGCGAACGGCCTGCGGGTCGGACATGTCGATGAAGCTCACCTGCAGTCCCATCGAGCGCTTGCGCACGCGCTCGAACAGGCGGAACGAGCCGCCGTACAGGTCGTCGCTGGCGATGACGTGCGCGCCGGCGTCGAGCAGCTCCAGCACCGTCGACATGCCCGCCAGGCCCGACGCGAACGCATAGCCGCGCCTGCCGCCCTCGAGGTCGGCCACGCAGCGCTCGAGCGCCTCGCGCGTCGGGTTCTGGCTGCGCGAATATTCGTAGCCCTTGTGCACGCCGGGGCTGGACTGCACGTACGTGGACGTCTGGAAGATCGGCGGCATGATCGCGCCGGTCGACGGATCGGGATGCTGGCCGCCGTGGATGACGCGGGTCTCGAAGGCGTGCTTCGTGGTGTCGTTGCTCATGATGGGTCAGGCCAATGTCTTGCGGAGATAGTTCAGCAGGTCGAAGCGCGTGATCAGGCCGTGGACGCCGGCCGAATCAGCGACCACCGCGACCCAGCCTTCCTGGAGCGTCGTGATCAGCGCCTGCAGCCCGGCGTCGGGCCGCAGCGTGCGCAGCTGGCGGTTCATCGCCTGGCGCACCGGCTGGCGGAAGCGCCCGGAATCGCCGCTGACGTGCAGCAGCAGGTCGGACTCGTCGAGCAGCCCGGCGAGCTTGCCGTCCTGCAGCACCGGCACCTGCGAGACGTCGGCCGCGCGCATGCGCTGGAAAGCGGTCAGCAGCGTGTCGTCGGGCGTCACGCTGATGACGGCCTCGTCGACCACGCGGCGCGAGATCAGGTCGCGCAGGTCGCCCACGGTGGCGCGGTGCAGCAGGCCCTGGTCGAACATCCAGCTGTCGTTGTAGACCTTCGACAGATACCGGGTGCCGGTATCGCAGACGAAGGTGACGACGCGCTTCGGGCTCGCCTGCGCACGGCAGTGGCGCAGCGCCGCCGCCAGCAGCGTGCCGGTCGACGAGCCCGCGAGGATGCCTTCGCGCTTGAGCAGCTCGCGCGCGGTGGCGAAGCTTTCCTCGTCATCGATCGTGTAGCCGGTGCGCACGTTGTCCAGGTCGGCGATGGACGGGATGAAGTCCTCGCCGATGCCTTCGACGGCCCACGAGCCGGCCTCGCCGAACGTGCCGGTGGTGATGTAGTCGACCAGCACCGAGCCCTTGGGGTCGGCGAGCACGAACTCGGTGGCGGGCGACACGCGCTCGAAGTAGCGCTTGAGGCCGGTGATCGTGCCGCCGGAGCCGACGCCGCAGACGATCGCGTCGACGCGATGCCCCATCTGCTGCCAGATCTCGGGCGCGGTGCCGGTCTCGTGCGCCAGCGGGTTGGCGGGGTTGTTGAACTGGTCGATGTAGAACGCGTCGCCGCCGGCTTCTTTGGCCAGCCGCGCGGCCATGTCCTGGTAGTAATCGGGATGGCCCTTGGCGACGTCCGAGCGCGTCGTGTGCACCTCCGCGCCGAGCGCCTTCAGGTGCAGCACCTTCTCCGAGGACATCTTGTCGGGCACCACCAGCATCACGCGGTAGCCCTTGGCGCGCGCCACCAGCGCCAGGCCCAGGCCGGTGTTGCCGGCGGTCGCCTCGATCACCGTGCCGCCCGGCTTGAGCCGGCCGTCGCGCTCGGCGGTCTCGATCATCGCCAGGCCGATGCGGTCCTTGATCGAGCCGCCCGGGTTCTGCGACTCGAGCTTGAGGAACAGCTGGCAGCAGCCGGTGTCGAACTGCGTGACCTCGACCAGCGGCGTGTTGCCGATGAGGTCGAGCACGGCGGGACGGGCCGGTCGTGCGGCCGAAGGGTGGACGGGGGTGGTCATGTCTTCAGGGGCGGCGACGGTCGCTTGTGGCAGGGTCGCCCTGAGTTGGCGGTGGTCGCAGGATAACGCCGCGGCAAATGCGATCTCGTCATGGCCTTATCCGATGCGCGCGTGTCAGGGGCCGGGCGGCGCCGGCTTGACGCAGAATGCGGTTCCGGCAAACCACTTGAAGGGGACGAAGATGGCGATGGACGTGGTCGACTACGAGATCAAGGGCGCGGAGATGCAGTTCGTCGAGGTCGAGCTCGATCCGGGCGAGGCCGCGGTCGGCGAGGCCGGCTCGATGATGTTCATGGAGAACGGCATCGTGCTCGACACCATCTTCGGCGACGGCTCGCAGGCCAACTCGGGCCTGTGGGGCGCGCTGGTGGGCGCGGGCAAGCGCCTGATCACCGGCGCCAACGTGTTCACGACCGTGTTCATGAACCAGTCGAACCAGAAGCGCCGCGTCGCGTTCGCGATTCCGGTGCCGGGCAAGATCCTGCCCATCGACCTGCGCGCGGTCGGCGGCACGCTCATCACGCAGAAGCAGTCGTTCCTGTGCGCGGCCAAGGGCGTGTCGATCGGCATCGCGTTCCAGCAGCGCCTGGGCGTGGGCTTCTTCGGCGGCGACGGCTTCGTCATGCAGCGCCTGGACGGCGACGGCATGGCCTTCGTCCACGCCGGCGGCACCGTCGAGAAGCGCGACCTTCAGCCCGGCGAGACGCTGCTGGTCGACCACGGGTGCCTCGTCGCGTTCACGCAGACGGTCAATTTCGAGATCCAGTACGTGGGCGGCGTGAAGACGGCGCTGTTCGGCGGCGAGGGCCTGTTCTTCGCGAAGGTGACCGGCCCCGGCACCGTCTGGATCCAGAGCCTGCCGTTCTCGCGCCTGGCCAGCCGCATCTTCGCGGCCGCCCCGCAGAACGGCGGCAGCAGCGACCGCGCCGGCACCACCAGCGGCGCCGGCGTGCTGGGCGGCCTGGCCGCCGGCGGCATCCTGGGCGGGCTCGGCAGCCTGCTCGGCGGCGACGACGATTGAACTTTGGCTGAACGTCACATGCCGCGCACCTTGCTCGCTTATCCTGTGCCTCGATGAAATTGCTTTTCGGCTCGTTCTGGCGCGCGGTCGCCTACTGCCTGCACCCGAAGGTGCTGGTGCTGTCGTTGATGCCGTTGCTGGTCGCGGGAATCGTCACGCTGGGGGCGGGCTACCTGTACTGGGAGTCGGCGGTCGCCGCCGTGCGGGGGACGCTGGAGCACTGGTCGCTGGTCAACTCGATGCTGGAGTGGATCTCGTCCATGCTGGGCGCGAACTTCCGCACCGGCATCGCCTCGCTGATCGTCATCGCGCTGACCATTCCGGTGGTCGTGGCGTCCACGCTGGTGCTGGTGGGCCTGTGGATCACGCCGGCCATCGTCACGCTGGTGGCGCGCCGCCGCTTCGCGACGCTGGAGCGCCGCCACGGCGCGTCGTGGTGGCTGGGCGTGTGCGCGTCGCTCGGCTACACGGTGGCGGGGTTGCTGATGGTCATGATCACGCTGCCGTTCTGGCTCGTGCCGGGCCTGGCGCTGGTGCTTCCGCCGCTGATCTGGGGCTGGCTGACCGCCGAGGTGATGGGCTTCGACACGCTGGCCGAGCATGCCAGCCAGCCGGAGCGCGAGGCGATCCGGCGCGCGCACCGCTTCCCGCTGCTGATCATGGGCATCATCTGCGGCTTCCTGTGCGGCGTGCCGTCGATGATCTGGACGCTGAGCATGCAGATCATCATCTTCGCGCCCTTCGTCATGGTGGGCGTGATCTGGCTCTACACGATGATCTTCACGTTCTCGGCGCTGTGGTTCACGCACTACCTGCTCGGCGTGCTGGCCGAACTGCGCGCGGCCGAGGCCGCGATGCGCGCGGTGCAACCCGCGGTGGCGCCGGCATCCGACCTGCAACTCGTCGAGGAAGTGCCGCCGCACGAACGCTTCGGCTACGACGACGCCACCGGCGCCGGGGAGACCGCATGAACTTCGGCGCGCTGATCATCGGCGACGAGATCCTCTCGGGCCGGCGCGAGGACAAGCACCTCGCGCGCGTCATCGCCGCGCTGGAAGCGCGCGGCCTCGCGCTGTCCTGGGCGCACTACGTCGGCGACGAGCCGGCGCGCATCGTCGCCGAGATCCGCGCCGCGGCCGGCTCGGGCGACACGCTGTTCTCGTTCGGCGGCATCGGCGCCACGCCCGACGACCACACGCGCCAGTGCGCCGCGCAGGCGCTGGGCCTCGAGCTGGTGCTGCACCCCGAGGCCGCTGCGCTGATCACGCAGCGTGGCCAGGAAATGGCGGCCGAGAAGGGCGTCGCGTACGACCTGGCGAGCCCCGACCACTCGCGGCGTCTCAACATGGGCGTGTTCCCGGCAGGCGCCACGATCATCCCGAATCCGTACAACCGCATCCCCGGCTTCAGCGTGGGCCACCTGCACTTCATGCCCGGGTTCCCGGTGATGGCGCACCCGATGCTCGACTGGCTCCTCGACCACCGTTACGCCGGCGAGTCGGCCGCGAACGCGCTCCGCGCGGTCCGGGTGCGCGGCACCAACGAGTCGGCGCTGATCCCCGTGTTCGAGCGCGTCGAGGCGGCGTTCCCCGGCGTGCGCTCGTTCAGCCTGCCCAGCGTCGATCATCCGACGTTCGGCCCCCACATCGAGATCGGCGTCAAGGGCGCCGATCCGGCCCAGGTCGCGCTGGCGATGGCCGCGCTGCGCGAAGGCGCGGCGGCCACCGGCGCGACCGAAATCGATCCGTCCTGAGTTGGTGCGCAAAATGCATCAACAAGGTGCGCAAGTTGGCATGCACAATGGCGGTGCGCGATCCGTACTGCCGAGCTGTCCAGATTCCCGGGGGATCGTGACCCGCCTCTGCGGCACAGAACCTGCTTTAAACCCCTCGCATACCGCCTGACTGGTCGGCCCCGCGCGTGCCGGCCCGGTAAATTGCCAAACAAATTGAGGAGCCCGTTGATGTCCAAGACCGTCGCCGACGTGATGAAGTTGGTGCAGGAAAACGAAGTCAAGTTCGTTGACTTCCGTTTCACCGATACCCGTGGCAAGGAACAACACGTGTCCGTGCCTGTCTCTCACTTCGACGAAGACAAGTTCGTCTCCGGCCATGCGTTCGACGGCTCGTCGATCGCCGGCTGGAAGGGCATCGAAGCGTCGGACATGCAGCTGATGCCTGACCCGAACACGGCCAACATCGATCCGTTCTTCGAAGAGCCGACGCTGATCCTGACCTGCGACGTCGTCGAGCCGAGCGACGGCAAGCCCTACGAGCGCGATCCGCGTTCGCTGGCCAAGCGCGCCGAGGCCTACATGAATGCGTCCGGCCATGGCGACACCGCCTACTTCGGCCCGGAACCCGAGTTCTTCATCTTCGACTCGATCCGCTGGGACATCAGCATGAAGGGCTGCTCGGTCGAGATCGAAGCCGAGGAAGCCGCCTGGAACACGGGCAAGAACTACGAGCACGGCAACAAGGGCTACCGCCCGAGCGTCAAGGGCGGCTACTTCCCGGTGCCCCCGGTCGACGCCGGCCAGGACATGCGCTCAGAGATGTCGCTGATCCTCGAGCAGATGGGCATCCCCGTCGAAGTTCACCACCACGAAGTGGCGAACGCCGGCCAGATGGAAATCGGCACCAAGTTCTCGACGCTGGTCGAGCGCGCCGACTGGCTGCAGCTGCAGAAGTACGTCATCCACAACGTCGCGTTCGCGTACGGCAAGACGGCCACGTTCATGCCGAAGCCCATCGTCGGCGACAACGGCTCGGGCATGCACGTGCACCAGTCCGTGTGGAAGGACGGCAAGAACCTGTTCGCCGGCGACGGCTATGCCGGCCTGTCGGAATTCGCGCTGTTCTACATCGGCGGCATCATCAAGCATGCCCGCGCGCTGAACGCGATCACGAACCCGACCACCAACAGCTACAAGCGCCTGGTGCCGGGCTACGAAGCCCCGGTCAAGCTGGCGTACAGCTCGCGCAACCGCTCGGCCTCGATCCGCATCCCGTTCGTCGCCAATCCGAAGGGCCGCCGCGTCGAAGCGCGTTTCCCGGATCCGATGATGAACCCGTACCTGGGCTTCTCGGCGCTGCTGATGGCCGGCCTCGACGGCGTGGAGAACAAGATCCATCCGGGCGAAGCCGCCACGAAGGACCTGTACCACCTGCCGCCCGAAGAAGACGCGAAGATCCCGACCGTCTGCTCCAGCCTGGAAATGGCGCTGGAAAACCTGGACAAGGACCGTGCGTTCCTGACCAAGGGCGGCGTGTTCACCGACGCCTACATCGACGCCTACATCGACCTGAAGATGCAGGACGTCCAGCGCATGCGCATGACGACCCATCCCGTCGAGTTCGACATGTACTACAGCCTGTGATGCAGGCGCCGAGCCTCCGCGCGGAGGTGCGGCAACGAGGCGGCCCGGCGACGGGCCGCTTTTTTTTGGGGTTGACGCGTCCGTTGGCCGCCGGCTGTCCTCCACCGGCCGGCGTGACACGTTGGGGCACTCTCCGGCGCGCCTTTTTGCGCCACAATGAAACGATGAACGTGGCAACCGCATCCGCTTCCCGCACCTCGTCCGCCCGCGGCTTCCGGCCGTCGGCCTTCGTCCTGGCCGCCCTGATGGCCTTGCCCGCAGCCGGCGCGCGCGCGGCCGACGGCTCGGTCACCTACCAGTGTCCGGGCGCCGTCTTCACCAACACGATCACGGCCAAGGAGGCCGAGGCCAAAGGGTGCAAGGCGATGGTGATCCAGCAGCCGACCACCATTCCGGCGCCCAAGCTGCGTCCGTCCACGGCGTCGCCCGGCGGTGCCGCCAGCCGCGTCGATGCGCAGGAGCAGAAGGCGCGCGACTCCGATGCCCGCAAGATCCTGCAGGACGAGCTGATCAAGGCGCAGGCCCAGCTCGACGCGCTGCAGAAGGAATACAACAACGGCCAGCCCGAACGCCAGGGCGACGAGAAGAACTACCAGAAATACCTCGACCGCACGGCCGACCTGAAGGCGCAGATCGCGCGCACGGAATCCGACATCAACGCGATCACCCGCGAACTCGCGAAGACGCAGTGATGCCTGCGCGCCGCGCCCCGCCGGCGGTGGCGCCGTCCGACGCCCGCGCCGCCGCCGACTCCGCCAGCCTGCGCGTGGGCGGCATCGACTACACCGCCTTCGACCACCTCGCCACGCTCGTCGCCGTCGTCGAGCCCGACGGCAAGTGCGTGTTCGCCAATTCCGTGCTGGAGGCCGTGGTCGGCGTCGGCCGCCGCAAGCTCACGCGCGGCAGCATCTACGACTGGTTCCGCGAGACGGCCGCGCTGTCGGAGGCGATCGCCGCGGTCTCGCGCAACGAGTTCTCGGCGCGCCGCTTCGACGGCTCGCTCAAGCCGTCGTCGGTGTCGGGCGCCGCGCCGTTGCCGGTGCACGTGATCGTCAGCCAGCACGACCTGCACGGTGGCCGCGTGTTCGTCGAGATGATCGAGATCGAGCAGCAGACGCGCCAGGATCGCGAGGAACGCGCGCTGGGCCAGGCGCAGGTCACCAAGGAGCTGATCCGCAACCTGGCCCACGAGATCAAGAACCCGCTCGGCGGCATCCGCGGCGCGGCGCAGCTGCTGGAGCTCGAGATCGACCAGGCCGAGCTGGGCGAGTACACGCAGGTCATCATCCACGAGGCCGACCGGCTGCAGGTGCTGGTCGATCGGCTGCTCGCGCCGCATCGAAAGGCGCAGGTCGTCGCCGAACTCAACATCCACGAGGTGCTCGAGCGCATCCGCTCGCTGGTGCTGGCCGAATACCCCCGCGGCCTGGTGGTCGAGCGCGACTACGACACGTCCATACCGGAGTTCCGCGGCGACCGCGAGCAGATGATCCAGGCCGTCCTCAACATCGTCCACAACGCGACGCAGGCGCTGGCCGAGCAGATCGAGCAGGGCACGGCGCGCATCATCCTGCGCACGCGGATCGCGCGCCAGGAGACGATCGGCAAGCAGCGCTACCGATTGGCATTGGAATTGCATATCCAGGACAACGGCCCGGGCGTCCCCGAGTCCATTCGCGATCAGATCTTCTATCCGCTGGTGTCGGGACGGGAAGGCGGGTCGGGCCTGGGCTTGACGCTGGCGCAGACGTTCGTGCAGCAGCACCTGGGCACGATCGAATGCGACAGCGTTCCAGGATGCACGGTTTTCAAGATCCTGATTCCTCTGCACTGACCTGCAGCGCGCAAACGCATGAAACCCATCTGGATCGTTGACGACGACCCATCCATCCGCTTCGTGCTCGAAAAAGCGTTGGCCCGCGAACAGCTTCCGGTGCGCAGCTTCGCCACCACGCGCGACGTCCTGACGGCGCTCGAGACCGACGAACCGCAGGTGCTCGTCTCGGACATCCGCATGCCCGGGGGCTCGGGGCTGGATCTGCTCGCCAGGGTCAAGGAGCGCCTGCCCGGACTGCCCGTCATCATCATGACGGCGTACTCCGACCTCGACAGCGCCGTCTCGTCCTTCCAGGGCGGCGCCTTCGAATACCTGCCCAAGCCGTTCGACCTCGCCAAGGCGGTCGAGCTGATCCGCCGCGCGCTCGAGGAGAGCCTGCGCGAGGAAGTGCTCGACGAGCGCAACACGCCCGTGCCCGAGATCCTGGGCCAGGCGCCGGCGATGCAGGACGTGTTCCGCGCGATCGGCCGGCTGTCGCAGAGCAACGTGACGGTGCTGATCACCGGCGAGTCCGGCTCCGGCAAGGAGCTGGTCGCGCGCGCGCTGCATCGCCACAGCCCGCGCGGCGACCAGGGCAGCAACGGCGCGTTCGTCGCGATCAACACCGCGGCGATCCCGAAGGACCTGCTGGAGAGCGAGCTGTTCGGGCACGAGCGCGGCGCGTTCACCGGCGCGCAGACGATGCGCCGTGGCCGCTTCGAGCAGGCCGACGGCGGCACGCTGTTCCTCGACGAGATCGGCGACATGCCCTTCGACCTGCAGACGCGCCTGCTGCGCGTGCTCAGCGACGGCCAGTTCTACCGTGTCGGCGGGCACCAGCCGATCAAGAGCAACGTGCGCGTCATCGCGGCCACGCACCAGAACCTCGAGGAACGCGTGCGCCAGGGCGCGTTCCGCGAAGACCTCTTCCACCGCCTCAACGTGATCCGCCTGCGCCTGCCTCCGCTGCGCGAGCGCAACGAGGACGTGCCGGCACTCGCGCGCTTCTTCCTGCAGAAGAGCGCCAAGGAACTCGGCGTCGAACCCAAGCGCATCACCGACGAGGCGCTCGACGCCATGAAGGGCTTCGACTTCCCCGGCAACGTGCGCCAGCTCGAGAACATCTGCCACTGGCTCACCGTGATGGCGCCGGCCCAGGTGATCGAGAGCAAGGACCTGCCGCCCGAGCTGATGGCCCCGCGCAGCGCGTTCCAGCGGCCGTCGTCCAGCGACACCGCGTCGGCCCTGCCGGGCGAGGGCCTGAGTGGCCACTACGTGCCGGCGGCCGACGGCACGCCCTCCGGTTCCGTGCTGCCCGCGGCGCACCTTGCCGGCGTGCCGGGCGGCAGCACGTGGCTGGGCGACCTCGAGTTCGCGGCGCGCACGCTGCTGGACGCCGGCTCGCCCGACGTCTGGGAGCAGCTGAGCCGCCAGTTCGAGGGCCAGCTGATCCGCACGGCGCTGGCGCTCACGCGCGGCCGCCGCATCGAGGCCGCTCAGAAGCTGGGCATCGGCCGCAACACGATCACGCGCAAGATCCAGGAGCTGGGCCTGGAGGATTAGGCCCCCACGGTCGCTGGCGCTCCCTGCCCCCAAGGGGCCGGCCGCGAATGGCCCGGCGACGGATCCGTCGTTCCCTTGAATCGCCGTTGGCGCGGTCGAGCGGCAGTGCCGGGGAAGGGCGGTGCACCTACAATTCGCTTCCAATAAAAAGGGAGGAATTCGTGCCGATCCTGTTCATCCTGAACTACGCCATCGCGATCTTTTTCGCGGTGCATGTGGTGCGCACCGGGCGCCAGATGTACTGGATCATGATCCTGCTCATCTTTCCCGCGTTGGGCAGCCTGGTCTATTTCCTCGCGGAGTACCTGCCGGAAATGCGGCACTCCACGGTCGCCCGAAAGTCGGCGCGCGTCGTGAAGTCCCTCGTCGACCCGAATCGCGAACTGCGCGAGGCGCGGCTTGCGTTCGAGCGCACGCCCACCGTCGACAACCGCTCGCGCCTGGCCGAGGCGCTGCTGGCTCGCGGCGACTACGACGAGGCGATCGAGCAGTTCCAGGCCTGCGCCAGCGGCCCGTACGCGAAGGACGTCAAGTTCCGCCGCGGCCTGGCGCGCGCGCAGCTGCGGGCCGGTCGCCATGCGGCGGCCGCCGCGACGCTGGAGGCGCTGATGGCCGACTCGCCGCGCGACGCCGGCAGCGACGCCGCGCTGTGGCTCGCGCAGGCGCTGACCCACGTCGACGAGACGCGCGCGCTGGCCGCGTTCGACCACGCCAGCCACGTCCACAACACCACCGAGACCCAGGCCGCCTACGGCATCTACCTGGCCAGCCTCGGACGCGACGCGCAGGCGCGTCCGCTGCTCGAAGGCGTGCTGCACAACGCGCGCGTGGGCACGCCGTCGTCGCGCGAGCTCAATCGCGAATCCATCGACCAGGCGCGTGCGGCGCTGAAGGTGGTGGAGTCGCGCGGCGGCTGACCCCGACTCCCTTCACGCGGCCTTGGTCAACGTGGAGCGGCACCCCGCGCCGCGTTGCGGCTCGGCCTCGGCCCACGCGCGGCCGCCGTGGTGCACCACCGCCTCGAGCGCCGGCAATCAACTGAACAGGGCGCTCGCTCGACCGCGGCCGGCGCGACCCGTGGCACACTGCGCGGCCTCGTTCCCCTGCCCATGCCCACTTCCGCGCTCTACGCCGCCTGCATCCTGATCTGGGGCACCACCTGGTTCGCCATCACGGCCCAGGTCGACGTGCTCGCACCGGCCGTCGGCGTCGGCCTGCGCTTCGGCCTGGCGGCGGCGGTGCTGTTCGCCGCCTGCCGCGTACGCCGCGTCCCGCTGCGTTTTCCTGGCCGCGTGCACGCGCTGATCCTCGCGCAGGGCCTCGCGGGCTTCTACGCCAGCTATGTCTGCGTCTACGAGGCCGAGCGCGTCGTCGCCAGCGGCGTGGTGGCGGTCGGCTATGCGGCGTCGCCGTTGGCCGGCCTGATACTGGCCAGGGTATTCCTGGGCACGCCCATGCCGTCGCGCGTGGCGCTCGGCGGGCTCGCGGGCGTCGCCGGCGTGCTGCTGATCTTCTGGCACGAGTTCACGCGCCTGGCGGCTTCCGACCAGACGCTGCGCGGCATCGCGCTGACGCTGGTCTCGGTGCTGCTCGCGACCCTGTCGACCGTCGCCGCGGCCGGCTACCAGCGGCGCGGCGTCACGGGCTGGGCGCCACTCGCCTGGGCGATGGCCTACGGGTCGGGCGCGGCGCTGCTTCACGCGGCGCTCACGCGCGCGCCGTGGGACTGGTCGTGGAAGCCGGGCTTCGTGGGCGCGCTGGTCTACCTCGCGCTGTTCGGCTCGATCCTCGCGTTCGGCGCCTACTACGCGCTGGTGCAGCGCCTCGGGCCGGCCAAGGCGGGCTACGTGGGCGTGCTGACGCCGCTGGTCGCGCTGGTGATCTCGGGACTGCTCGAGAATTTCGTGTGGACCGGCCTGACCGTCGCCGGCATCGGGCTCGCGGTCCTTGGCAACGTCATCGCGCTGTGGCCCGCGCGGCCGGCGAGGGCGCTGGCCTAGGCTTCGATCTCGACCGTCACCGGCGCATGGTCGCTGGGCCGCTCCAGCTTGCGCTGCGCCTTGTCGATCGTGCACGCCCTGACGCCCGCGCGCAGCGGCTCGCTCACGAGGATGTGGTCGATGCGCAGGCCCTGGTTCTTGCGGAACGCGAGGTTGCGGTAGTCCCACCAGCTCCACAGCCTGGGCGGCTGGTCGAGCAGCCGGAACGCGTCGTGCAGGCCGAGGCCGACCAGCGCCTGGAAGTGCGCGCGTTCCTCGTCGGTGCAGTGGATCTGCCCGGCCCACGCGACCGGGTCGTGCACGTCGCGATCTTCCGGCGCGATGTTGAAGTCGCCCATCAGCACCAGCTTCGGATGCGCGGCGAGCTCGGTCGCGAGCCAGTCCTTCAGCGCCGAGAGCCAGCCCATCTTGTAGGCGAACTTCTCGCTGCCCGGCGCCTGGCCGTTGGGGAAGTAGCCGCCGACGATGCGCACGTCGCCGATCGTTCCCGCGATCACGCGCGCCTGCTCGTCGGCGAAGCCGGGGATGTTGCGCACGATGTCGGTGGCCGGCCGCTTCGAGACCAGCGCCACGCCGTTGTACGTCTTCTGCCCGAAGAACTCGGCATGCCAGCCGGCCTCCTTCAGCTGCGCATGCGGAAACTTCTCGTCGACCAGCTTGGTCTCCTGCAGCACGACGGCATCGGGCTGCGTCTCGGCCAGCCAGGCCAGCAGGTGCGGCAGGCGGATGGTGAGGGAGTTGACGTTCCAGGTGGCGAGTTTCAAGGCAGCCCTTGCGAATGGATTGACCGGGATCCTACAAGCTTGTCCCGCTGCTTGTCGAACGCGCGGCAGGAATTGCGGCCGCGCGCTACGCCGCCCGGTTCGGGCTGCCCGAGTACGGCGCGAACTGCCGGATGTTCTCGTCGATCCGCAGGTGGCTGCCGAGCGCGGGAAAGGCGCGCTGCGGGCATTCCTCGCGGTCGCAGACCTTGCAGCCCGCGCCGATCGGCGTCGCGGCTTCCGGATCCTCGAGGGCGATGCCCTTGGCGTAGACCAGCCGGCTCGCGTAGCGCACGTCGCAACCGAGCGCCACGGCGAAGGTGCGGCGCAGCGAGCCGTAGCCGCCGCGTTGGTGCGTCACCGTGCGCGCGACCCACAGCGTGGTGCGATTGTCGGGCATGCGCGAGAGCTGCGTGATCACCTTGCCGGGCTGAGCGAACGCCTCGTAGACGTTCCACAGCGGACACGTGCCGCCGGTGCGCGAGAAGTGGAAATCGGTGGCCGACTGGCGCTTCGAGATGTTGCCGGCGCGGTCGACGCGCACGAAGAAGAACGGGATCGCGCGGCCGTCGGCGCGCTGCATCGTCGACAGCCGATGGCACACCGATTCGAAGCTGACGCCGAACTGCTCGCCGAGGAGGTCGATGTCGTAGCGCAAGGCCTCGGCGGCCTCCAGGAAGCTCGCGTACGGCAGCAGCAGGCAGCCGGCGAAGTGGTTGGCGAAGCCGATCCGCGCGAGCGCGCGCGCCTCGGTGTGCGAGAACGCGGCCGCATCGATGAACGAGTCGATGAGCGCGCCGACGCTCAGCAAAGCCACCTGGATCGCGAGCTGGAACGTGCGCTGGCCGGACTCGATGCCGGGCGAGATCCGCAGCACGCGCGACTGCGCATCGAAGTGGCGGATGACCTCGCGGTTCTCGGGATCCGGATCCTCGTACAGCGTGCGCACGCCGTGCTCGGCCAGCAGCCAGGCCTGGAGCTGGTTGGCGAGCGCGGAGTGCGCGGGCGGCGCGATCGTCCCGTCGACCGCGGATCGGCGCGCGGGCGCGCTCGCCCGCAGTTGCCCGGACATCGCCTCGGCGCGTTCGTCGAGCACGGTCATGTAGTTGTGGCGGGCGTAGAAGAACTCCCGCACTTCCTCGTAGGACTGCGCCGGGATGCGGCCGTCGGACGCGAAGCGATCGCCGTCGCTGCCGGCGGCCAGGTTGGCGACCCGCTCCTCGGCGTGCTGGCAGCGCCGGTGCAGCGTCGTGAGCACCTTGGCGAGCGCCGGCAGCTGCTGCACGACGGACTGCAGCTCCGCCAGCGGCACCGCGCCGGCGCCGACCACGCCGGCCGTGATCTCGCGCAGCTCGGCGACGGCGCGCGACTCCTCGTCGTCCGAGAGCAACTGCAGGTCGATGCCGAAGTACGCCTGCAGCCGCAGCAGCACCTGCACCGTCATCGGCCGCCGGTTGCTCTCCATCTGGCTGAAGTAGCTGGGCGACAGCTTCAGCGCCTGCGCCAGCGCGGCCTGCGTGATGCCGCGCTCCTCGCGCAGCGAGCGCAGGCGCACGCCCATGAATGACTTGGCCATGTGGAGTTGCAAGCTTCGCAAGTGGATGGACGCCCGAATGATAAACATTTGCGAATGTTGTGAACGGCCGGCACGGCGACCTTCGGCGCGTCGGTCGGGCGCGATCCTGCGGCGCAACTCGTCGGTGTCGACCCGAAGCCGTCGGGCGCGCCGATAAACTGGCCGCATGAGCACGCACGGCCGCCCGAAGGGCGAATTGACCGCAGTGCGGAGCACGGAGGTTGCCTTATGAACGACTCCTCGAACACGCCGGCGTGGGACGCGCCGAACCCGCACGTGATGGCCGTGGACGTCACCGAGGCGCACATCGACCTCATGCGGCACGTCAACAACGTGCACTACCTGCAATGGCTGGAGAACGTGGCCTGGTCGCATTCGACGTCGCTGGGCATGCGCCAGGAGGACTACACGCGGCTGGGCCACGGCATGGTGGTGCGGCGCCACGAGCTCGACTACGTCGCGCCCGCGCTGCTGGGCGATCGCGTGCTGCTCGCGACGTGGATCGTCGGCCTCGACCGGCTGTCGACGCATCGGCGCTACCAGTTCGTGCGCGAGTCCGACGGCGCGACGCTGTTTCGCGGCGCGACGCATTTCGTCTGCGTCGAGATCGCCGGCGGCAAGGTGCGCCGCATGATCCCCGAGTTCAGCGAGGCCTACGGCCGCGCACTGGTCCGCTGGCCGGGCGCCTGAAGACCTGTCGAACCTGCGGGTCGGCCAGCGGATCTCGACCGACGCGCCGCGCGCGCTCGAACGATCAGATCCCCGCGTACCACTCGTAGCCGCGGTCTTCCCAGAATCCGCCGTGGCCGCCGTTGAGGTGCGAGTAGGCGTCGGCGACCTCGATGCGGTTGACGTACTTGGCCTGCTTGTATCCGAGCTGGCGCTCGATGCGCAGGCGCAGCGGGGCGCCGTGGGCGACGGGCAGGTCCTTGCCGTTCATGCCGTAGGCGAGGATGGTCTGCGGGTGGTACGCGTCGAGCAGGTCGATGCTCTCGTAGTAAAGACCGGTGTCGTCGGTGGTCTCGCCGAGGTTGTCGGCGCAGTGGAAGATGACGTAGCGCGCGCCCGGCTTCAGGCCGGCGAGGTCGAGCACCTGCGCCAGCGGCACGCCCTGCCACTTGCCGATCGCGCTCCAGCCTTCGACGCAGTCGTGGCGCGTGATCTGCGTGCGCGACTTCATCGCCTTCAGCTGGGCCAGCGACAGCGACAGCGGCCGCTGCACGAGGCCATCGACCTGCAGCCGCCAGTCGACGAAGCCGCCTTGCAGCAGGCGCGCGTATTCCTGGCTCGCCGGCATCGACGAGCCGTTCGCGCGGAACACCGGCGACAGGTCCCGCTCGCCGTACTCCTTGGCGAGCGGCTGGTGGTCGAGGATCAGCCGCTGGCTCGCCAGCGTGAGCTTCTCGGCGCTGCGCAGCGTGGCGTCGATGCGCGCGTTGTTGACCGCCTTGTCGCAGCCGGCCAGCGCCAGCGAACCCGCGCCGGCGGCGAACGCGGTGAGCCACTTGCGGCGCGCCTGGAACGGCGTCATCCGGCCGTCGCGGAACTTCGCGTTCGGGTTCATTGCGCGTCTCCGTCGGCGTCGATGGCGTACTTCCCGGTGACCATCGAACGCAGGTTGTTCCAGACGCCCGAGACCAGCACCATCACGACGTGCACGACCACGAACGCGACCAGCAGCGACGCGCAGATGAAATGCAGCGAGCGCGCCGACGGCCGGCCGCCGAAGACGTCCAGCAGCACGTGGAACGCGGAGTCCAGGCCCGGCGACATCGTCAGGCCGGTCAGCACCATCAGCGGCAGCAGCACGAACGCCACGCCCATGTACGTGAGCTTCTGCAGGACGTTGTAGCGGCGCGCGGCCTCGCCCTTGGGGAAGTGCAGCTTCGCGTGGTCGAGCACTTCCTGCGCGAGATGCGCCGGCGCGAGCTCGCCCTTCGTCGGCAGCAGGTCGCGCCGGAAATGGCGGCTGACCAGCCCGCCGATCAGGTAGACGGCGCCGTTGATCGCGAACAGCCACGCGAAGAACAGGTGCCAGCGCCGGCCGGCCGCGAGATCCTGGTACGACGGAATCGTCAGCCAGGCCGGAAAGCCGCGCGGCGCCAGCGCGCCGTCTTCCTTCGACGCGCCCAGCAGGCCGGTCGACGCGATCGTCAGCGAGCCCAGGTGCACCACGCCGCGCAGGCCGGCGTTGCTGTTGAGCGCGTCCAGCGACAGCCACGCAGGGTCGTTGTCCGCGCCGTACTGGCCCCAGTACAGCCGCGGGTGCGCGTTGAAGATCTGCGCGCCGGTCATCAGCAGCAGCGAGAAGCAGAACACGTTGACCCAGTGCGTGACGCGCACCAGCGCGGAATGGCGCGGCACGAGTCGACGCGGCGACGGGGCGGTCTGCGGGAGCGTGCCTGGCGGAAGGCTGGCGGTGGTCATGGGCGATCTCGAGTCGTTGTTCGCCATTGGTCGCGTGGCGCGGGCGAACCTTACACGATCAGGCTGAACGCGTTCACATCGGCGGGACGACGCCGTCCTTGCCGACGACGACGCGGGTCGTGCTCAGCTTGCCGTCGTCGCCGCGGTCGGCGGGCACGAACACCGCGGCGCCCGGCTTCACGTCGGCGTTGACGGCCGGCGCGAAGGTGACGATCGGGGTGTTCGGCGCGATCGCGATCTTCTTGGACTGCCCGTGGTAGACGACGTTGACGGTCGTGCCGTCGACGGACTGCACGGCCTCGGACACCGCGCCGTTCGTCATCGAGCTGTTGGGCTTCAGGTCCCAGCCGTAGCTGCCTTCGCCGGTGCCCCGCATCGCGGGCGGGAAGATCAGCACCTCGAGCGCGCCGTCCGGCCCGCTGGCGCCGGGCAGCGACGCGATGCCCACGAAGTCGCCCTGCTTGATGTCGGCCAGTTTCGCCCTGGCGATGCCGCCGGCCTTCCAGCCGAGGCCGAGCTTGATGGGCACGTTGGCGCCGTCGCGCGACTTCACGAGCAGGGTGTCGCCGACGACGCTGACGACGGTGCCGCGGACGCGGACGCCGTCGGCGAAGGCGGCCGTGGCGGCGAGTGCGACGAGCACGCCGGCGACGGCGTGGCGCAAGGTCTGGGAACGAATCATCGAGGAGTCTCCGGCCGCGGCGCGCGCGGCGTGATGGGTTGATGTGAGCGCATGTGCCGCGCGCGAGTCTGTCGGTTCCGAGACGCCGAGGCGTCGACAGGGTCTTGTCACTGCGCGCAAGGGTGCCGGACTTCGCGGGCGCAGCGCGCGTCGCGCGAGGCGAAGGAACGCCGGCGCGACGCCTGACCACCGCGGCGCGCCGCGTCGGCTCAGGAAGCCGATTGCGGATAAAGCCCGTGCACCTGCCCGAACACCCGCGCCAGGCCGAAGATCGCATCGATCAGCGGCGTCTCCACGCCGACGTGCTGTCCCAGCTCGCGCACCGCGCCGACCAGGCTGTCGAGCTCGATCGCGCGGCCGGCTTCGGCGTCCTGCAGCATCGAGGTCTTGAAGGCGCCCAGCTTGCGCGTGATGGCGTGGCGTTCATCGGGCGTCTGCGCGATCGCGAAGCCCAGGCGCGCGCCGATTCGGCCTGACTCGAGCATCGCGTCGCCGGTCAGCTTGCGCACCAGCTCGTCGCCGATGATCCGATCGGTGGTCGCGCCGGTGATGGCGCTGATCGGGTTGGTGGTCATGTTGCCCCACAGCTTGTACCAGATGTCGCGCTGGATCATGTCGCTGGCGGTGGTCTCGAAGCCGGCCGCGTCGAGCGTCGCCTTCAGCATCGCGACACGTTCCGACACCCCGCCGCGCGGCTCGCCGATGACCAGCCCGCGGCCCATCTGGTTGAACGCCTTGCCGGGCTCGCTGACCGAGGCGGCGGCATGCACCACGCAGCCGATCACCTGGTCGAGCGGGATGTGCGCGGCGATGCGGCCGTCGGGATCGACGCTCTTGAGCGCGAGGCCGGCGGCCGAGCCCGGCAGGCCCTGGCAGAACCACCACGGCACGCCGTTCATCGCCGGCACGACCAGCGTGTTCGGGCCCAGCAGCGGCGCGATCTGCCGGGCCACATCGGCCAGCGCCGGCGCCTTCACGGCGATCACGACGACGTCCTGCACCCCGAGCGAGCCCGGCTCGGCGCTGGCCCTCACCGGGCCGGAGATCGGGCCGGCGAAGCCGTCCACGCGCAGGCCGTGCCGGTTCAGCGCCGCCAGCGTCGCGCCGCGCGCGACGGCGCTGACCTCATGGACGCCGGTGGCGGCCAGGCGCGCGCCGATCAGCAGGCCGATGGCGCCGGCGCCGTAGATGCAGACCTTCATCGTTGCTCGCCTCGCTGAATCAGAGCTTGAAGAAGGCGGCCACGCCGATCGCGATGCCCACGCTGGCCACGCCCAGCGTGCCCCATTCGAGCCAGCGGCGGCGCGTCAGCAGCGCGATGGCCGCCAGCGCGATCGAGACCTGGATCACCGTGGTCGCCGCCGCCCAGCGGTGGTGCTGGTGCATCAGGTGTTCGCTCTGCTCGTCGAACTTCGCGGCTTCGTCCTCGAGCGCCTTGGCCTTGGCCATGATGGGCTCCTTGTCGGCCTTGTACTTCTCGAGGTTCTTCGCGTACGCGTCGCGGCGGTCGGCGGGCACGATGTCCAGCGCCAGCTCGGCGATCACCTGGCGCTGGTTCTTGGCCTGGTAGAAGTTCCACTGGTCGGAGGCCTCGGTCTTGCGGATCGCGGCATCGTTCTTGGCGAGCGCCGCATCGGCCTGGGTCGCGCCGCCCATGTACGAGAAGATGGCGCCGATCGTGGCCAGGATCGCGGTGATCACGGCCAGCTGGCCCACCATTCCGCCGGCGCCGTGCTCGGCGGCGTGCTCCACCTCGTGATCGTGCGGGCCGTGGACGTGGAAATCTGAGGACATGGGATGTTCTTTCGCAAATGGAGGCGGGCGGCAGCCGCGCCGCCGTCTTGAATCGGGCGAAACGACTGCCGCCCGTCGCGACGCCACCCGGGCGGCGCTTCAGCCGGCGATGGTAGCGAAGAACTGAGTCAGAGCCGGAAGACGCTGACGATCTGCGTCAGCCGGGAGGCCTGGTGGCTGAGGCTTTCCGCCGCCGCGGCGCTCTGTTCGACCAGCGCGGCGTTCTGCTGCGTGCTCTGGTCGAGCGCGCCGACGGCGTCGCCTATGTGGCCGATGCCGCTGGACTGCTGCACCGTGGCGCTCGAGATCTCGCCGATCAGCTGGCCCACGCGCTGCACCTGCGAGACGATGTCGTTCATCGACGCGCCGGCCGCGTCGACCTGGCGCGCGCCGATGTCGACCTTCTCGACGCTCGCGCCGATCAGCGTCTTGATCTCGCGCGCCGCCTCGCTGGAGCGCTGCGCGAGCGAGCGCACCTCGCCGGCCACGACCGCGAAGCCGCGGCCCTGTTCGCCGGCGCGCGCCGCCTCGACCGCGGCGTTCAGCGCCAGGATGTTGGTCTGGAACGCGATGCCGTCGATGACGCCGATGATGTCGCCGATCTTCTTGGACGACGCCGCGATCTCGTTCATCGTCTCGACGACGCGGTTGACGGCGACGCCGCCGCGGCTGGCCGCGGCCGACGCCTCGGTCGCGAGCTGGTTGGCCACGCCGGCGGTCTCGGCGTTCGAGCGCACGCTGCCGGTGAGCTGCTCCATCGACGCGGCGGTCTGCTGCAGGTTGCCGGCCTGCGCCTCGGTGCGATGGCTCAGGTCGGCGTTGCCGCTGGCGATCTCCGACGAGCCGGTGGCGATCGAATCGCTCGCCTGGCGCACCTGGCCCACCACCTCGGCGAGGCGTTCGCGCATGCGCTGCATCGCGGCGAGGATGCTGGTGGTGTCGCCCGCGCGCGTGTTCACCTCGACGGCCAGGTTGCCGTCGGCGATCGCGCTGGCGATGGACACCACCTCGCCCGGCTCGGCGCCCAGCTGCCGCACGAGGCCGCGGGTGATGGCCACGGCCATGGCGCTGGCGGCGACCACGGCGATGGCGGCGACGATCAGCGTGAGGACGATCGCGTCGCGCCCGTCCTCGCGGGCGGCCTTGCCTTCGTCGGTCATGATGGCCGTCTGCAGCTTGATGATGTCGCCGATCGACGCGAAGAACGCGCGCTGCGTCGGGCGCATCGAGATCAGCAGCGTGTGCGTGGCGTCGTCATACTGGCCGGCCTTGACCAGGCGCACGACGTCGTCGCGATCCTTGTAGAACTTCGTGCGCGCCGCGAGCATCGCATCGACCAGTTCGCGGCCCTTGGCCAGGTCCACGTGCCTGTCGAAGTCGGCGATGCCGTCGTCGGTGGCCTTGGCATTGGCGTCCAGGTTCTTGAACGCGTCGGCGGTCTGCTCGGGATCCTTGGCGGCGAGCACCGTGTTGCGGATGAAGCGCGCCTGCGCATTGGCGCTGTCGGCGATCGCGGTGATCTTCTGCACGCGGTAGTAGCGCTCGTCGACGATGTTGCCGATGCGCGCGTTGATCGCCATGAAGCGCAGCGCGCACACGGCGCCCACGAGCACGATCAGGCCGACGAGCAGGCTGTAGCTCAGCGCCAGCGTGGTGGCGACCTTCATTTTCTTTGGCGTGGACATGTGCGATCGATCTCCCGTGCGGCGGCGCGCCGGACAGACGCCGGGCTTCCTCAATATCGACGGTGCGTGCACCAAACTTGAGCGCGGGCGCCTGTGGGGAGATCTAAATGGGGACTTGTCCGGAGACGGCCGGAACCATGGCTCCGGCGGCGCCCGTCCTGCGCGGTCGATTCCCCGGGGTCAGGAGTTGCACGAGCGCAAGTTGCGGGCAGGCAAGACCGGGCCGTTGATCCGAGCGCCGATCCGGCGCGACCGCGCGGCCGGCGCCGGTTCGCCGTGGTTGGGCGAGAATCGGCCTGTCCGCATTTCTCCGCTTCGCGTCACCCGTGAATCCGTCGCTCAATTTCCATCACCTGATGCGCGATCGTTCGCTCGAGGTCGACCTGGGCCGGATGACCGAGACCGAGGCGGCCACCGAAGTCGCGCGCGCGATCCAGCGCACGCTGGCCTGCGCCCGGGTGAACTTCTGGAACGTGTCGGGCGAGATCGGCCGGCGCGTGATGAGTCGCGTCACCGGCTACGACGGTCGCACCGAACGCGTGCTGTCGGAGCCGCTGGACCTGGTGGAGACCACGGGCGAGTTCTTCAAGGCGCTGCACGACACCGGCTGCTACGTGTGCCTCGACACCTCCACCGATCCGGCGCTGCGCGAGATCTTCAGGACCTACCTGCAGCCCACGCAGGGGATGACGATGATCGTGGCGGCGTTCTACATCGACGCGCGCGTCTGGGGCCTGATCTCCTGCGTGCACGACACGCCGCGCCGCTGGACCGCCGCCGAGATCACCGCGCTGCGCAAGTGCGCGTCGGAGCTGTCGCGCCGGCGCGCGCAACTGCTCGATTTCTAGGCCGTCGAGCTCGCGCGCGGCGCCCTCCCGCGCATCGCGTCACCGCGCACCATCGCCGGCCGGGTTCCGCAAGGCGGCGACACAGGGCGACGCCAACGCGCAGCACAACCGCGAGCTGCTGGCCGGCGGCTGGCCGGCCTCAGTCCAGCTTGCCGTCCCAGCCGCCGCCGAGCGCCTTCACCAGCGCCGTCGCGACGATCTGGCGCTGGCCGGCGAGTTGCGCGGCCTGCAGCTGCGCGCTCAGCAGCGACTGCTGCGCCGTGATGACGTCGAGGTAGGTGGCGACGCCGCCTTCGTAGCGCGCATTGGACATGTCCAGCACGCGCTGCGCCGACGCGACGGCCACCTTGGCCTGCCTGGTCGCGCGATCGAGCGACGCGACGCCGGTGATGCCGTCCTCGACCTCCTGCATCGCGGCCAGCACCGTGCGGCGATAGGTCGCCACGGAGACGTCGTAGCCCGCCTTGGCGAAGTCGACGTTGGCGCGCGTGCGGCCGGCGTCGAACAGCGTCTGCGTGGCCGACACGCCCACCGACCAGATCAGGCTGGGCGCGTTGAACAGCGAGCTGAGCGCGTTGCTCTCGTCGCCGATGCTCGGCTGCAGGAAGATGCCCGGATAGAACGCCGCGGTCGCGACGCCGATCTGCGCGTTGGCCGCGGCCATCGCGCGCTCCGCGGAGGCGACGTCGGGACGCCGCTGCAGCAGGTCGGACGGCACGCCCACGGGAATCGGCGGCGGCTGCAGGTCGCGCCTGACCGGGGGCAGGCTGAACGCGGGCGCCGGCGTGCCCACCAGCGTGGCGATCGCGTGCTCGAACTGCGCGCGCTGGCGCTTCTGCACGTCGACCTGGGTCAGCGTGTTGTCCAGCAAGGCCTGCTGCTGCGCCACTTCGAGGCCGGTGCCGGCGCCGAGGTCGTGGCGCTGGTTGACGAAGTCGAGCGCGCGCCGCTGCAGCGCGATGGAGTGGTCGAGCACGTCCAGCGAGGCGTCCAGCGTGACCAGGCTGTACCAGTCCGACGCCAGCTCCGCGCTGACCACCAGCCGCGTGTTCGCGAGGTCGGCGGCCGACTGCTCGGCCGACGCCTTCGCGCCCTCGATGCTGCGCGAGACGCGGCCGGCGAGGTCGACCTCGTAGCTCGCGCCCAGGCTCAGCGGGAAGTCGTTCTGCACCGTCGTCTGGTTGGGCACCGCGTAGTTGGCGAGCGGACGGTTGGCCGAGATCCGGAAGCGCTGGTCGCGCGACTGCAGGCTGAGCGACGGGAACAGGCCGGCCGATTGCGCGGTGACCGTCGCGCGCGCCTGCGCGAGACGCGCGGCCGCGATCGCGAGCGTGGGGCTGTCGCCCATTGCCTTGCGTTCGAGGTCGTCCAGCTGCGCGTCGCCGAAGGCCTTCCACCAGTCGCCCTTGTCGGCGGCGTCGGCCGGCGCGCCGGTGCGCCACGGCTGTTCCAGCGTCCAGGTGACGGGCAGGTCGGCGGCGGGCCGCTTGTAGTCGGGGCCGACGGCGCAGCCACCGAGCGCGAGCGCGGCGACGAGGAGCGTGAGGCGGGACGGCGTCTTCACGCCGGTGCCTTTGCCGTCGCGGGCGCCTGCGTGGTGACGACGTCGCCGTCGACCAGCGAGTCGGGCGGGTTCAGCACCAGGCGGTCGGTCGCCTGCAGGCCGCTGGTCACTTCGACGGTGCTGCCGTTGTTGCGGCCCAGCGTGACGGCGTGCAGCGTGACCTTGCCTTGCGCATCGATCACCGCGACCCGCGGGCCCTCGCCGCGGAACAGCAGCGCATTGCTGGGCACCGACAGCGTGGCGCTGGCCGACAGCGGCAGCGCGACCTGCACGTAGGCGCCGGGCAGCAGCGCGCCGTCCTTGTTCGGCAGGGACACCTCGACCTGCATCGTGCGGGTGGCCGCGTCGATCGAGCCCGACGTGCGCGTGACCTGGCCCTTGAACTGCCGGTTTTGCAGCTCGGCCTGCGTCACGACCACGGACTCGCCGGTCTTGACGAGGTTGGCGTAGGACTGCGGCACGCTGATGTAGACGCGCAGCGGGTCGGTCTGCGACAGCAGGAACAGCGGCTTGCCGCTGGTGTCGATCAGGTCGCCGACGTCGATGTTGCGCCTGGTGACGATGCCCGCGAACGGCGCGGTCACGTGCTTGAACGCCTCGAGTTCCTGCAGGCGCTGCAGGTTGGCATCGGCGGCGGCGAGGTTGGCCCTGGCCTGCACGAGCGCGGCGCGGCGCTCGTCCAGATCCTGCTGCGCGACGACGTCCTTCTTGCGCAGCGCGTCCCAGCGGTCGACGGTGGTCTGGGCCAGCGCCACGGTCGAGGCCGTCTGGTCGCGCACCGCCCTGGCCTGCGACACCTGCTGGTCGAGTTCGGGCGCCTCGAGCTCGGCGAGCACGTCGCCCTTCCGGACGCGGCTGCCGATGTCCGTGCTCCAGCTCTTGACGTAGCCCGCCGCGCGCGCGGCGATCGGCGCCTGCACCTCGCCCTGCAGCGTGCCGGGGAGCGCCACGGTGCGGCTCGCGCCCGCGGCCTGCGGCGTGGCCGTCTTGACGTAGATCGCCGTATGCTCGGCCACGCCTGCGTCGAGTTCCTTGCTGTTGGCCGCGCGGCTCAGCACCGTACGCGCCGCGCCCAGGCCCAGCAGCACCAGGACGGCGAGGGTGACGATCTTGAGGCCGCGCACGACCTTCGCGCGCTGCAGCTGCTCGGGGTGGTCGTCGCCGGCGGCGGCGTGGATGCCCGGGCCGGCATGTCGCTGCTCAGTCATTGTCAGATCTCCTGCGGATGGGAAACGAGAGGCGTTGCCGGATCGTCGTGGCGACGGCGCTGGTGGCGCGCCTCGAGGCGGCGGTGCACGCCGGCGAAGAGCACCGGCACGAAGAGGAGGGTGGACACGGTGGCGAACAGCAGGCCGCCGATGACGGCGCGGCCCAGCGGCGCGTTCTGCTCGGCGCCCTCGCCCAGCCCGAGCGCCATGGGCATCATGCCGATGATCATCGCCAGCGCGGTCATCATCACGGGCCGCAGGCGCGTCGCACCGGCCTCGAGCGCGGCGTCGAGGATCGCGGCACCTTCCTCGCGGCGCTGGCGCGCGAACGAGATCATCAGGATCGAGTTGGCAGTGGCCACGCCCATCGTCATGATGGCGCCCGTGAGCGCCGGCACGCTCAGCGTCGTGCCGGTGATGAACAGCATCCAGGCGATGCCGGCCAGCGCCGCGGGCAGCGCGGCGATGATGATCAGCGCGTCGATCCACGACTGGAAGTTGACGACGACGAGCAGGTAGACGAGCACGATGGCCATCGCCAGCCCCACGAGCAGGCCGACGAACGAGGCCTGCATCGTCTGCACCTGGCCGCGCACCCCCACCGCGCTGCCGCGCGGCAGCTTGGCGCGGGTGGCGTCGACCAGCCGCTGCACCTGCCTGGCGACGTCGGCGAGGTCGGTGCCCTGCACGCTGACCAGCACGTCGATCGCCGGCTGGATGTTGTAGCGCGACGAGACCGCCTGCTGCACCGCCGGTCGCACCTTGACGAGGTTGCCCAGCAACTGCGTGGTGCCCGCGGTGGTGGAGCCGGCGCCGTTGCCCACGCCCACCGGCGTGGCCAGCAGCGAGTCGAGCGAGTCGACGCGGTACTGCGGCGTCTGCACGGCGATGTTGTAGACGATGCCGTTGGCCGGGTTGAGCCAGAACGCCGGCGCGACCTGCGAGCTGCCCGACAGCGCCACCAGCACGTTCTGGCCGACGTTGGTCGCCGACAGGCCCACCTGCTGCAGCCGCGCGCGATCCATGTCGAGGTTGATGGCCGGCAGGTCGTTGCGCTGCAGCACGTGGCTGTCGACGGCGCCGGGGATGTGCTCGATCTGCTTGTTCAGCGCCGCGGCCAGCGCGGCGTTGGTGGCGATGTCGTTGCCGGTGAACTGCACGTCGATGGCGGCCGGCAGGCCGAAGTTCAGGATCTGCGTGACGATGTCGGCCGGCTGGAAGAAGAACTCGATGCCGGGGAAGCGCCTGGGCAGCTCCCTGCGCAGCATCGCGACGAAGCCGGCCGTCGGCTTGTGTTCCTTCGTGAGCGCGATCTGGATCTCGCCGTCGAGCGTGCCGATCGTGCCGGCGTTGCTGTACGACAGGTTGATGCCGGAGTTGGGCACGCCGAGGTTGTCCAGTACCGTGTCGAGCTGGTCGGCCGGCACCAGTTGCCGGATCTGCGCCTCGATCTCGTCGGCCGAGCGCGCCGTCTCCTCGATGCGCGTGCCGGTGGGCATGCGGAAGTGCAGCCGGATCTGGCCGCCGTCGACGGCCGGGAAGAAGTCGCGCCCCAGCGCGAGGAACAGGCCGCACGACAGCAGGCAGAACGCCATGAAGGCGATCGAGAAGCTGCGCCGGTGCGAGAGCAGCACCGACAGCGCCATCGTGTAGCCGCCGCGCACCTGCTCGAAGCGGCGGTCGAAGGCGACGTTGAGGCGCTTGAGCAGGCTGGGCTTGGCGCCTGCGGGCAGCTCGCCGTGATGTTCCCCGCGGTCACCGCGCATCAGCAGCATCACCAGCGTGGGCACCAGCGTCCGCGACAGGAGGTACGACGCGGCCATCGCGAACACGACGGCCTCGGCCAGCGGCACGAACAGGAAGCGCGCGACACCCGACAGGAAGAACATCGGCACGAACACGATGCAGATGCACAGCGTGGACACGAAGGCCGGCACGCCGATCTCGCCCGCGCCGACGATGATGGCCTGGTTCAGCTCGGTGCCCATGTGCAGGTGGCGCTCGATGTTCTCGATGGTGACGATGGCCTGGTCGACCAGCACGCCCACCGAGAGCGCGAGGCCGCCCAGCGTCATCAGGTTGAGCGTCTCGCCGAGCACCTCCAGGATGATCACCGAGCTCAGGATGGACAGCGGGATCGTCAGCGCGATCACCAGCGTGCTGCGCCAGTTGCCCAGGAACAGCAGCACCAGCGCGGCGGTCAGGCCGGCGGCGATCAGTGCCTCGGTGACGACGCCCACTACCGCGGCCTTGACGAAGACCGACTGGTCGAACAGCGTCTTGACCGAGATCTCCCTGGGCATCTGCGCCGCGGCGGTGGGCAGCAGCGCGCGCAGGTTGGACATGATGTCCAGCGTCGAGGCTCCGCCGTTCTTCAGCACCGACAGCAGCACGCCGCGCTGGCCGTCCTGGCGCACGATGTTGGTCTGCGGCGCGAAGCCGTCGCGCACGAAGCCGACGTCGCCGATGGTGGTGGTGGCGCCGTTGACGGTGCGGATCGGCAGGTCGTTGAGCGCGGCGATGGTGTCGGTCGAGCCGTTGAGCTTGAACGTGTATTCGGTGGGCCCGAACTTGGCCGTGCCGGAAGGCAGGATCAGGTTCTGCACGTTCAGCGCGGTGACGACGTCGGCCGGCGACAGGCCGCGGGCCTGCATCGCGTTGGTGTCGAGATCGATCGAGACGAGCTTGGTCTTGCCGCCGTAGGGGAACGGGATCGCCACGCCGGGGATGTTGATCAGCTGCGGCCGCAGGATGTTGACGGCCGCGTCGAAGATGGAC
>CAIMXF010000196.1 GCA_903845345.1 uncultured beta proteobacterium
AAAGCAGCAGCGGCAGGGTGGGCAGGGGCTGGGCTCGCGGTCCGTTGCAGGCGTGGCGGGCATGTGCGCGTTGGGTGGCAGGCCCCGGGCGCGCGCCAGTTGAGTTCTACAGGAGCAATTTTTGGCGCACGCCCGCCGAACCACGCCGTCCAGGCGCAGGTTCAGCCTCGCATGTGACCGCGAGACAAGCCCCTGCCCGCCCTGCCGCTCGCGACACCGCCGCCAGGAACCGCCCGCCGCGCAGCGGCGGGCCAGAGCGCCGCAGGCAAAGGAAGAGACCTACTTCTTCTGCGGCCGCGACCAATCCGCAAACGCCACCTGCCTCGCCCTCCCGATCGCCAACGACCCCGCCGCCACTTCCTTGGTGATCGTCGACCCGCCACCGATCGTCGCCCCATCGCCGATCCTCACCGGCGCCACGAGAACGCAATTCGATCCGACGTGCACATCCGCACCGATGGTCGTGCGATGCTTGTTGGCACCGTCGTAGTTCGCCGTGATGCTGCCCGCGCCGTAGTTGACGCGCTCGCCCACGGTCGCATCGCCGAGGTATGCGAGGTGGTTGGCCTTGGCGCCGTTGGCGAGCGTCGAGTTCTTCACCTCGACGAAGTTGCCGATGTGCACCTCCTCGCCCAGCATCGCACCCGGCCGCAGCCGCGCGAACGGCCCGACCAGCGAGCCTGCCCCGACGCTCGCGCCCTCGATGTGCGTGAACGGATGAATCACCGCCCCCGCGGCGATCTGCGCGTCCCGGATCACGCAATGCGCGCCGATGCGCGCGCCGTCGGCGATCGTCACGGCGCCTTCGAAGACGCAGCCGACGTCGATCTCGACGTCCATGCCGCAGGCGAGCGTGCCGCGCAGGTCGAAGCGCGACGGGTCGGCCAGGCGCACGCCGGCGTCCATCAGCGCGTCGGCGTGGCGGCGTTGCAGGCGGCGCTCGAGGTCGGCCAACTGCATCGGGCTGTTGACGCCCAGCACCTCGGTCTCGTCCTGCGCGCAGGACGTGCAGACCTCCACACCGTCGGCGACCGCGTGCGCGACGACGTCGGTCAGGTAGTACTCGCCCTGCGCGTTCTGGTTGGTCAGGCGCGCGAGCCATTGCTTGAGCTGCGCGGTCGGCGCGGCGAGGATGCCCGTGTAGACCTCGGTGATCTGGCGCTGCAACGGCGTCGCGTCCTTCTCCTCGACGATGGCCTGGACGGCCCCGACGCCGTCGGCGTCGCCCGGTTCGTCGGTGCGCACGATGCGGCCGTAGCCGAACGGATTGGCAAGGGTGACGGTCAGCAGCGCGAGCTTCGTGCCGGCGCAGGCATCGACCAGCGCGCGCAGCGTGGCCACGCGGATGAGGGGCACGTCGCCGTTGAGGACAAGCGTGATGCCGTCGTCGGGCAGCGCGGGCACGGCCTGCTGCACGGCATGGCCGGTGCCCAGTTGCGGCATCTGGCGCACGAACGCGCGCTGCTCGCAGGCGAACGCGGCCTCGACGGCCTCGGCGCCATGGCCGGTGATGACGATGCAGCGCTCGGGCGCGAGCGACTCGGCGGTCGCCACGACATGTTCCAGCAACGGCCTGCCGCCCAGTGCATGCAAGACCTTCGGCCGCGCCGAACGCATCCGCGTCCCCTTGCCCGCGGCCATGATCACGACACTGAGTGCCATATTGAATTCCGGTTCGTCGATGGAACCGGGATGATATCGGGGCCCCACGCGCCGCCCTCGCTGCCCCCCGAGGGCAGCAGAGGTCGGCTCGGAGGGTGATCCTCGCTTGCCGAGAGCTTGAAAGGCCTTGCGGGCGGCTTCGCGTCGTCCCGGTTCAGGCGCTGGGCGTGCTGGCGGCCGGCGCGGGCGGCATGGCCGAAGGCACCATCGGCAGCTCGACGCGGATCACGTGGGCCTTGTCGTCGGTGCGCGGGAAGTCCTTCATCGACGCGTCGAACATCGCGGCCAACAGGCGGTCGCCGCCGGAGCGGTAGCCGTCGCTGGTGGCGCGCGTCTCGTAGAGCGCCTTGCCGGTGGCGGCGTCGCGGATCAGCAGTGCCACCTCGTGCTCGTAGACGTCGGGCTCCGGCGGGAAGGGCGCCCAGATGCCGCGATGGAAGCCGTAGGGGCCCCACGGGCCGTACGGGCCGTAGCTGGCCCAGCTGCCGTAGCCGAAACGGCGCGGACCGCCCCACCAGAACGGGTCGTCCCACGGCGCCTGCTCGAAGCGCTCGGTGCGCGCTCCGATCTGCACCGTCACCGCCGGCTTGGTGCCGTCGGCCGCGGGCCGGAAGCCGGCGATGGCCAGCGCGGCCGCGGCGGCGTTCTCGAGCGACTGCTGCCGCTGCGGGTTCTTCTCCTGCGACGGCAGGCGGTCGAAGGCGTAGGTGCCGGGCGTCGTGCCCGCGGGCCAGTCGCCGAAGGTGGCGACCGAGGTGTCGACGGTGTTGATGCTCGCGCAGCCGCCGAGCAGCGCCGCGCCGGCCAGCGCGGCGATGGCGCCGAGGCGTCGAGTGGTCTGGATGATGGTCATGACTGAACTCCCGGGCGCCAACCACGGCGCCCCGATGACGAGCTTCGCACCCGCGTGTAACTCGAGTATGTACCGGCACGCGGCGCGCCCGCCGGAACACTTTCCAGAGGCTGTCGAAATCCTTGCACGACGCGCCTGCTGGCCATCGTGGATGTCCGGCGCGCGCGCCTCGGGTCAGCGATCGTCAGACGATGCGGATCACGCCCGGCCTGGGCGTCGCGCAGGACTCGTCGTCGTCGAACGCGATGTCGCCGTCGGGTTCGGCCCGGCCGCTGGCCTGGATCGTCGTGAACGGGAACAGCTGGCGATCCATCATGTGCGACGGCGTGATGTTGGCCATCGCGGTGAAGATGTTCTCGATCCGGCCGGGGTGCTGCTTGTCCCACTCGCGGATCATCGCCTTGATCTGCACGCGCTGCAGGTTGTCCTGGCTGCCGCAAAGGGTGCACGGGATGATCGGGAACTCGCGATGCTCGGCCCAGCGCACGAGGTCGTCCTCGTTGACGTAGGCGAGCGGGCGGATGACCACGTTCCTGCCGTCGTCGCTGACGAGCTTGGGCGGCATGCCCTTGAGCCGGCTGCCGAAGAACATGTTCATGAACATCGTCACGACGATGTCGTCGCGATGATGGCCCAGTGCGATCTTCGTGCAGCCGAGCTCGCCGGCCACGCGGTACAGGATGCCGCGGCGCAGCCGCGAGCACAGCGAGCACATCGTCTTGCCGGGCTCGATGTGCTGCGTGACGATGGAGTAGGTGTCCTGCTCCTCGATGTGGAACGGCACGCCGCGCGCACGCAGGTAGTCGGGCAGCACGTGCTCGGGAAAGCCGGGCTGCTTCTGGTCGAGGTTGACCGCGATCATCTCGAACTTGACCGGCGAGCGTTCGCGCAGCGACAGCAGGATGTCCAGCATCGCGTAGCTGTCCTTGCCTCCGGACAGGCACACCATCACCTTGTCGCCGTCCTCGATCATGTTGTAGTCGATGATGGCCGAGCCGACCTGGCGGTGCAGTCGCTTGGAGAGCTTGTTGATCTCGTAGGCGGCCTTGCGCCGTGCGGCGGTCTGCCGCTCGTCGAACACCGCCGGCGTGGCGTGGGCGGACGGCTCGCCGTCCGGATGCTTGCGTTCTTCGAGGCTCATGAGGCGACCCTCCACGTGACGGCTGCGGTGCGAGCGCCTGCTGGCGGCCAGGCGGCGCTCATGCTGCTTCCTTCATTCCGAACACTTCCACGCCCACCGATTCGCAGTCCGGATAGACGTCGGGCTTCTCGGTCGACACCCGCGCCGCGCGCACGTTCGGATGCGCCAGCATCAGCGCGAGCACGTCGTCGCACAGCGTCTCCTGCAGGTGCACGTGGCCCCGGGACATGCGGGTGGTGATCGTCGAGCGGATGAAGTCGTAGTCCAGCACCTCGTTCAACTGGTCGGCGCGCGGCGTGGACGTGGCCAGCGGCACGTAGAGATCGACGTTGATCAGCACGCGCTGCTCGCCCTTCTTCTCGAATTCGTGCACGCCGATGTTGATCATCACCTCGTAGTTGCGCAGGAACAGCCGCCGGCAGTCCATCAGGGTCGGGTGGTGCAGGAGGCTGTGCATGTCGGGGTCTTGGTTGGAATCAATTCGAAGAGGGTGCATTCGGAAAGCGAGGATCACATCCGAGCCGATCCGAGCTCCCCCTCGGGGGGCAGCGACGGGAGGAGCGAGGGGGTTTCATTTTCCCGCGCCAGGAACAGCACGTCGCGCGACTGGCCGACCAGGTGCTGGCCGCCGTCGACGGCGAGGTCGATGCCGGTGATCGCGGGCGACTCGATGAGGAAGCGCACGGCGCGCGCGATGTCCTCGGGCGTGGACGAGCGGCCCAGCGCGGTGAGCTTGTGCGCCTTGGCGAACTCGTCATCGTCCATCGGCCCGGAGACGAGCGTGATGCCCGGCGACACCCCGCACACCCGCACCGCCGGCGCCAGCGCCTGCGCGAGCAGCACCGTGGCGTGCGCCAGCGCGGCCTTGGTGAGCGTGTACGAGAAGTAGTCGGGGTTCGGGTTGTGCAGCTTCTGGTCGAGCAGGTTGACGACGCAGGGCGTCACGCGCGCGTGGCGCGCCTGCGCGGGCACCTGCGCGGCCAGCGCCTGCGCGAGCGCGACCGGCGCCGCCACGTTGCTGCGCGTCATCGATTCGAGCAGCGCGGCGTCGAACGCGGCCGGGCTGTCGTACTCGAAACGCGACGCGCTGTTGACGACGGCGTCGACCCGGCCGAAGGCCTGCGCGATCGACGGCAGCAGCTCGGCGGTGGCGGCGGGGTCGGCGAAGTCCGCGGCGAACAGCTGCACGCGGGCGCCGGCGGCGCGCAGATCTGCGGCCGTGGCCTCGGCCTCGGCGATCGCGCGCGCATCCCTGCCGCGGTGATGCAGCGCGATGTCGAAGCCGGCGTGCGCCAGCTCCAGCGCGATCACGCGGCCGATGCGGCGCGCGGCGCCGGTCACCAGCGCCACCGCGCGCACGCCGCCGCCCTCGTACGCGCGCCGTTGCGGGTTCGAAGAAGAGTTTTCGGCGTCAGGATGGTTCGGGGTGGCCATGATCCCTACAATTTGATTCGATGCAGCGCAATTCCAGGCCCGGCCTTCCGGGCGCCACGACAGATTCCTCGACCCCGCCGGCGCCGGGCGGCGCCCTGGTCGCCCGGATCGCCTCCCGCATCGCCGAGGCTGGCGGCTGGATGCCGTTCGACGACTTCATGACGGAGGCGCTGTACGCGCCGGGCCTCGGCTACTACAGCGGCGGACGCCGCATCTTCGGCCTCGGGCCCGAGGGCGGCAGCGATTTCGTCACCGCTCCCGAATTGTCGCCGTTTTTCGGCCGCGCGCTGGCCGTGCAGGTGCGCGAGGCCCTGGCGGCGTCGCAGACCGGCCGCGTCTACGAATTCGGCGCCGGCACCGGCGCTCTGGCCGAGCAGTTGCTGGAGGCGCTCGATGCCGACGACGCCGACGACGACGGCATGCTGCGCGTCCCCGTCGATCTGACGATCATCGAATTGTCCGGGCCGCTGCGCGAACGCCAGCAGGCCCGCCTCGCGCGCTTCGCGCCGCGCGTGCAATGGCTGGACGCGTGGCCCGACACGATCGAAGGCGTGGTCGTCGGCAACGAGGTGCTCGACGCGATGCCGGTCAAGCTGCTGCACCGTTCGGGCGGACGCTGGCACGAGCGCGGCGTCGTGAACGTGGACCCCCACGGTCGCTCGCGCTCCCTGCCCCCCGAGGGGGCCGGCCGCGACGGGCCCGGCCAAGCCGGTTCCCGCGCTCCCTGGGCTGAAGACGTCGACGACGAGCCGCGATGGTTTGCCTTTGCGGATCTCGACGAGCCTTTCCCGCTCGAAGGCGAGACCCAGGCCGCGTCCGCGCTGATGGACGGCTTCTTCATCGACGGCAGCGTCACCGAGATCCACACCATCGCCGAGAGCTTCATCGCGAGCCTGGCCGACCGCTTGCGGCGCGGCGTGGCCATCCTGATCGACTACGGCTTTCCCGAGCACGAGTACTACCACCCGCAGCGCCTGGGCGGCACGCTGATGTGCCACCAGGCGCACCGGGCCGACGGCGACCCGCTGGTGGCCATCGGCGACAAGGACATCACCGCCCACGTCAACTTCAGCGGCATCGCGCTGGCGGCGCAGGAGGCGGGCCTGACCGTGCTGGGCTACACCTCGCAGGCGCGCTTCCTGATCAACTGCGGCCTGGTCGACCTGCTGGCCGCGGCCAGCGTGGGCGAGCGCGCCAACGCGCAGAAGCTCGTCAACGAGCACGAGATGGGCGAGCTGTTCAAGGTGATCGCGCTGTCGCGCGGCTGCGAGCTGGACCCGATCGGCTTCCACGCGGGCGATCGCTCGCACATGTTGTAGGTCGGCTGCGATGCGGCTGCTGCTCGTCCTGCTCGTCTGCCTGCTCGTGTTCAACCGCTTCGGCGACTGGATGAGCCGCCACGGCTTCGGCAAGCTGCCCGGCGACCTGCGCTTTCGCATCGCCGGCCGCCAGTTCTTCCTGCCGCTGGGCAGCAGCGTGGTGCTGATGCTGATCGCCAGCGCGATCGCGTGGATCAAGTGACCGGGCGACGCTTCTCGATCACCTGCAGGTAGCCGCGCCGGCGCAACGACGCACGCCACCAGGCGTTGCCGAACCAGCCGCGCAGCACGACATAGGCCAGCTGCACGCCCAGTTGCGCGAACACGAGCGAGACGCTGCCGCTGGCCTGGATGGCGGCGCCGAGCGCGTACAGCAGCACCTCCACCAGCAACATCAGGAACAGCAGACCCCAGACCTTCTTCGCCGCGGCCCACAAGAGGCCACAGAAGAAAGCCGGCCACGAAAAGCCGGTCTTGACACGCACGTAGTCGCGGCCGGCAAGCAGGAAACCAAGGCGTTCGGCGCTCATGGGCCGGGATTGTGCCCTGCTGTCGAGCTGTGCCTATCAGCCGAACACGATCTCCGCCGCCGGCACCGCGTCGATCGCGCCGTGGAAGCTGCTGATGTTGCGCAGGGTCTCGTTCTCGTGCAGCCGGATCTGCAGTCCGGTCGCGTGCGGCTTGTCGTGCGAGGTGTGGGCGTCGGCGGCCAGCGTGACGGCGTAGCCGCGCGACGCCGCGCCGCGCACGCTGGAGTCGACGCAGAACTCGCTCGAGTAGCCGCAGACGGTCACGTGGCGCACGCCGCGTTCGGCCAGCAGCGCGTGCAGGTCGGTGCGCAGGAACGCGTCGGACATCGTCTTGCGCACGAACAGGTCGGACGGGGCCGCGGCAAGCCCCGGATGCAGCTGCCAGCCCGGCGTGTCGGCCACGAGGTCGCCGTTGGCAGTCTCGTGCTGCACCCACACCACGGGCGCGCCCGCGTCACGCGCGCGCGACGCGAGGCCGTTGATGCGCGCGACCACGGCCCCGGCCTCGGGCGGTTCGGGCTCGAACAGGATGGCCTGCATGTCGATGACGACCAGCGCGGTCTGGTTGGCGGGAATCTTCATGGCTCGTCGGTGCCGGTCTTCAAGTCGATGGCCAGCGCCTTCACGCGGGCCTGGCGGATGGCGTCGGCGATCGCCGGGCCCTTGAGGCCGCGTTCGATGGCCTGCGACGACGCGGCGCGGGCATCGACGTCCTGGGCGGTCTTGAGCGCCGCGGCCAGGCGCGCGCGCTGCGGATACGGCGCGTCCTCGAGGCCCAGCCGGCCGGTGGCGTCGCACTCGCAGGCCGCCAGCATCTGCAGGAAACGATCGGGGCGGCGGAACGCGTCGCAGCGTTCGAGCAGGCGCACGACGGCGGACGCGTTGAGCTTTCTGCTCGCGTGGACGTTGGTGTGCTCGCGCGCGGTCAGCAGCGCGAGCTCGCCGCAGTCGACCGGCACGCGCAGGCGTTCGTTGACGACCCGGATCAGGTCTTCGCCGCGCTGCTCGTGGCCGATGTGGCGCGGCAGCACGTCGGCGGGCGTCGTGGCCTTGCCGAGGTCGTGCACCAGGCAGGCGTAGCGCACCGGCAGCGGCTGCGCGGTGGCGGCGCAGCGACCCAGCACCATCAGCGTGTGCACGCCGGTGTCGATCTCGGGATGGTGCTGCGGCGGTTGCGGCACGCCGAACAGCGCGTCGACCTCGGGCATCAGCCTGGCGAGCGCGCCGACGCTGCGCAACACCTCGAACATGCGCGCCGGCGCGCGCTCCATCAGCCCGCGCGACACCTCCTGCCACACGCGCTCCGCGACGAGCGCGTCGACCTCGCCGGCCGCGACCATCCGCCGCATCAGCGCCGTGGTCTCGGGCGCGACGGCGAACGTCGGCCAGCGTGCCGCGAAGCGCGCCAGGCGCAGGATGCGCACCGGGTCTTCCGCGAACGCCTCGGACACGTGGCGCAGCACCCTGGCCGCGAGGTCGCGCTGGCCGCCGTACGGGTCGACCAGCGTGCCGTCGTCCTGCTGCGCGATCGCGTTGATCGTCAGGTCGCGGCGCACCAGGTCGTCCTCCAGCGTGACGTCGGGCGCCGCGTAGACCTCGAAGCCGTGGTAGCCCGGCCCGGTCTTGCGTTCGGTGCGGGCGAGCGCGTATTCCTCGTGCGTGGTCGGGTGCAGGAAGACCGGGAAGTCCTTGCCGACGGGCAGGTAGCCGGCGTCCAGCATGTCCTGCGGACTCGCGCCGGTGACGACCCAGTCGCGGTCGTTCACCGGCTCGCCGAGCAGGCCGTCGCGCACCGCGCCGCCGACGACGTAGGTCTTCATGGCATGTCCGCTGCAGGCGGTTGTTCGGCGTCGCGCGGGCCGATCTGCGGGCCCAGGCGCGGGCGCAGCTGCGGCCCCTTGTTGCCCAGCAGCGCGGCGTAGATCGCGGCGTTGGTCATCACCTTCTTCACGTAGTCGCGGGTCTCGTAGAACGGCACGTTCTCGGTCCAGATCTCGGGCGTGAGCATCATGCCGCCTCGCCAGCGCCGCGGGCGCGCCGGGCCGGCGTTGTAGGCCGCGGCGGCCATCGGGTCGGAGCCGCCGAAGCTGTCGAGCACCAGCCTCAGGTAGAAGCTGCCGATGCG
>CAIMXF010000197.1 GCA_903845345.1 uncultured beta proteobacterium
CGGCGTCGGCCGCGACGCCGCTGGCCGCGCCGGCCATCGAGCCCGGCGAGCGCGCCGGGCCGCCCCCGGCGCGCTCGCCGCCACCGGCCCCGGCACCGGCGGCCGCGGCGGCGGCGTCGATCGCGGCGTCGGCCGCATCGGCGGCGGCGACGTCGCCGATGTCGTCGGCGGATGAGCACGTCGCCGAGCACGACGCGATCGCGATCGGCGACGCGGCGGCCGATGCGGTCGCGCAGGGCGGCCCGGCCGCCGATCCCGCGAGCGTCGCCCACGAAGCCGCCGCGGCCGTGCGCGCGCAGACGCCCGCGCGCGTGCCGCTGTTCGCCAGCACCGACCCGCGCTATTCGCTGGCGGTGGCGTTCTACGGGCGTGCGCGCCAGATGGTGGCCGTGCTCGCGCGCATGCAGGCCGCGCTGCGCGGCGAGGTCACGCCGCTGCCGCTCGCACGCGACGAGCTGCAGGTGTTCATCTCGCCCGAAGGCTGGCCCTGGGCCGCGTTGCGCGCGCAGCTCAACACGCGCTCGCCCACGTTCCGCCACGCGGTGCGCCTGAGCCTGGCACTCGGGAGCGCCTACTTCATCGGCCTGGCGCTGCCGTGGGCCTCGCATCCGCATTGGCTGGTGCTGAGCGTGGGCGTGGTGCTGCGCGGCAATCTCGAGCAGACGCTGTCGCGCCGCAACGACCGGGTGATGGGCACGATGATCGGCTGCCTGCTGGTGCTGGCGCTCGCGCAGTTCGGCGCGCCGTGGCTGTCGACGCTGGCGTTCCTGGTCGCCGTGGGCATCGCGCACTCGTTCACCACCGCGCGCTATCTCGTGACGGCCGCGGCGGCGAGCGTGATGGCGCTGATGCAGGCCCACATGGCCGCGCCCGAAGGCGCGAGCTTCGGGGTGTCCGAGCGCATCGCCGACACGATCATGGGCGCCGCGCTTGCCTGGGGCTTCAGCTACGTGTGGCCGTGGTGGGAGCGGCGCGGCATCGACAAGCTCAACGACCGCGTGCTCAAGAGCCTGCGCGCGCTCACCAGCGAGGTGATGCGCCTGCCCGATCCGGCGCGGCCCGATCTCAAGCTGCGGCTCGCGCGGCGCGAGGTCTACGAGGCGGTCGGCGCGATCGCGTCGGCCGCGCAGCGCACCGGCGCTGAGCCCGCGCGGGTGCAGGTGCCGATGTACGCGCTGGCCGAGATGCTCACGCGCTGCCACGTCCTGATGGCGCAGCTGGTGGCGGTGCGCCTGCTGCTCGCGCGCCGCGGCGCACAGCTGGAGCCGGGCACGGCAGAGAAGGTGCTGACCGACGCGTGCGTCGCCTTGCACCACGCGCTCGACAATCCAGGCGTCGGCACCTCGCCGCAACGCGGCGCGCCCGGCGCCGCGGGCGCGCCGGTGGTCGTCAGCGGCACGGTGCCCAGCGAGGACGTCGACCACACCGCCGTGCCCGCGGCCTTGCCGGACAGCGCCGTGCTGCCGTGGCTGCGGCGGCGTTTGCAACTGGCGACGCGCGCGGCGCGGCGCGTGGGGCTGGCGGCGCAGGCGCTGAGTGCCGCGGCGCGTTGAGGCGTCAGCCGCGCGGCATCACGGGTAGCGAGCCTGCATCTCGTCCATCCAGCGCCTGCCTTGCGCCGTTCGCTCGTCGAGTGCCAGTCCGTTCGAGCGCAGGAAGTCGGCGGCTGCATCGGTCTGGGCGTCGAATCGGCGGAAGTCGTTGAACGTCGCGGTGCTCGGCCCGAGCCACGAGAGCTGGGCGAACTCCTTCCATTCGAGCCCTGCGATGCCCGTGGGCATGCCCAGTCGTGCCATGGCCATGGCCCTGTGGTAAGCGACGACGTCGCTGGAAGCGCCCGCGTCCTGGCGGAACACCGTATAGGGAATGGGGCACTTGTGGAAATCGTCGATCAGCAGGTTCTCCACGCGTTGCTGGTCGCCCGGATCGAGGCGCGGGAACAGGTGCAGCCCGAGCAGGACGACGAGCGCGCTGTCGAACCGGTTGCGGCGAATCGGGTGCCAGTACGTGGAGGGGCGTTGCGTCAGGTCGGCCACGCGCCATGATGCGGCGGCCTGCGCGCTGCGGTCAAGACCGGCCGCGGCGTGTCGGCTAACCCCTGGCGCGCTTCGCCGCCCGTGCCGCCCGCTCCTTGGCCTTCTGCGCCTCGGCCGCCCGCAGCTTGTCCTTCTTGCTCGGACGCTTGCCCTTGACGCCGCCCGCGTTGTTCGGCGACTCGGCCGCGCCCTTGGGCGGCGCGACCTCCCTGGGCTCGAAGCCGGCGATCTTCTCGCGCGGCACGCGCAGTTCCTGGCGCTTCTCGATCAGGCGGAAATGCGCCTCGCTGGCCGCCGGCACGAAGCTCACGGCGACGCCCGATTCGCCGGCGCGTCCGGTGCGGCCGATGCGGTGCACGTGGTCGTCGGCCGAACGCGGCAGGTCGTAGTTGACGACCACCGGCAACTGCACGATGTCGATGCCGCGCGCGGCCAGGTCGGTGGCCACGAGCACCTGCAGCCGCGACGCCTTGAAGTCGTCGAGCAATTGCGTGCGCCGGCCCTGGCTCAGCTCGCCGTGGAAGGCCTCGGCCTTCAGTCCGCCCACGTACAGCTTCGAGGCGACATGCTCGGCCGCGTGCTGCGTCGCGACGAACACCAGCACGCGCTTCCAGCCGTGGTCGCGGATCAGCTTGAGCAGCAGCTGGGTACGGCTTGGGGTATCGACCGAGATCGCGCGCTGCACGATGTTGGCGCCCTGGACAGCCAGCGCCGCGGCGCTGTCGCTGGCGACGTCGGGCACGTCGATCGTGAACGGGTCGTGCAGCATCCTGGCCGCCAGGTCGAGCACGGCGCGCGGGAAGGTCGCCGAGAACAGCAGCGTCTGGCGCTTCTCGGGCAGCAGCGCGAGGACGCGCTTGAGCTCGTCGGCGAAGCCCATGTCCAGCAGGCGGTCGGCCTCGTCCAGCACCAGCGTCTGCACGTCGGCGATGGAGACGGCGTTCTGGTCGACCAGGTCGAGCAGGCGGCCGGGCGTCGCGACGACGATGTCGGCGCCGCCGCGCAGCCGCATCATCTGCGGGTTGATCGACACGCCGCCGTAGGTGATCGCGATCTTGAGCGCCACGGGCAGGTGCTGCGCATCCTCGCGCAGCGACTCGCCGATCTGCGCCGCGAGCTCGCGCGTGGGCGCGAGGATCAGGGCCCGCACCGGCCGCTTGACGCCGTCTGCCGGCACGCCGGCCTCGGACAGCCGCTGCAGCACCGGCCAGCCGAACGCCTGCGTCTTGCCGGAGCCCGTGCGCGCGGTGCCCTGCACGTCGCGGCCCTCCAGCGCGGGCGGAATGGCCGCGGTCTGGATGGGGGTCGGGCCGAGATAGCCGCGCTCTTGCGCTGCGCGCTGGAACGACGCGTTGAGGCCGAGGGATAGGAAGGTCATGCCCGTATTGGACACGAGTTGGCGCGCGGCCGGAAAAATCAGCGGCTGCGGCTGCCCGGCTTCTCGCCCTTGATCATGCACAGGACGACCAGCGCGCCGGTCAGTCCGAGCGTGACGAGCAGGAACATCGGCGTGTCGCGATCCGGCGGATACCGCACGGCACCGGCGGCCAGCAGCGCGGCATAGAGCGCATACGCGACCCAGCCCTGCCAGGTGAGGGGCAGGCCCCAGCCCCAGCCGATCGTCTTCGCCCTGAACCAGCGTGTCGAGTCGCTCATGGCAAGGTCAGGCCTTTCTCGTCCGGCGCCTGTGCCACGCCAGCAGTTCGCCGACCACGCCCTTGCGGAACGCCACCACGCAGGCCACGAAGATGCAGCCGATGATCACGCTCGTCCACGAGCCCGCGCGGTCGGACAGGAAGTTCTGCAGGCCGACGACGATGAAGGCGCCGACCACCGGGCCGGCGAAGGTGCCCAGGCCGCCCAGCAGCGTCATCAGGATGACTTCGCCGGACTGCTCCCAGCGCACGTCCTGCAGCGTGGCCAGGTGCAGCACCAGCACCTTGAGCGCGCCGCCGAGGCCGGCGAGCGAGGCCGACAGCACGAAGGCCAGCAGCTTGTAGCGGTCGACGTCGTAGCCCAGCGAGATCGCGCGCGGCTCGTTCTCGCGGATCGCCTTGAGCACCTGGCCGTAGGGCGAATGCACGATGCGCAGCACGAACAGGAACACCGCGACGGCGATCGCCAGCACGAAGAAGTACATCGCGAGGTCGCCTTCGAGCGAGAACAGGCCGAACAGCTTGCCGCGCTCGATGCCCTGGATGCCGTTCTCGCCGCCGGTGAACGACGCTTCCAGGAAGAAGAACGAGAGCATGTAGGCCAGCGCCAGCGTGACCATCGCGAAGTAGATGCCCTGGCGGCGGATGGCGATCGCGCCGAACACCAGTCCCGTCAGGCCCGCGGCGGCCACGCCGCCCAGCAGCGCGAGTTCCGGCGTGAGGTGCTTTTCCTGCAGCAACCACGCGGTGACGTAGGCCGCGCCGCCGAAGAATGCGGCATGCCCGAACGACAGCAGGCCGGTATAGCCCAGCAGCAGGTTGAACGCCATCGCGAAGATGGCGAAGCACAGCGCCTGCGCGATGAAGATGGGGTAGACGCCCGCGAACGGCGCGATCACCAGCAGCGCGAGCGCCACGATCCAGGCGATCTTGCCGGCGCGATCCGCGCCCTGGCCGATCCAGCTCATCACTTTTCCTTCCCGAACAGCCCGGCGGGCCGGACCATCAGCACGATGGCCATGATGAAGAACACGACGACGTTCGACGCCTCGGGATAGAACACGCGCGTGAGTCCTTCCAGCAGGCCCAGCACGAGGCCGGTGATGATGGAGCCGATGATCGAGCCCATGCCGCCGATCACGACGACGGCGAACACCACGATGATCAGGTTGCTGCCCATCAGCGGCGACACCTGGATCACCGGCGCCGCGAGCACGCCCGCCAGGCCGGCCAGCGCGGCGCCGCCGGCGTAGGTCAGCGTGACCATCAGCGGCACGTTGACGCCGAACGCCTGCACCAGCGCCGGGTTCTCGGTGCCCGCTCGCAGCAGCGCGCCGAGCTGCGTGCGCTCGATCAGGAACCAGGTGCCGAAGCACACCACCAGCGACACGGCGATGACCCAGCCGCGATAGTTCGGCAGCACCATGAAGCCGAGGTTGGTGGCGCCCTGCAGCGCGTCGGGCGACGAGTAGTCCTGCCCCGACGATCCGTAGTACTGCTGGAACACGCCCTGGATGATCAGCGCCAGGCCGAACGTGAGCAGCAGGCCGTACAGCGGATCGAGCTTGTAGAGCCGCTTGAGCAGCGTGCGCTCGATCACCGCGCCCACCGCGCCCACCACCAGCGGGCCCAGCAGCAGCGCCCACCAGTAGCTGACGCCCCAGCGGTCCATCGAGAACCAGGCCACGTAGGCGCCGAGCATGTACAGCGCGCCGTGGGCGAAGTTGACGACGCCCAGCAGGCCGAAGATCACGGCCAGGCCCAGGCTCAGCATCGCGTAGAACGAGCCGTTGACCAGGCCCAGCATCAGCTGGCCCAGGAACGCCTGGATGGGAATGCCGAATATCTCGGTCATCGGGAAAAGGTCTCCGGCTTTGTGCGACGGGCCGCGGCGCGCGAACGCGGCGGCCCGATGTCGCGGGATCATGCGAGGACGGCAGGCGCCGTCCCCCTCAGATCATTTCCAGGCTGCGCAGCGGCTTTCCGCCTTGGTGGTCCAGGCCGCTTCGCCTGCGATCGTCTGCACGACGTTGTAGTAGTCCCACGGCTCCTTCGAGGCTTCCGGGGTCTTGACCTGCATCAGGTACATGTCGTGGATCATGCTGCCGTCGCCACGGATCCAGCCGCCCTTCGTGAACAGGTCGTTGACCTTGGCGGCCTTCATCGCCGCCAGCACCTTGTCGGTGTCGTCCGATCCCGCGGCCTTGACGGCCAGCAGGTAGTTCCAGGCGGCCGAGTAGTCGCCCGCCTGCAGCGAGCCGGGCATCTTCTTCATCACGTCGAAGTAGCGGCGGCCGAACGCGCGCGATTCCGGCGTATGGTTCCAGTACCAGCTGTCGGTCAGGTACATGCCCTGGGTGGTCTTCAGGCCCAGCGCGTGCACGTCCTGGATGAACATCAGCAGGCCGGCGATCTTCATCGTCTTGGTGATGCCGAACTCGTTGGCCGCCTTGATGGCGTTGACGGTGTCCCCGCCGGCGTTGGCCAGGCCCAGGATCTGCGCCTTGCTGGCCTGGGCCTGCAGCAGGAACGACGAGAAGTCGCTCGCCGACAGCGGGTGCTTGACGACGCCCAGCACCTTGCCGCCGTTGGCTTCCACCACCTTGGCGGTGTCGGCCTCGAGCGCGGCGCCGAAGGCGTAGTCGGCCTGCAGGAAGTACCAGGTCTTGCCGCCGGCCTTGGTCACGGCGCCGCCCGTGCCCTTGGCGAGCGCGGTGGTGTCGTAGGCCCAGTGGATGGTGGTGGGCGTGCACTGCTCGTTGGTCAGCGCCGAGGTGCCGCCGCCCACCGAGATGAAGATCTTGTGCTTCTCCTGCGCGACCTTGGCCATGGCCAGGTTGGTGCCGGAGTTGGTGCCGCCGATCAGCATGTCCAGGCCGTTGGTGTCGAACCACTCGCGGGCCTTGGCGGCGGCGACGTCGGGCTTGTTCTGGTGGTCGGCGTAGACCAGCTCGATCTTCTTGCCGGCGACGCTGCCGCCGGCGTCGGCGATGGCCATCTTGATCGCCTCGACGCCGCCCTGGCCGTCGATGTCGGCATACACCCCGGACATGTCGGTGATGATGCCGATGCGCACGACGTCGCCCGAGATCTGGGCCTGCGCGGCGCCGGCGAAGCCGAGCGCGCCCAGGCAGGCGATGGCCACGGTCTTGAGAGTGGCGGAAAGGGGCTTGAACATGGGTCGGTCTCCTTGTTTGTACGTGGTCTGGCGGTCGGAAAAAATCAATCGTGAGCTGATCGAGGGAAGCGAGCGTCACCACCCGAGCCTAACCGAGCTCCGTCTCGGGGGCAGCGACGGGAGGAGCGAGGGGGCTCTTGGTCATACGCCCAGGTATTCGTGCAGCTTGTCGATGCGCGAGGGCAGCTCGGCCTGCGTGAACTGCTGGATCACCTGGCCGTGTTCCATCACCAGGAAGCGGTCGGCCAGCGGCGCGGCGAAGCGGAAGTTCTGTTCGACCATCACGATCGTATAGCCCTGCTTGCGCAGCGCGACCACCATCTCGGCGAGCTTCTGCACGATCACCGGCGCGAGGCCTTCGGAGATCTCGTCGAGCAGCAGCAGGCGCGCGCCGGTGCGCAGGATGCGCGCGACCGCCAGCATCTGCTGCTCGCCGCCCGACAGCCGCGTGCCCTGGCTGGGCGCGCGTTCCTTCAGGTTGGGAAACATCGCGTAGATCTGCTCGACGGGCATGCCGCCCTTCGCGAGCATGGGCGGCAGCATGAGGTTCTCCTCGCAGCTCAGGCTGGAGAAGATGCCGCGTTCCTCGGGGCAGTAACCGAGGCCCAGGCGCGCCACCTTGTGCGTGGCCATGCCGATCGTCTCGTGGCCCTTGACCTTGATCGAGCCCTGGCGCGCGCCGGTCAGGCCCATGATCGCGCGCATCGTCGTCGTGCGGCCTGCGCCGTTGCGGCCCAGCAGCGTGACGACCTCGCCCTCGTTCACGTGCAGGTCGACGCCGTGCAGCACATGCGACTCGCCGTACCAGGCGTTCAGGCCCTTGATCTCGAGGAACGGTGTGGACATGATTCAGCGCCCCGCTCGGCCGCCCGGAGGAAGCTGAGCGCCCCCTCGGGGGGCAGGGAATGAAATGAGCGTGGGGGTTGTCATTCAGTGGGCTCCGGCAAGCTCGGTCTGCGTGGTGCCCATGTAGGCCTCGATCACCTGCGGGTTCTTCGAGACCTCGGCATACGGCCCCTCGGCCAGCAGCGCGCCGCGCTGCAGCACGGTGATGGTGTCGGCGATCGACGACACCACGCTCATGTTGTGCTCCACCATCAGGATCGTGCGCTGGGCCGACACCTTCTTGATGAGTTGCCGGATGCGGTCGACGTCCTCGATGCCCATGCCCTGCGTCGGCTCGTCCAGCAGCATCAACTGGGGCGACATCGCGAGCGTGGTGGCGATCTCGAGCGCACGCTTGCGCCCGTAGCTGAGTTCGACCGCGGGCAGCTGCGCATAGTCGGCGAGGTCGACCTCGGCCAGCAGTTCCATCGCGCGGGCGTCGAGCTTGTGCAGGCTGCGCTCGGACTTCCAGAAATGGAACGACGTGTTCAGCGTGCGCTGCAGCGCGACGCGCACGTTCTCGAGCACGCTCAGGTGCTGGAACACGGCCGAGATCTGGAACGAGCGGATGACGCCGCGGCGCGCGATGGCGGCGGGCGACTCGCGGGTGATGTCGGCGCCGTCGAACACGATCGCGCCCGAGGTGGGCTGCAGGAACTTGGTGAGCAGGTTGAAGCAGGTGGTCTTGCCCGCGCCGTTGGGGCCGATCAGCGCATGGATGTGGCCGCGCCGCACGCGCAGGTTCACCTTGTTGACCGCCACGAAACCCTTGAACTCCTTCGTGAGGTCCGTTGTCTCGAGGATGTAGTTGTTGCTCATCCGACCGAGTGTAGGGGCTGCTCTCTACCCGTAACAGTTCGCAGAAATACGTTCGGGTTAGCCCGGACTAAAACGTCGCTCCGATGCTCGGCGGCGTCAGGAAATTGAAAGAAAGGCTCGGCGCCGCCAGAAAGAAAAGGGCCGCGCCTGCCCGCGCGGCCCTTCGCGGCGCCGGCCGGTCGCCGGCGACGCTGGTGCAGGAGCTCAGAGACCGAGGTCCGCGATGAAGCGGTTCGTGAAGCCCCAGGTGCCCGCGGTGCCGTAGCTGTTGCAGGTGGCCGAGGAACTGCCGGTCGGGCAGTCGACGTCGCGGTCGAGCGACCAGAAATGGATGCCGGCGAGGCCGTTCGCCTTCGCCCATGACGACAGGGTGTCGACGTTGGCGATGCTGAAGATCTCGTCGGTGGCGTCGTTGCCGCCGATCATCGGAGTCACCTCGATCTGGCTGTACGGCACGCCCCAGTAGTTGTGCAGGTTGACCGCCGAGTTGATGGCCGACTGCGCCATGTCGCACTTGCCGTTGCTGCCCAGCGTGCAGTTGCTGGCGATCGCGCTGCCGTAGTCCATCGCCATCAGGTTCACGTAGTAACCGGTCAGGCCCTGCGACTTGATCGAGTTCATCACGTTGACGCCGATGGCGCCCAGGCTTTGCGGCGAGTTGCCGCCCAGCGTGGCCAGCGTGAAGCTGAAGCGCAGGCCCGGATGATTCGCGTGGGCCACCTTCACGCGCGCGACGAGCGCGTCGATGATGGCCTGCGACTGGCCGCCCTCGATGTCGAAGTCGATGCCCTGCAGGCTGGCCGAGTTGTAGCGCTGGATGAAGGCCTCGAAGTTGGCATCCGATCCGCAGGTGAACACGCCGTTGGCGCCGCCGGTGGAGACGACGTACTTCTTGCCGGCGCTCACCCACTGGTTCACGTTCTGCGCGACCAGCGCCGCGGGCGTGACGCCGGCCCAGTTCTCGCTGCCGCACTCGCCGGACGCGAACGCCCAGGTGAGCGACGTCTGCCTGGCGGGCATGGCGTTGAGCACCGGGGTGCGCGTGCCGGTGACCGACGTGGAGATCTGGTCGACGTTCCAGTCCATGTTGATCGTCACGTCCTTGTACGACCCGAACACGAAGCCGGAGGCCGGCGGCGGGGACGGCGGGGTCGGGGCGGGCGGCGGGGACGGCGGCGTGGGCGCGGGCGGCGCCGGGGGCGTCGGCGTGGTGCTGCAGGAGGTCGTGATCGTCCACGGCTGGCCGGAGCCGCTCGGGCCGTTGCTGGTGGCCGGGTCGTTGCCCTGCGTCCACCAGTTGGCCTTGTACGTGACGCCGTTCTCGGTGACGGTGGCGCCCGCGTTGTAGGCGGTGCTGGCCGACCACGGCGCGCAGCCGGTGGGGGCCGGCGCGGGCGGCGTGGGCGTGGGCGGCGGCGGCGGA
>CAIMXF010000198.1 GCA_903845345.1 uncultured beta proteobacterium
CCTACGAGGGCGTTGACAACTGGGACGCTGCGGAGCGCCAGACGCTCAAGGACTACATCTCGGAGCGACGGCCGTTTCTGGACCTCCTCATGCATCGCCGTTGCGCCGACGGTTCGCAGCAGTTGTTCAGGATCAGTGGCGAGCCCATGTTCGATCGTACGTGCCGTTTCACCGGCTACCGTGGCCTGGGCGTCGAAGTTCGCGCTGGCCTGTAGCCCGCTGCCGTGAAGGCGCAAGTTTCGACGGCTGCGGGTCCGCCACGGCTCGCCGCCGAACGTGAGCGTGCCATCCGGCCCAGGCGGGGATTCGAACTTCATCGGAATCCGCAGCATCGACGATTGATTCGAAGACGATGAACAGGGGCCCTGCCTCACGCCGGAGAACGGTCGGCATCGATGCTCAAACCATGCAGTGCGCTGCTTCGACCGTGATCCCTGCCATGTCCCCGACATTCACCTTGACGACCGCCCAGGCCAACCGACTGATCGCTTCGCTGCCCGACGAAGCCTATTGCCAATGGGCTCCGCAGCTCAGGGAGGTGGACATGCACCTTGGCGATGTCCTGCACGAGTCGGGCGGCACGATCGATCAGGTGTACTTCCCGACGACCAGCATCGTGTCCTTGCTCTACACCCTGGAGAACGGCGCCTCGACGGAAGTCGCCGTGGTGGGCAACGAGGGCCTCGTCGGCGTCTCGGCTTTCATGGGCGGCAACTCCACGCCCAACCAGTCGGTGGTGCGAAGTTCGGGTCGCGGCTATCGGTTGCCCGCGGGGGTACTCGTCAAGGCGCTCGAAACTACGGGCGCAGTGGCCAACCTGATGCTCCGCTACACCCAGGCATTGATGACGCAGATTGCTCAGACGGCCGTCTGCACCCGGCACCACAACCTGAACCAACGGCTGTGCCGTTTCCTGCTCTTCAGTCTGGATCGCCTGGCCACTGATGAGCTTTGGATGACGCAAGATCTCATCTGCAACATGCTGGGCGTGCGCCGCGAAAGCGTGACAGAGGCCGCGCTCTCGTTGCAGAAGGCGGGACTGATTCGCTACCAGCGTGGCCACATCGCGGTCGTCGACCGTCCGGCACTCGAAAGACGCTGCTGCGAGTGTTATTCGGTGATCAAGAGGGAATACGATCGATTGCTGCCTCGGAGGGCAGCCACCACGCCATGAACCACCGAAGGGGTCCCATCCGCCTGGGGACTTGGCACTCATCCGCCAATGATGTTCTCCGTCAACGGCATCTTGCGAAACGCGCTGCTGGCTGCAGCGATGTGATCGAGGGCGACGAGGCTGCGTTCGCAGCGTCGTATTCGGCGAGACCAGCCTTCCCCGCAGTGCCTCGAATACGCCGGCCTTCTCCCATTCGAGAAGACGCCGACAAGCGTCCCGGCGTGCCGCGGCACGACAGTTTCAATGCCGCACGACAAACCCCACTCTTGAATCGTCACAACCGGTCCCTATAATGCTTGCTAGCACTCAGCTGATGCGAGTGCTAGCGAAGGTGGCATGGGCCGCCGGAGCACTTGCCCGAGTTCGGCGAGCAGGCACTCACTCTTGTTTTTGCCCGCCGCCAGCCTTACTGAGATTGCATTGAAGGAGATAAAATGAAGCTTCGTCCGTTGCACGACCGTGTTGTCGTCAAGCGCCTGGAACAAGAAACCAAGACCGCCTCCGGCATCGTCATCCCCGATGCCGCCGCCGAGAAGCCGGATCAGGGCGAAGTCCTGGCCGTGGGCCCGGGCAAGCGCAATGACAAGGGCGATTTCGTCGTCCTGAACGTCAAGGTCGGCGATCGCGTGCTGTTCGGCAAGTACAGCGGCCAGACCGTCAAGGTCGACGGCGACGAACTGCTCGTGATGCGCGAAGAAGACCTCTTCGCCGTCGTCGAGAAGTAAGCAGCTCGCGCGAAGCCTGCGCTTCGCGTTCCAGGCTGGCCGGCGCATCGCTGGCCAGGCGGCACCAGCCCCGGCCCCGGACTCGTTCCGTCGCCGTCCTGAACCCCTCATTCACTGATTTCCGGAGAAACATCTCATGGCAGCTAAAGACGTCATTTTTGGCGCGGACGCCCGCGCTCGCATGGTCGAAGGCGTGAACATCCTGGCCAACGCGGTCAAGGTCACCCTCGGCCCCAAGGGTCGCAACGTGGTTCTCGAGCGCTCGTTCGGCGCCCCGACGGTCACCAAGGACGGCGTGTCCGTGGCCAAGGAAATCGAGCTGAAGGACAAGCTCCAGAACATGGGCGCGCAGATGGTCAAGGAAGTCGCTTCCAAGACCAGCGACAACGCCGGTGACGGCACCACCACCGCCACCGTGCTGGCGCAGGCCGTCGTGCGCGAAGGCATGAAGTACGTGGCCGCCGGCATGAACCCGATGGACCTGAAGCGCGGCATCGACAAGGCGGTCACCGCCCTGGTCGCCGAGCTGAAGAAGGCCTCGAAGCCGACGACGACGTCCAAGGAAATCGCCCAGGTCGGCACGATCTCGGCCAACTCCGACGACTCGATCGGCCAGATCATCGCCGAGGCGATGGACAAGGTCGGCAAGGAAGGCGTCATCACCGTCGAAGACGGCAAGTCGCTGGCCAACGAGCTCGACGTCGTCGAAGGCATGCAGTTCGACCGCGGCTACCTGTCGCCCTACTTCATCAACAACCCCGAGAAGCAAGTCGCGCTGCTGGACAACCCGTTCGTGCTGTTGTTCGACAAGAAGATCTCGAACATCCGCGACCTGCTGCCGACGCTGGAGCAAGTGGCCAAGGCCGGCCGTCCGCTGCTGATCATCGCCG
>CAIMXF010000199.1 GCA_903845345.1 uncultured beta proteobacterium
CGCGTGCCCGACCACAAGGTGCTGCAGTGCCTGCTGGAGGAGCTGGGCCAGCCGCTGCTGGCGACCACGCTGATCCCGCCGGGCGAGACGCTGCCCCTCAACGACACCGACGAGATCCGCGCGCGCTTCGAGAAGAGCATCCAGGCCATCGTCTGCGCGGGCGCCTGCCCGATGGAGCCGACCACCGTCGTCGACCTGAGCGGCAGCGAGCCGGTGCTGGTGCGCGAGGGCCGCGGCGATCCGGCGCTGCTGGGCCTGCAAGCGGCCTAGACAGCCGCTCGCGACGATGCCCTGTCGGGCGTCGTCGAAGCCGCCTGGTCAGCCCTCACGACGATGCCCTGTCGGGCCTCGTCGAAGCCGCCTGGACAGCGGCCTTCACGACGATCTCGACCTTCCACTCCGGCTTGGCCAGCCTGGCCTCGACGGTGGCGCGCGGCGGGGTGTTGCCGCCGGCGACCCAGGCGTCCCAGGCCGCGTTCATCGCGGGGAAGTCGGCCAGGTCGGCCAGGAAGATCTGCGCCATCAGGATGCGCGACTTGTCGGTGCCGGCGCGCGCCAGCAACGCGTCGACCTGCGCCAACACGTTGGCCGTCTGGCCCTGCGCGTCGAGGCTCGCGTCGGAGGCGACCTGGCCGGCCAGGTAGGCGACGCCGTTGTGCACGGCCATTTCGGAGATGCGGGGGCCGACGTCGAATCGTTGGATGTCGCTCATGGGAATTCTCGGTTGAAGAGGGGTTACTGGCCGGACTCAGCCGGCTTGTTCGCCTTGCTGCCCAGCTTCGATTCGGTGCCGTTCAACAGCTTGGAGATGTTGGCACGGTGCCGCCAGACGAGCAGCACGCTCATGACGGCCACCGCGATGACGCCTTGTGGGTCGCCATGCAGGAAAAAGAGATAGACGGGCGCGAGCAACGCCGTCACCAACGCGGCGAGCGACGAGTAGCGCGTCGCGATCGCGACCACCAGCCAGGTGCCCAGGCTCGCGAGGCCCACCCACGGGCTCAGCGCCAGCAGCACGCCCGCGGCCGTGGCCACGCCCTTGCCACCCTGGAAGCGGAAGAAGACCGGATAGAGGTGCCCGAGGAACGACGCCAGGCCCGCGAGCGCGACCACGCCGTCGCCGTAGCCCAGCCGGTCGGCCAGCAGGCGCGCGACCAGCACCGCGACCACGCCCTTGACGGCATCGAGCAGCAGCGTGAAGACCGCGGCGCGCTTGTTGCCGCTGCGCAGCACGTTGGTCGCGCCCGGGTTGCCCGAGCCGTAGGAACGCGGATCGTCCAGGTGCATCGCCTTCGAGACGATCACCGCGAAGCTCAGCGAACCGAGCAGGTACGCCAGCACCACCACACACACCGACCAGAACATCGCCACCGACGGCACCTTCGCCAGATCCAGAGGTGCAAAGTGTATTCGCTGGCGTGCGTGGAACTATGCCGCGCCCAGCGCCCGCACCTGTTCGACCAGCGCCAGCGGCCGCTGCACCCAGCCCTTCCAGAACACGAGGAACTCGTCGAGCGGGCACGCCGGCGACACCAGCCAGCCCTGGATCTCGTCGCAGCCCACCGCCGAGACCGCGCTCAGCTGCGACGCCGATTCCACGCCCTCGGCCACGGTGCGCATGTTCAGCGTCAGCGCGAGCTGCGAGATCATCTGCACGATGGCGCGGGTGTCGATCGAGTTCATCAGCTCGTTGACGAACGCGCGGTCGATCTTGAGCGTGTCGAACGGGAAGCGGCGCAGGTAGGCGAGCGACGAGTAGCCGGTGCCGAAGTCGTCGAGCGCCACGCGCACGCCCAGCGCGCGCAGCGAGTGCAGGCGCTGCAGCGCGCCGTCGACGTCGTCGATGAACACCGACTCGGTGATCTCGAGCTCGAGGCGGAACGGGTCGAGGCCGCTGTCGGCCAGCGCGTCGCGCACGCAGGCGGTGAACTCGTCGTCGTGCAGTTGCGCGGGCGACACGTTGACCGAGATGGTGAGCCCCGGCATGGCTTCGACCGCCACGCGGCAGGCCTGGCGCAGCACCCACATGCCGATCTCGCGGATCACGCCGGAGCGCTCGGCGATCGGGATGAACTCGATCGGCGCGACGCTGCCCAGCTGCGGATGGCGCCAGCGCAGCAGCACCTCGGCGCCGACGACGCGCGAGGACTCGATGTCCACCTTCGGCTGCCAGTGCAGCTCCAGCTGGCCGCGCGGCACCGCCTGGCGCAGTTCCTGCTCGATCGTCACGCTGCGCCGGTTGCGGTCGCCGAGATCGGACGAATAGTTCTCGTAGCGCCCGCGCCCGGCCTTCTTGGCGGCGTAGAGCGCGATGTCGGCGTGCACCAGCAGGTCGTCGGCGCTGGCGTCGCTCTCGATCCAGCGCGCGACGCCGATGCTGGCGGAGGCGCGCAGCGAACGGCCGCTGACCTCGACCGGCTCCTCGAGCACGTCGATCAGCTGCTGGGACAGCGCGTCGATGTCGAGCCGGCCATCGGCGTCGTCCAGCACCAGCAGCGCGAACTCGTCGCCGCCGAGCCGCGCCACCAGATCGGGCGCGCGCCGGCAGGCGAGCAGGCGCGTGGCCACGGTCTGCAGCAGCTTGTCGCCGGCGGCGTGGCCCAGCGTGTCGTTGACCAGCTTGAAGTGGTCGAGATCCAGCGCCACCAGCGCGACGATGCGGCGCTGCGCGATCGCCGAACGCAGCGCGCCGTGCAGCGTGAATCGGTTGGCCAGGCCGGTGAGCGAGTCGGTGTGCGCGAGATGCTGCAGGCGCTCCTGCGCCATCACCTGCTCGGTGACGTCGGCGATCACGCCGCGCCAGCCTGCGGTGCGGCCATCCTCGTCGACCAGCGGCTTGCCGTTGATGGCCCAGTGGCGCGGACCGTGCGTGGCCGCGGCGGACAGGCGCAGCTCCTTGAACGGGCGGTCGTCGGCCATCGTGTCGCGCAGCCGCGCCACGTCGGCGCCGATCTGCGCCAGCAGGTCGAGGAAGGGCCGTTCGCGCAGCAGCGCCTCGTCCAGCCCCAGCAGCGTGGCCAGCCGCGGCGAATGGTGCACGACGCAGCCGTCCAGGCCGGTCTCCCATAGCGCCTCGGCGGCGTTCTGCTCGAAGTCGTGCAGCAGCACGGCCATCATGCGCTCCTGGCGCTTGGCCTCGGCCTGCGATTTCAGCAGCGCCGTGGCCTTGCGCGACGCGGCCAGCGTGCCCAGGATCACGATGAAGGCGTAGATGGTCTGCAGCACGCCGACGGCCACGAAGATGCGGTCGCCCGTCTGCCAGCACGCGCTGATGCCCGAACCCGCGAAGATCACGACGAACACCACCGCCGCCACCGGCAGCGGGCTGAGCACGAAGGCGCCGGCGGCCAGCATGCCGGTGACCAGCGCGGTGACCAGCAACTGCTGCTGCGGCGCCGCGTGCGCGAACCACAGGATGGGCAACGCGGCCCACACCAGCGCGAGCAGGTTGGCGTGCACGTTGGCGTGGCGGATCGCATCGGGCGTGGCCAGCGTGCGCACGCCATGGCGTCCGCGCCACCAGCCCACCAGCGCGAACGCGCACAGCAGGTAGAGCAGCGCGAGCCAGGCGAGCATGCCGATCGAGACGTCGTCGCGATAGGCCCAGATCACCAGCGCGCCGTTGCCGATGTTGGCCGCCATCGTGTAAGGCGTCAGCCGGATCACCGAATTCAGGTGCGCGGCGCGGATCTGCGCGGAATCGCGGTCGCCGGCGGTGTAGACGGCCAGCATGTCGAAGCGCCACCAGCCGTCGAGGAGACGGCGGGCGAAGGCGGCGACGGGGTGCGCTGGCGTCATGTCCCTCGGGCAGATGATGGTTGCAGGGATGCCCGACCCGCGGCCGGGCCGGTGCATCTCGGTTTATCGACAAGCCGGCCGCGAGACTGATGAGCCATTTTGTGCCTTTGTGCCGCGCGCGCCGCCGCATTGGAAGCGCATTGCGGCTGCACCGCTGCGTCCGACCCCACGCAAGACGCGAGACACAGACCCGTTGTACCCTGCGCGCATGAGATCCCCGCCCTCTTCCTCGTTCAACGATGAATCGCTTGCCGCCGGCCACTGGCATTGGCGCGGCCAGGCGCGCCCGGCTTTCGCCCACCCCACCACCCCGGGCCAGGAGTCCGTTTGGGACTACCCGCGGCCGCCGCGCCTGGAAGCCGATCCGCGCGAGGTGGTCGTGCGCTGGGGCGAGCTCGAGGTCGCGCGCAGCACGCGCACGATCCGCGTGCTCGAGACCGCGCATCCGCCCAGCTTCTACATCCCGCTGGCCGACATCGCGCCCGGCCTGCTGGAGCTCGCGGAAGGCACCTCGCTGTGCGAATGGAAGGGCCCGGCGCGCTACTGGTCGCTGGTCGACGGCGCGCGCCGGCTCGCGAAGGTGGCGTGGAGCTACCCGCGGCCGCTGCCGGGGTCGGAGCTGATCCAGGACGCCGTCGCGTTCTACTGCCACGACCTCGATTGCCGCGTCGGCGGCGCGATCGTGGTGCCGCAGCCCGGCGGCTTCTACGGCGGCTGGATCACGCCGGAGCTGGTCGGGCCGTTCAAGGGCGAGCCGGGCACCCAGGGCTGGTGAGCCGGCCATGAAAGACGGAGCCCGCGGGCTCCGTCTTTCCGGGTGCGGAAGGCTTACCAGCCGCCGCCGTCGTCGCTGCCGCCGGACGAGAAGTCCGAGCCGCCGCCACCGCCCGAACTGTCGCCGCCCCAATCGTTGCCGCCGCTGCCGAAGTCGATCGGACGATTCTCCAGGTCGCTGGCCGCCTGGCCCGAGCCGTTGTCGACGTAGCCGCCGCCCTGGTAGCCGCCGTTGTTGTTGCCGTAGTTCTCGTCCCGGCGATTGCCTTCGAGCGCCTTCTCCAGCAGCATGCCGCCGGCCACGCCCGCGCCTGCGGCCAGGCCCGCGCCCAGCAAGCCGCTCCCGGGAGAACCGCCATAGCCGGGGCCATATCCCGGACCGTAGCCAGGTTGCGCCATGCCCGGCTGCATGCCGTAGCCGCCCTGCGGCGCGTAGCCGCCACCGGCCATGTTGCCGGCCATCGCGCGGCGCGACACGGCGCGGAAGATCAGGAACGCGACAAGCGCGATCCCGCCGACCCAGACCCAGCCCGGAATGCCGGACGACTGCGGCGGCGGCAGCACGGCCGGTGCCATGGCGACCGGCGCCTGCGGAGCGACACGGGGGGCCGCCGCCGGGGCCAGTTCGCGCTGCAACGTCTGCTCGAACGTGCGGAACTTCTCCGGGTCGTTGGTGAAGGTCAGCTTGGGGTCGAGCGTGCGCGCCTGGCGCGCCTGCGCGGCGGCGTCGGAGAACTTGGCGTCGTGCGCCAGGATCTCGGCGTAGAGGTAATGCGCCTTCGCGCTCTGCGGCTTGTCGGCGACGACCTCCTGCATCATCGACTCGGCCTTCGGAAAATCGCCGGCCTTGACCGCGGCCTGCACGTCGTTGACCGACGGCAGGGCCATCGCCGACACCGACCACAGGGCGGCGGCAAAGGCGGCCACCAGCATCATCTTGCGTTTCATCGTCATGTCCTTTCAGACGGAGAGCTGCCGACATCATGCTCTCTCGGAGCCGGCGCTGTCTCGAGGCCTATTTGGGGTCGGCCGCGGCGCGGTTCAAGGGGGCGGAGCCGGCTTTTGGAAGCGGAATGGGCGGCTGTCGGCAAACCGCAAGCCCATGTTTCGAGGCCCCCGTGTTTCGACATGCATTTTTACCTCGCCAGGGGTGGACGCCGGCTTGCCGCAGGCAGACGATGGTGGCACGCCCGCGAGGCGGGCCTCCATCGCCCATCCAGTCGCAAAGGACGCACCATGGCCAGCAGACACATCATCCCCGGCAGCGATCGCCAGGCGCTGGAAGGCGCCAGGGTCATCGGCCCCGCCCGTCCCGACGAACCCATCGAGGTCACCGTCCGGCTGCGCGCCAGGACGCCCGTCGCCAGCGCTCTGGCCGCCGACGGCGTCGCCGGCGACACCCATCCCGGCCAGCGCCAGTACCTCACGCGCGACGAGTTCGCCGCCGCCCACGGGGCCGACGCGCACGACCTCGCCAGGGTCGCCGCGTTCGCCCAGGCCAGCCACCTCGGCGTGGTCGAGTCGAGCGCCGCGCGCCGCAGCGTCGTGCTGTCGGGCACCACGCAGGCCATGAACGCCGCGTTCGGCGTCGACCTGCAGCAGTACGAGCACGCGCAGGGCACCTACCGGGGACGCACGGGCACGGTGAGCGTGCCGGGCGACCTCGCCGGCGTCGTCGAAGGCGTGTTCGGCCTCGACGACCGCCCCGCCGCCGACCCCCACTTCCAGCGCTACGAGCCCGTGCAGGGCATGCGCTCCACCGCCGCAAGTTCCTTCACGCCGCCGGCCCTCGCCCGGCTGTACGACTTCCCGGCCGACGCCGACGGCAGCGGCCAGTGCATCGGCATCATCGAGCTGGGCGGCGGCTACGAGCCGGCCGATCTCGCCACCTATTTCGCGGCGCTGGGCATCGCCAACCCGAACGTGAAGGCGGTGCTGGTCGACCACGCGAAGAACCATCCGACCAACGCCAACAGCGCCGACGGCGAGGTGCTGCTGGACATCGAGGTGGCCGCCGCGATCGCGCCCAAGGCCGACATCGTCGTCTACTTCACCCCCAACACCACGGCCGGCTTCCTCGACGCGATCACCACCGCCGTGCACGACAGCGTCAACAAGCCCTCGGTCATCTCGATCAGCTGGGGCTCGGCCGAGGCCAACTGGACGGCGCAGGCCATGACGCAGTACGACCAGGCGTTCCAGGCGGCCGCGGCGATGGGCGTCACCGTCTGCGTCGCGGCGGGCGACAACGGGTCTTCGGACGGGGTGTCCGACGGCCAGCCGCACGTCGACTTCCCCGCGTCGAGCCCCAACGTGCTCGCCTGCGGCGGCACCCGGCTGCTCGCCAGCAGCGCAACGACGATCGCCTCCGAGGTCGTGTGGAACGACGGTGCCACCACCAGCGCGGGCGGCGGCGGCGTCAGCACCTTCTTCGCGCTGCCGTCGTACCAGTCCAACGCCGGCGTGCCGGTGGCCGCGGGCGCGGGCGGCAAGGCCGGCCGCGGCGTGCCCGACGTCGCCGGCAACGCCGACCCGTCCACCGGCTACGAGGTGCGCGTCGACGGCCAGAACCTGGTGATCGGCGGCACCAGCGCGGTCGCGCCGCTGTGGGCAGGGCTCGTCGCGCTGCTGAACCAGAAGCTGGGCCATCCGGTCGGCTTCCTCAACCCGATGCTGTACGGCTCGCTGGTGGGCAAGGGCACGACGCACGACATCACCACCGGCAACAACGGCAGCTACAGCGCCAGGCCCGGCTGGGACGCCTGCACCGGCTGGGGCTCGCCGGACGGCACGAAGCTGCTGAACGCACTGGGCACCTGAACCACGCGCGGCGCGCGCGTCACGCGCGCGCCCGTCGCCGCCTCAGTTCGCGCACTGCACCGGCGTCGCGGCGAGCTTGTCGGTCAATACGGCAGGCGGTATCCCGACGAGATAGCCGCGGCGGCCGCCGTTGATGAGGATGCGCGGCAGCGCCAGGATGGTCTCCTGCACGTACACCGGCACCTGCTTGCGGAACCCGAAGGGCGACGTGCCGCCCACCAGGTAGCCGCTGTGGCGCTGCGCCACCTCGGGCTTGCAGGGCTCGACCGACTTCGCGCCGATCGCGCGCGCCAGGTTCTTCGTCGACACCGTCCTGTCGCCGTGCATCAGCACGACGAGCGGTCGCGCGGCCTCGTCCTGCATCACCAGCGTCTTGACCACCGCGTGCTCGGACACGCCCAGCTGCGCCGACGATTCGGCCGTGCCGCCGTGGTCGACGTAGTCGTAGACATGCTCGGTGAACGCGACGCCCTGCGCGCGCAGCCACTGCGTGGCGGGGGTTTCGCTGACGTGGGTCTTGCGGCTCATGGCGCGATTGTCGCGCGGGCCCGGCGGCGCTCGCGGCCGTCGGACATCGGCGCCCGCCGCCATTCCCATGTTTGCCATTGCGCAGTCATGTTTTATTGTTTTATAATAAATTCTTCATGACTGGCGTTCAATGCGGACGCCCCACCGATTCCATGACCCCACCCGTCCTCACGCCGCCCCGCTCGTCACCGCAGGTGCGCTTCCAGCGCATCGCGCGCATCGCCCGCGCGCTCGTGCTGGCCGGCGGCGCGCTGTTCACGTTCAACGCGCTGGGCACCTGGATCTTCCCGGACTACGCCCTGCGCACCCTCACGAGCGTGGTCCAGGCCCACGTGATGGGGCCGCTCACGCCCGCGACGCGCGTGGCCTACGTGCTGTGGGACATTCCGTCGCTCGCGACGATCCTCGTGGTCCTGCTCCGCCTGTGGCAGCTGTTCGGCGAGTACCTGCATTCGCGCATCTTCAGCGCGCGGGCGCTGACCAGCCTGCGCGGCTTCGCGCGCTGGACGCTCGTGGCGGCGTTCTGGTCGCCGGTCTATCGGGCGGTGCTGTCGGTGATCCTCACCTGGCAGAACGGGCCCGGCAGGCGCGAACTCACCGTCGACCTGTCCTCCGACGACTACCTGATGGTGCTGGTGGGCGTCGTGATCCTCGCGATCTCGAGCGTGATGGCCGAGGCCGCGCGCATCGCCGAGGACAACGAAGGCTTCGTCTGATGGCCATCGTCGTCAACCTCGACGTGATGCTGGCGCGCCGCAAGATGCGCTCGCGCGAACTCGCCGAACGCGTGGGCATCACCGAGCAGAACATCTCGCTGCTGAAGTCGGGCAAGGTGCGCGGCGTGCGCTTCGACACGCTCGCGGCGATCTGCGAAGTGCTGCAGTGCCAGCCGGGCGACCTCCTCGAATACCGCCCGGGTGCGACGCCGCCCGACGTAGAAGTCGGCGATGCGTGATGCGACACCGCGCGACTGGGCGAGCGCGCGCCGCCGCCGCTGGAGCGCGTCGCGCATCGGCGCGGCGCTCGCGCTGCACCTGCTGCTGCTGGTCGGGCTGAAGCTGGCGATCGACCGCGTGCAGATGCCGGGCGGCGGTGCCGAGCGGATGACGACGCTGGTCACGGTGGTGTTGCACG
>CAIMXF010000200.1 GCA_903845345.1 uncultured beta proteobacterium
CGGCGGGATTGCGAAGCCGTGGCTGGTGGCCTTGAGCGCAGCCTCCTTGCCGGTCCATAGGCGTGCGAATCGCTCCGCATACGTCGTCGAGGCGTCGTCCGTTTTGCACCAGGCGCGCTCGAGGCTCGAACAGACGCTTTGCGACAGCAAGGCGACGTTGTCGAACGACCCGCGGTGTTCAAGATCGACGCCGACCTCGATCGCTTCATGCACGGCGATGGCAGCCAGGCCACTCGCGTGGGTCACGTTGAAGCAGCAGCGCGGCGCCCCCTCTATGAAGGGTTTGCCGGCCCGGGTCGACAACGCGACTTGCTCGGGAGCCAAGCCCAGCCGGGAACCGAGGATGCGTCGCAGGGCGATCCTCGTCGAAGCGAATTCACGCCCGGCTCGAAGCGAAATGAAGCGTCGGAAACGTGTCTGCTCCGAGTCGCTCAGCAGTGCCATGTCGTGCGCCAACACTGCCTCGTCTGACAGGTCAACGAGCCAGACGTCGATCTCGCAATTCATGGCTGGGACAGGCGAGGTTCGCGCGCTAGAGGTTCAACTGCCCAGCAACCCGCGCTCAAGGAGCGATCGGCGAAAGCTGTCGATTACGGCGGTCTCGGTGCAATGCGCGCGCGCGAACGCCTGGCCGCGCTGGCCGAGGCTTGCCCGTCGCGGTCCGTCCGCGACGAGGCCATCGATCGCCTTTGCGAGTTCCTCGGGCTGCCCCTGCGGGGTAACGACGGCGGTGTCGCCTTGGCGCAGATAGTCGTCGAGCCCGCGGCAATTCGTCGAGACCGTGGGTACCCCCAGATGGAGCGCTGCGACGGCCGTGACGTGTCCACAGCGGGCGTTGACGTCGTTCATGGGCAGTACCATCAACTCGCTGTGCTGCAGGAGTTGCATAGCCCTGGCGTAGGGAATGTTCACGTGCATCTCGACGTTGTCCGGCATTCGGATGCCCCGGACGCTGTCGGGCGTCGCAACGATCGCGAGGCGCAGGTGCGGCAGCTTTCGCATCGCTTCTGCCAATGTCGCGTAGTCGCGGGCCTGGCTTCCCAGCGCGCAAACATAAGGCGCTTCGATCAGGCGCGCACTATCGACTGCGATCTCGGGCGCCTGGACGCCCCAGTGCTGGAACGTGATGCGCGAGAGCGGGATGTCGAAGTAATCCGCATAAAGCTCACGTTCCCAGATCGAGGACACCACGAATCGCGTCACGCTGCGGAACGCCCGAGCGACGGCGCGGCGTTCGATGCCGATCGGCAGTTCGGTGAAATTGAAGGAATAGACGTCGTGCGCGTCGACCCGGCCGCTGCCGAACCAGCCCCAGTAAGTCGCGGGCCGTGGCCCGTGGCTCACGAGAATGTTCCGACCCCGATGGCTGGCGAAAAGGTGCCGCGCTTCGGCCGTCGCACGCCAGCGGGTCTCCCGGCTACCGCCGAGCGGCCAGCGACGCGGCATCGCCTGGGCCGAGACGTGGTGCCAGTCGGGAAGCTGCGCGCGGAAAGACTCTCGCAGCCATTGCCAGTCCTTCGGCAATTCGCTGAGATTGACGAGACGCAGCGCGGAAGCTTCAGACGGCGGGATGCTCATGGGGCCTTGACGACCGGCGTGCTCAGTCGATCAGTCCGAGTGTATTGAGCCTCGCGATGACGAAATCGGCCGCCTCTTCCGCTGTCTGCGAGTGTGTATCGACCACGATCTCCGGCGCCTCCGGCGCCTCGTACGGCGAACTGATCCCCGTGAAGTTCGCAATCTCCCCCCGCCGCGCCTTCTTGTACAGCCCCTTGACGTCCCGCTCCTCCGCCACCGCCAGCGGCGTGTTGACGTGGATCTCGATGAACTCGCCGTCGGCCATCTGGCCGCGCGCCATCGCGCGTTCCGAGCGGAACGGCGAGATGAATGCCGTCATCACGATCAGGCCGGCATCGACCATCAGGCGCGCCACCTCGGCGACGCGGCGGATGTTCTCGACGCGGTCGGCCTCGGTGAAGCCGAGATCCTTGTTGAGGCCGTGGCGCACGTTGTCGCCGTCGAGCAGGTAGGTGTGTCGGCCCATCGCGGCCAGCTTCTTCTCGACCAGGTTGGCGATGGTGGACTTGCCCGCGCCCGACAGCCCGGTGAACCACAGCACCGCCGGCCGCTGGCCCTTGAGCTGCGAGCGCAGGGCCTTGTCGACGTCCACGGCCTGCGGGCGCAGGTTGTGCGAGCGGCGCAGCGCGAAGTTCAGCATGCCGGCGCCGACGGTGTTGTTGGTCATCCGGTTGATCAGGATGAAGCCGCCGGTGTCGCGGTTGGCCTTGTACGCGTCGAACGCGACCTGGCGATCGAGCGCCAGATTGACGACGCCGATCTCGTTGACGCCCAGCTGCTTGGCGGCCAGGTGTTCCATCGTGTTGACGTTGATCTTGTACTTGGGCTCGGTGATGGAGGCCGTCACCGTCTGCGCGCCGATCTTCATCAGGTACGGACGACCCGGCAGCATCGGCTCGTCGGTCATCCACACCAGCGAGGCCTCGAACTGGTCGGCGACCTCGGCGGGCGTGTCGGCCAGCGAGATGACGTCGCCGCGCGAGATGTCGATCTCGTCGGCGAGCGTCAGCGTGATCGACTGCCCCGCCACGGCCAGCGGCAGGTCGCCGTTGAACGTGACGATGCGCGCGACCGTGCTCTCCTTGCC
>CAIMXF010000201.1 GCA_903845345.1 uncultured beta proteobacterium
GCGCCCGGCGCGAATGCCCAGGCGCCGCCGAGCCGCGTGAAACGCGGTCAGCGTGCGGCGGTCGCAGGCACCACTATGCCGACGCGTCCGCTCGAGACACTCGGGACATTCCAGGGCAACGCCCGCTCAGTAGCCGCGCGACCTGTCGACGAGATGCCGCGCCGACTCGCCGCGGCGCACGGCCTCGACGTTGTCCGCGACGACGGACGCCGCGCTGCGCAGGTCGGTCTGCGCCGCGGCGTGCGGCCACAGCGTCACCTGCGGATGGAACCAGAATACATGCGTGGCGGGCAGCGGCTCGGTGTCGAACACGTCGAGCACGGCATGCGCGAGCCTGCCCGCGTTCAGCGCGACGAGCAGGTCCTTTTCCACCACGTGTGCGCCGCGTGCCAGGTTCACGAGGCTGGCACCGGTGCGCATCTTCGCGAGGCGCGCACCATTGAACAGTCCGCGCGTGTCGTCGGTCAGCGGCAGCAGGTTGACGACGATGTCGGCCGCACCCAGCGCCGCCGGCAGCGCGGCCCAGCCGGCGCTCGTGGCGATGCCCGCGACCTGCTGCGCCCGCGCGCTCCAGCCGCTGACGCGATAGCCCAGCGCCGCCAGCTGCAACGCCGTCGTGCGTCCCATCTGGCCGAGGCCGAGCACGAGCACGGCGATCTCGTCGGCGCGCTTCTGCGGAAGCGGCCGCCACTGCACCCGGCGCTGCTGCGCGGCGTAGTCGAACGCGCGCCGATGCAGCGACAGCACGGCCCATGCGGCCGTCTCGGCCATCGCGCGGTTCATCATCGGATCGACCATGCGCGCGATCGGCACGTCCACGGGCAGCGTGGCGTCGGCGAGCAGCCGGTCGACGCCGGCCCACAGCGACTGGACCAGCTTCAGCCGCGTGCAGCCCGCGAGGCGCCCGGGCAGCGGGTTGGCGACGACGGCGATGTCGGCCTCGCGCCAGCGCGCGGATTGCATGCCTTCGACGACGGGGTCGATCCAGTCGTCGTCCGGCAAGGCGTCGGTCAACGCACGCCACCAGTCGGCGCGCTCGGCGCCTTCGAGGCGGGCGTCGAAGGCGATCTTCATCCGGCAGACGCCACGTCGATCAGCCGCTGCAACGCGATCGCCACGGTCTGCGCGCGGATCGCGTCGCGGTCGCCGCTCAATTGCAGAAGCTCCGTGCGGCTGCCCACGAGCGGCGCGTCGCCGCCCGCCGGCAGGCCTTCCTGCGTTTCCCGCGCATGCATCCACGCGAGGCCCAGCCACACGGTGCCGACCGGCTTGGCGGCGCTGCCGCCGCCGGGTCCGGCGACGCCGGTGATCGACAGCGCGAGCTGCACGCCCGCGTGCGCCAGCGCGCCGCGCGCCATCGCGTCGGCCACCTCGGCGCTGACGGCGCCGTGCCGTGCGATCAGCGCGTCGGGCACGCCCAGCAGGCCGGTCTTGGCGTCGTTGGCGTAGGTGACGAAGCCGGCCGCGAACCAGTCGCTCGCGCCGGCCGGCGCGGTGCAGGTGCCCGCGAGCAGGCCGCCGGTGCAGCTTTCGGCGGTGGCCAGGCGCCAGCCGCGGGCGCGCAGCGCGGCGCCGAGCGTGCCGACAAGTGCCAGCAAATCGTCGCCGATGCGGATCGAAGCGTCAGCGGTCATCCGTCCTCCTCAAGGGTTCACGGGCACGACTCGGAAGTGGTGGCTCCCGTGCGCGAACAGATCGACGGGAAGCAGATCCAACGCGAACCAGAACGCAAACCACACGGCCAGCACGAGCGCCGCAGCCACCAGGTCGTCGAAGATGATCCCGAACCCCTGCGGCCAGCCGGGCAGCGAGCCCTTCTTCGGCTTGAACAGCGAATCGGCCCAGCCGACCGGGCCGCGCTTGACCGCGTCGAACAGGCGGAACAGGCCGAACAGGACCAGC
>CAIMXF010000202.1 GCA_903845345.1 uncultured beta proteobacterium
CATGACGAACTCGCGCCGGGCGATCGGCTCGCCGACGTCCGTCACGGCGATGCCTGTTTCTTCCTTCAGTTCGCGAATCGCGGCGTCGACGAAGGTTTCGCCGGGCTCGACGCCGCCGCCGGGCGTTGCCCAGAAGTCCTTCCCGGCCAGCGCTCCGGTCTTGAGCACGAACCGGAAAAGAAGAAGGCTCCTGTCGGGGTCGAGCACGAGCAATCGTGAGGAAGGACGTCGGCGCAACGGGCAGCTCCGTCAAGGGCAAGTGGGCATTCTCCGGCAACCCGACCGCTTGACCGAACGGCTTTCGCCCGCCGAAGAGTCGCGGTTCCATGCGGCCACGCCGTCCGCCAAACCCGCGATTCAGAGCCAGCGCTGGCGCCGCAGATCCGCCACGAACGCGACGCAGGCCGCGCAGCCCAGCACGAGGCCGCCGAGGGCGCTGAAGCCGACCAGCGACAGCACGTGCGCCGGCGGATGCGCGCCCGCTCCCGACGCCCAGCGGCCGACCTCGATCGCTCCGGTCAGCGCCAGCGCGATCGCCGCCAGCAGCAGGGTCGACAGCACCGTGGCGCCGAACAGGATGACGAGGCCCGTCAGCGCGACATCGGCCCGCGGCACGAACCGGCGCGCGGCGGCACGCCGACGCGCCACCGGCAGGTCGAGACCGGAGTCCGGCGGCGGCGTGACAGCGCCGGCATCGATCGCGGCGATCGAGCTGGGCGACGGATTCATGGCTGCAAATATAGTCTGGCAGGATGGTGAGATACCCCCCATCGGTGGGGAGCCGCGGGCCGCAAAGGTAACTGGATGATGCGCAACATCGACGAACGAACCATCACCGATGCCGTGCTGCAAAGCATCGCGAGCACGCCGGATGCCCGCCTGAAACAGGTGATGACGTCGCTCGTCACGCACCTGCACGACTTCGTGCGCGACGTGCGGCTGACCGAGGCCGAGTGGCAGGCCGCGATCGCCTTCCTCACGGCCACCGGCCAGAAGTGCAGCCACACGCGCCAGGAGTTCATCCTGCTGTCGGACACGCTGGGCGTGTCGATGCTGACCATCGCGCTCAACCACGCCAAGCCCGCCGGCGCGACCGAGGCCACGGTGTTCGGGCCGTTCCACACCGCCGACGCGCCGCACGTCGAGCCAGGCGCCGACATCGCGCGCGGCGCGCCGGGGCGGCCGATGTTCGTGCACGCCGTCGTGCAGGGGCCGGACGGCGAGCCGGTGGCCAACGCGGAGGTCGAGGTCTGGCAGGCCGACGACGAGGGCCTCTACGACGTGCAGCGTCCCGAACTCGGCGACACGCGCCGCGCCCGCGCGGTGCTGCGCACGGACGCGCGCGGCGCGGTGCGCTTTCGCAGCATCGTGCCGACGGCCTATCCGATCCCGACCGACGGCCCGGTCGGCGCGATGCTCGCCGCCACCGGCCGCCATCCGTGGCGCCCGGCGCACCTGCACTTCATGATCCGCGCCGCCGGCTGGCAATCGCTGACGACGCACCTCTTCCGCGACGGCGATGCGTACCTCGATTCCGACGTCGTCTTCGGCGTGCGCTCGTCGTTGATCGGCGACTACGTGGAACACGCGCCGGGCATCGCGCCCGATGGGTCGGTCGTCGAGACGGCGTTCTTCACGCTGGAGCCGGTGTTCGTGCTGGCGAGCGCCCGTTGAGCGCGCCCAATGCGACGCCCCGCTACACCAGAAGGAGCACGACCTCCGAACCGGAGTCGGCCGCCCGCTGGTAGAACGCTTTCAGCGCGGGCAGGTAGTTCTGCAGGAAACGCAGGCCTTCGGTGCCCTCGCGCGTCCAGATCGGTGGATAGATCTTCAAGCGCTCCATCGTCGCAGGGTCGTAGCGCGCGGCGAGCGAGGCCTGGGTGACCTGCGCCAACGCCACGGCGATCTTCTTCACGTTCTCCGGCGTCAGCACGCGCGCCGGCCCGTAGCCCAGGTCCTCGCCAACCTCGCGACCGCCGAGGATCGCCTGTCCCAACACGCCCTTGGGCTGCTCGGCCGAACCGGTCATCAAGTAGTGCAGGCCTTGCCAGGACTTGTCGAGTTTCAGGATGGTGTCATCCTTGCGCTGCAACGCGTCGATCATCCTGCGCGGGTCGCTCAGGAACGTCGCGGCCTGCCCCGCCGGCAAGGCCACCGCGTAGAACGTCATGCTGGCGTGCGCGAACGTCGCACTCGACGCAAGAACGAAGGCAACCAGCCAGCGGTGCATGAGTCATCCCCGAGTGTCGTCCGGCCGAACTCTACGCGGCAGAGGCTCGGATGAACATCGGCATTCTCTCAAGCCACTTCGCTGCGCAGCCATGCACGCAGCCGCCGCACGCCCTCGACCAGCCGCGAGGTGTCCTTCGCCGCGAAGCACCAGCGCAGCCAGCCGGCCGACTCCGGCGCGAACGCCGCGCCGGGTGCGAGGCCGAGGCCGGCCTCGGTGACCAGCCGCTTGGCGACCGCCAGCGAATCCTCGAAGCCGTCGATGCGGAAGAACGCGTACATCCCGCCGCGCGGCACGGCCACCTGCACGCCGGGCACCGCGGCGAGCAGCGGCACGAGCGTGTCGCGGCAGGTCTTCAGGTGGGCGACGATCGCCGGCGTGATCTCCTCGCGGTGGGCCAGCGCGGCGAGCGCGGCGCGTTGCGTGAACACGCTGGCGCAGGACGTGTTGAACTCGATCAGCTTGCCGATCGCGTCGGTCAGCGTCGCCGGCACGACGAGCCAGCCGAGCCGCCAGCCGGTCATCAGGAAGCTCTTCGAGAAGCTGTGGGCGACGACGAGGCGGTCGTGGGGCGATGCGACGTCCAGGAAACTCGGCGCGCAGCCGTTGTCGGTCGGCTCGAAGTACAGCCGCTCGTAGACCTCGTCGGCCAGCAGCCAGGTGCCGGTGGCGCGGCAGTGGTCGAGCAGGCGCTGCTGCTCGGCGCGCGTCAGCGTCCAGCCGGTGGGGTTGTTGGGCGCGTTGACCACGAGCATCCTCGTGCGCTGCGTGACGGCGCCGAGCAGCGCGTCCATGTCCAGCGTCCAGGCGCCGGCCACCGGTTTCAGCGCGAAGCAGCGCACGCTCGCGCCCATGATCGCGGGCTGCGCGACGAGGTTGGGCCAGACGGGCGTGACGACGACGACCTCGTCGCCCGCGTCCACCAGCGCCTGGGCCGCCAGCATCAGGCCGTTGACGCCGCCCGAGGTGACGACGACGCGGCCGGCGTCCACCGGCGGATGCAGCGACGACGTGTAGGCCGCCAGGCCTTCACGCAGTTCGGGCAGGCCGAGGTTGTGCGAGTAGAAGGTCTCGCCGCGCTCCAGCGACTCGATGGCCGCGCGGCGAATCACGTCGGGGGTCACCTCGTCGCTTTCGCCGAACCAGAACGCGAGCACGTCGGGGCGGCCGATGCCGGCGTTGGCGATCTCGCGGATCAGCGAGCCCTGGAGGCGTTCGATGGCTTGGCGCATGGCGGCTACGGTGGGGTCGATCCGCCGATTGTGGGCCACGCGGCAGGATGGTGCGGGTTTGCCCGCTCGGGTCTGACACCATCCCCCCCGCGGCGGGGGGCATGCTGCACCGCGCGACGGATTACTGTCGGTGGACCATGCAAGACCCCTCGCGCCCGTCACGCACGTTGCCCGTCGTCCGACCGACGGGCGTGCTCGATCGCATCCCCTCAAACACTGAAACTGATGAAGCCAAGCGAGCGCGCGCGCGTAACGGCGTGCTTGCGCGACCCCGCGTCCAGCTTGTTGAACAGGTTCTTGAGGTGCCACTTCACCGTTTCGTCACTGACGTCGATCGATTTGGCAATCTCCTTGTTCGAATAGTTCCGCGCCAGCAGCAGCAGGATGCTGCGTTCCTTGGGCGTCAGCGTGCGCGAGCCCTGGCGCCGCTGTCGCTCCTCGCCGGCGTCCTGCGTGCCCGACCCGGCGCCCGTGCCGCCGCTGCCCGAGATGTCGATCTGGCTGCCGCGCCGGCGCAGGCGCACCAGCGCCAGCGGGTAGTTCATCTTCTGGATCGCTTCCTTTTCCTTGGCCTCCAGCGCCTGGCGCGCGTAGTCGTAGGCCCGCGCGTGGTCGCCGGCCTCCGCCCAGCGCTCGGCCAGGAAGGAGTAGAGCCGCGCGGGCGCTTTCCAGCCCTCGACGCGATGGCCCTCGACGAGCGCGGCCTCGGCGTAGTGCAAGGCGGCAGTGGGCAGGGTCATGCCGGGCGGCGGGGGGAGCTCGAAGCGATGGTGGAGCTCGGCGAGGACGTCCGTCACGCCCACGTGCAGTGAGTGGAGCTTCAACTCCTCGATGCGTTCGCGCGCCTCCTTGAGCACGGCCAGCGCCTCGTCGGGCATGCCCGCGGCCACCAGGCCGCGCGCCTGGAAGATCAGGTTGAGCGCGAGGCTGCTCTTGAAGCCCGACTCGCGCCACAGCGCGATGGAGCGGCTCATCGGCTCGAGCGACTCCTTGGCCAGGCCCATCGCGCGCAGCGTCTCGGCCAGCGAGGCGTTCGCGGTGGCCAGGTGAAAACCGGGCGCGCCGATCGACAACGCCACGATGGCCTCCGTCAGGATGCTGCGGCTCTCCTCGAACGCGCCGAGATATTGCATCAGCTCGCCGACGCGCGTGTTGGCGGTGCCGATCAGCGTGGGCCATCCGGTGGCGTTGGCGCGGGCGGCGGCCGTCTCGAAGCACTCGGCGGCGACATCGAGGTCGCCCAGGCCTTGCGTGGACGCGCCGCAATTGATCGTGGCGACGATCTCGAGCCGCACCATGCCTACCTCGCGCGCCTGGCTCGCGGCCTGGCGATAGAGCAGCACGGATTCGGCGGGCCGGCGGTACGACAGGGTCATGCCGCGCGTCGCGCTCCACAGCGCATCCCAGGCGGTCTGCGCCTCGGGAAATTCGTCGCCGGGCGGCTTCAGGCCGATGGCGTGGTCGACGCCGGTCTCTTCGTAGCCGCGCTCGAAGCTGAGCCAGACCCGAGCGATCGCCAGCCGCTCGGGCGCGTCGGTCTTCTCGAAGCAGGCGATCGCCATCTCGTGGGCGGCCATCTCGCGGGCGCGCTGCACGCGCATCTTGGCGAGCACGGTCTCCACCAGCCAGGCATCGCCTTCGGCGCGGGGATCGACGTCGGCGTCGAGGTGCTGGCGGGCCTCGACCAGCCAGCGCTCGGCCACGTCGAAGTCGCACAGCAGGGCCGAGGCCTCGCAGGCGGCAAGCGCGGCGCGCGCGCGGTGCGCGTCGCGGCGCTGCTGGCCCTCGGGCGTGGCCGGCAGCAGCGGGATGACGCCGTCGACCAGCCGCAGCGCGCGCGCGCTGTCACGCTGGCGCAGGTGCCAGGCGAGCGCGACGGTCGCCGCGAGCACGTCCTCGCCCCACGGTCGGGTCAATACCCCCTCGAGTTCAAGGATCTCGGCGTCGGCCGCGAAGAGTTTCATCATTTTTATTGTAGGACGCCTGTCCAGCAAGAACATCGGATCAACCGGCCTTCGGCGTGCCAAATCCGGCACATGAGCGCGGCAAAATCGCGGGTTAGCGCTTTCATCGCGTCCGCCGTGGCGGGTTGCCCGCGTGTGCAATCATGTCGCCTTGCCGGAATCCGCGCCTTGAATCCGTCCCACGCAGCCGCCATCGCCGTCGCCCAGCCCTTCCTGCCCAGCGATGTCGTGGGCGTGGTGTTCGCGCTGTTCGCGGCGGTCTATGCGTTCCTGTGGCATCGCGACCGCGATCCCGGCATCGGCTGGTTCGCCCTCAGTTGGGCGATCACCGGGGTGTGGTTCGCAGGCACGCCTTACCAGCACATCCAGGAGACCTACTTCGTCCAGGACTGGGGGACGCCCATGGTGTTCGCCGTCTTCGTGACGCTGACGTTCGGCATGGTCGACTACGTGGAAGCGCCGGCCCGCATCCGGCCGCGGCTGCTGGCCATCCTCCTGGCCGCGGGCAGCCTGTACTGGGTCGCCCCCGTGCTGGCGGCCTTCGGCGGCCTGGAGATCCGGCGCTCGGTCTCCAACCTGCCGGTCACGCTGTGGTACCTCGCCCTCGGCGGCGTCGCCTGGTGGGCCTCGCGCCGCGAAGCGGGCGCGGGCCACCGCTTCGTCGCGCTCACGCTGTGGGCGGTGCCCGTCGCGACCGTCTCGCTCGCCCTGTTCCACGTCGAGGCGCCGGTGCTGCGGTTCTATGCCGTGGTCCCGTTCTTCGTGCTGGCGCTGACGCTGCTGACCGCCACGATGCTGCGGCGCCGGCGCGCGCTGGAGACCGAGGTGCAACGGCGCGCCGAGGCCGAGGCCGCGATCGCGCGCATCAACGCCGAGCTCGCCGCGCGCATGGAAGGCCTGGTGGCCGACCGCACCGAGGCGCTGTCGATGGCCAAGCTGGCCGCCGAGGCCGCGAGCCAGGCCAAGAGCTCGTTCCTGGCCAACATGAGCCACGAGATCCGCACGCCGATGAACGCGATCATGGGCATGACCGACCTCGCGCTGCGCAGCCCCGACCTGCCGCCGCGCGTGTCGTCGTACCTCGGCAGGATCGGCGGCGCGGCCGAGTCGCTGCTCAACATCATCAACGACATCCTCGACTTCTCGAAGATCGAGTCCGGCAAGCTCGACATCCAGGTCGGCGAGTTCGCGTTGCAGGAAGTGATGGACAAGGTCACGGCGTTGACCGCGCAGCTCGCCACCCGCAAGGGGCTCGAGTTCCTGCTCTCCACCGCGCCCGGCGTGCCGCGCCGCCTGAAAGGCGATCCGCTGCGGCTCGGCCAGGTGCTGCTGAACCTGTGCAGCAACGCCGTGAAGTTCACCGAGGAAGGCGAGATCGTCGTCGTCACGATCAAGGCCGAGGACGCGCAGCCGGGCCGCACGACGCTGCGCTTCACCGTGCGCGACACGGGCATCGGCATGGACGCCGACCAATTGGGCCGCCTGTTCCAGCCGTTCGACCAGCTCGATGGCTCGATCACCCGCAAGTACGGCGGCACCGGCCTCGGGCTGGCCATCAGCAGGCAGCTCGTCGAGATGATGGGCGGCGCGATCGGCGTGCGCAGCACGGCCGGCCGCGGCAGCGAATTCTTCTTCACGCTGCCCTTCGGCACGATCGACGAACCGCCCGAGGCGGTCGCCGGTCCCGACTGGTCGCGGCTGCACGTGCTGGCCGTGGACGACAGCGCCAACGCGCGCGAGATCCATGCCGGCCTGCTGGCCGGCCTCGGTTGCCGCCACGCGGAAGTCGACGGCGCGGACGCGGCGCTGCGCGCGCTGACCGAGGCCGCGGACGCGGGCGAGCCCGTCGACCTCGTGCTGATCGACTGGAAGATGCCCGGCGCCGACGGCTTCGAGCTCGCGCGCCGCATCCGCGCGACGATGCCGCCGGCCGTCCTGCCGCGGCTGGTGCTGGTGACGGCCTACGGCGACGAGTCGGTGGCGCAGCGCGCGATCGCCGAGCAATTCGACAGCTACCTCGCCAAACCGGTGGGCGCACCGGCGCTGCAGGCCGCGCTCGACAGCGCGTTCGGTCGCAGCGCCGCCGCGCCCGTCGCCGCTCGCGCGGCCCCGGGCATCCCGGCGCGCCTCAAGGGCTGCCGGCTGCTGCTGGTCGACGACAACGAACTCAATCGCATCGTCGCCGTCGACCTGCTGGCCGGCGTCGCCGGCGCGCACGTGACCGAGGCGCACGACGGCCGCGAGGCGCTGCAGCGACTGGGCCTCGAACCCGCCGGCGCGACGCCGGCGGCGGGCGCCTTCGACCTGGTGCTGATGGACGTGCAGATGCCCGATGTCGACGGTCTCGAGGCCACGCGGCGCCTGCGCGCGCAGCCCGCGCTCGCCGGTTTGCCGGTGCTGGGCATGACGGCCCACGCGCTGGCGCGCGACCGCGCGCAGTGCCTGGTCGCGGGCATGAACGAGGTCGTCGTCAAGCCGTTCGAGCCCGACGACCTGTTTGCGGCGATCGTGCGCTGGCTGCCCGCGCGTGCCGAGCCGGCCGCGGCCGCGAACCGGCCCGGCGACGGCGCCGCCGAGGTGTCGTTCGAGCTGGGCCTGGGCCGCTGCCTGGGCCGCCACGATCTCTACCTGCGCGTCGTCCGCCGCTTCCTCGACACCCGCCAGCACGATGCCGACAAGCTGCGCGCCGCGCACGCGCGCGGCGACGACGAGGCGATGGCGCATCTCGCGCACACCACGATCTCCACCGCCGGCACGATCGGCGCGGCGCGGCTGTCCGAGATCGCCGGCCAGGTGCAGGAGAGCGTGCGCGTCGGCGCCGCCGGCGAGCTGCCGACGCTGATCGAGGCCTTTGCCCGGTCGCACGAAGGCGTGGTCGAGGCGCTGTCGGCTTTCGTCGCCACGCACTGAATGCCGCCGGCGCAGCCGCTCAGGCCGGCGCTTCGCGCCGCTGGCGCGGCCACCGCATCATGGCCAGGCCATGCAGCGGCGGCCTGCGCGGGCGTCATGTCGGCCTGGTCGACCAGGTTGGGCTCGTTGAGCACCAGCAGGTACCCGACGTTGGCGTTGGCCCGGAGGTAGGCCTCGACCGAGAGCGCGTCGCAGCTCGCGTTCCACACCATCGGCAGGCAGTCCATGGCCGCCTGCGACGCCGCGTTGGACGGCAGCGCGCCGTTCGGGCGCGTCGCCCAGTTGTGCCGCGAGCTCACGCCGGACGAGAGCGCCTGCAGCTCGGCCAGCGCGGCGAAATCGCAGGCGACGCCGCGCCTGGAACGCGTGCGCCCGTGGAACCGGTTCCTCGATGCCCGGGAAAAGTGCGCGGGAAGTCGCGGTGCGACCGAATTCGTCAGCTGTGCGGGTGACGGTTGGAGGCCCCCGCGGCGCGCGCCTGACGAGTCTGGTCAATGCCGTGCCTCGTTGTGCATTCGCCTGTGAAATCGTCGAACCGTCGGCGCATGGTCAGGAACGGCGGTCGCGGCGACGCCTTTGCGCGCCGTTGCAAAATGCCGGCTGCGAACCAAGGAGACGCCATGTCCACCGTCAAGATCACCCCCGACATCGTCGTCAGCAACAGCGGGCCCTTCGTGCTGTTCGGCGGCATCAACGTGCTGGAATCCAAGGACCTCGCGCTGCGCGCGGCCGAGGAATACGTGCGCATCACGGGCAAGCTGGGCATCCCGTACGTGTTCAAGGGCAGCTACGACAAGGCCAACCGGTCGTCGATCCATTCCTACCGCGGCCCGGGCCTGGAGGAAGGCCTGCGGATCCTCGAGGCCGTGAAGACGGCCTTCGGCGTGCCGCTGATCACCGACGTGCACGAGCCGCACCAGGCCGCCGCCGTGGCCGAGGTGGTCGACGTGCTGCAGTTGCCCGCCTTCCTGGCGCGCCAGACCGACCTCGTCGTCGCGCTCGCGAAGACCGGCCGCGTCATCAACATCAAGAAGCCGCAGTTCCTCAGCCCGTCGCAGATGGCCAACATCTGCGAGAAGTTCCGCGAGGCCGGCAACGACCAGCTGATCCTGTGCGATCGAGGCACCTGCATGGGCTACGACAACCTGGTCGTCGACATGCTGGGCTTCGCAGTGATGAAGAAGACGACGGCCGACGCGCCGGTGATCTTCGACGTGACGCACTCGCTGCAGCAGCGCGAGTCCGGCGCCGCGGCCTCGGGCGGCCGTCGCGCGCAGGTGGCCGAGCTCGCACGCGCCGGCCTGGCCGTCGGCCTGGGCGGGCTGTTCCTCGAGGCGCATCCGAATCCGGACCAGGCGCTGTGCGACGGCCCCAGCGCGCTGCCGCTCGACCAGCTCGAGCCCTTCCTCGCGCAGATGAAGGCGATCGACGACCTGGTGAAGTCGTTCCCGCCGCTGCACATCCACGGTTGACCGACGCCGATCGCCTCGTCGCGCTCGCCCGCGCGACGCCCTGGTTCATGCAGGCCCTCGCGCAGGTGCGCGCGCTGCGCCTGCGGGCGTGGTGCATCGGCGCGGGCGCGGTGCGCAACCTGGCGTGGGACGCGTTGCACGGGCACGCCGCGCCATCGGCGCTGGCGGACATCGACGTCGCGCATTTCGATGCCGACGATCTCTCGCCCGGACGCGACGCCGCGCTGCAGCGGCAACTGCAGGCGACGGCGCCCGGAACGCCTTGGGAAGTCACCAACCAGGCCGGCGTGCATCTCTGGTTCGAGCAGCACTTCGGCCACGCCGTCGCGCCGCTGCGCTCGCTCGAGGAGGCCGTCGCGAGCTGGCCCGAATTCGCGACCGCGGTCGGCGTGTGGCTGGACGACGACGACCGCCTGCACGTGATCGCGCCGCACGGGCTCGACGACCTGTTCGCGATGGTCGTGCGACGCAATCCGGCGCGCGTGAGCGTGCAGACGTATCGCGAACGCGTCGCCGGCAAGCGCTACGCGACGCGCTGGCCCCGGGTGCGCGTCATCGAGGAGTGATCACGCCCCGCCGAGCGCCTTGCGGCGGCGCAGCTCGGGGAACGCGCGCATCCACAGGCCGACGACGAGCAGCGTGCCCACGCCGCCCAGCACCACGGCGCCCTCGGGGCCGAACAGCGCCGCCGTCGCGCCCGACTCGAACTCGCCGAGCTGGTTGCTCGCGCCGATGAAGATCGAGTTGACGGCGCTGACGCGGCCGCGCATCTCGTCGGGCGTGTCGAGCTGCACCAGCGTCTGGCGCACGACGACGCTGACCATGTCGACCGCGCCGTTGATGAACAGCGCCACCATCGACAGCCAGAACGAGGTCGACACGCCGAACACGATGGTGGTCACGCCGAACGTCGCGACGCACGAGAACAGGATCGCGCCGGCGCGGCTGCGGATCGTCCAGCGAGCGAGCACCAGCGACATCAGCAGCGCGCCGAGCGCCGGCGCGCCGCGCAGCAGGCCCAGGCCTTCGGGGCCGACGTGCAGGATGTCGCGCGCGAAGATCGGCAGCAGCGCGGTGGCGCCGCCCAGCAGCACGGCGAACAGGTCGAGCGAGATCGCGCCCAGCACCACCGGCCTGGCGCGGATGAAGCGCACGCCGGCGAGCAGCGTGTCCATCGTGACCGGCGCGCGCGGCGCGGGCTTGTGGTCGTAGCGGGCGCTCCACACGAGCGCCGCCCCGAGCACGAACAGTGCCGCACAGACCGCGTAGACGACCCCGGCGCCCGCCGCGTACAGGAAGCCGCCGAGCGCCGGGCCGCCGATGATCGCGGCCTGGTTGCCCGACGAGCTGAATGCCATCGCGCGCGACAGGATGGCGGCCGGCACCAGCAGCGGCGTGAGCGCCTGCTGCGCGGTCATCTGGAACGAGCGCGCCACGCCCAGCAGCAGCGACACGCCCAGGATCAGGTCGCGCGAGATCCAGCGCTCGTGCGTGGACAGCAGCAGCGCCAGCGCCGCCAGCAGTTGCAGCGTGAGCGCCACCGCGACGATGTGGCGGCGGTCGTGGCGGTCGGCCACGTGCCCCGTGACCAGCGCCAGCGCGAGCGCCGGCACGAACTGGAACAGGCCCACGAGGCCCAGGTTCCACGCGCTGTGCGTGAGGTCGTACATCTGCCAGCCCACGGCCACCATGAGCATCTGGTTGCCCATCGTGCCGGCCACGCGGCCGGCCCAGAAGCGAAGAAAGGACGGGGACGACGCGAGGGACAAGGCTTCCGGCATAGGGGCCACATCCTCGCACAGCCGCCCTGCGCCGCGCTGGTCCAAGGTCGAATCGACGATCGTCTTTCGCGCCCGGGCCATAGAATTTGCTTCTCTGGGAAAGGCCGCGAATGAAACTGGATGCCATCGATCGCCGACTGCTGGAGATGCTGCAGCTGGACTGCGACACCCCGATCGCCGAACTCGCCGCGGCGGTGCAGCTGTCGACGACGCCGTGCTGGCGCCGCGTGCAGCGCATGAAGGAGGCCGGAGTCATCACGGGCCATGTCGCGCTGGTCGACCCGAAGAAGGTCAACGTGGGCGTGACGGTGTTCGTCAACATCAAGACGAGCCAGCACACGCAGGCCTGGTTCGACCGGTTCCACGCGACCGTCGACTCGATCCCCGAGGTGGTCGAGTTCTACCGCATGAGCGGCGACATCGACTACCTGCTGCGCATCGTCGTGCCCGACATCGCTGCCTACGACGGCGTCTACAAGCGGCTGATCGCGGGCACGCAGCTGTTCGACGTCAGCTCCAGCTTCGCGATGGAGCAGCTGAAGTTCACCACCGCCCTGCCGCTGCGCTACGCGGACTGACTAGCGCACCGCGAGCCAGCCCACGCCGCGCGCGAGCAGCAGCACCGCGACGCACGCGCTGACCACCGCGAAGCCCTGCTGCAACCGCGGCCCCGCCACGTGCTTCGCGATGACGCGCGCCAGCAGCGACGCGATCACCGAGCCGATCGCGAACGGCAGCGCGATGTCCCACGCGATCGCGCCGTTCCACGCGGCCGCGCTCACGCCGCCGACCGACCCGAGCGCGATCACCGCCAGCGAGGTCGCGACGATGCTGCGCGCCGACAGTTCGGTGAAGCGCGTCAGCGCCGGCACGATCACGAAGCCGCCGCCCACGCCCAGCAATCCGCTGAGGAGGCCCGCCACCACGCCGGTGAACGCGAGCGCCTGCGCGCAGGGGCGCGTCCACACCAGGCGGCCGTCGCGCGCGTCGATCACGCATGGCAGCGCGGCGCGCGCGGCGTTCGCGTCCGCGGCCGGATGCAACGCATGGCGTGCGTGCTGCCACATGCGGCCGGCCGCCAGCGCCAGCACCGCGGCGAACGCGATCGTGAGCGGGGCGTTGGGCACGCGCCGCGCCGCCGCGACGCCCAGCGGCGCGACGCCCATCGCCAGGCCGCCCATCAACAGCGCCGCGCGGTAGCGCACGATGCCGTCGCGCAGGCCCAGCATGCCGGAGACGGCGGCGCCCAGGCCCACGGCGATCAGGCCGATGGGCGCCGCCGCGACCAGCGGCAGGCGCAGCGCGAACACGAGCAGGGGCACGGCCAGGATGCCACCGCCCGCGCCGGTGAGCGCCATCAGCAGGCCGACCAGGAGGCCGAGGAAGAGGGGCAGCATCAGGGGGCGTCGAGCGGGATCTTGAGGTAGCGCACGCCGTTGGCCTCGGGCTCGGGCAGCGCGCCGCCGCGCATGTTCACCTGCACCGACGGCAGCAGCAACTGCGGCATCGCGAGGGTCGCGTCGCGCGCCGTGCGCATCGCGACGAACTCGGCCTCCGAGACGCCGTCGTGCGCATGGATGTTGGCTGCGCGCTGCTCGGCCACCGTCGTGGCCAGGATCACCTCGCGGCCGTCGGGCGGGTAGTCGTGGCACAGGCACAGCAGCGTGTCGCCGGGCAGGCTCAGCAGGCGCCGGATGGAACGGTACAACGCACCCGCGTCGCCGCCGGGGGAGTCGCAGCGCGCGCTGCCGTAGTCGGGCGCGAACAACGTGTCGCCGATGAAGGCCGCGGCATGC
>CAIMXF010000203.1 GCA_903845345.1 uncultured beta proteobacterium
ATCTCGCCGCCCGCGCCGCGCTGCGCGGCGCGGCCATCGCCGATCACGGATCTCGCATCGTCGCGGTGCTGACCATCGGATCCATCGGACTCACCGCCAGCGAGATCGACGCGATGTCCGGGCCGTCGCTGGTCTGCGCGCTGGTCGAGGCTACGAGAACATCGCGGTCGCGCGCGCGAAGGCACGCGGCGTCGCCGTGCCCAACGGCGCGGGCACCCATGACGATTGCGTGGCGGGTCACGCGATGGCCCTGCGCGGGCCGGGCGCGCGGTGCGGCGCTGGCCGCCTGGTGCGACTTCCCGGGGGTCGACCGCTTCATCGAGAACTCGACCCGCCACTTCGCCGGCCAGCCGGTCGTCGCGCTGCTCCGGGTCGCGCACGCCGCGCGGATAGCCTATGCTGCGGCCGATGAAATCGCCTTCTCGCCTGCCTTCGCTCGCCATCGCAACCGCGCCGGTCGTCGCCGCCGTGCTCGCGCACGCGGCCGGCGCGCGCGCCGCGGCGCGCTGACACGCCATGAGGATCGCCACCGTCCGCACCTGCGCGCTGTCGCTGGAAGACGTGACAGAACAGCCGCATCACCAGTATTCGTCGTTCCGCGTGCGCGGCAAGATCTTCGTCACCGTGCCGCCGGAAGAGGACGTGATCCACGTGTTCGTCGGCGAAGAGGACCGCGAGCGCGCGCTGGCCATGTATCCGGCGTGGGCCGCGAAGCTCCTGTGGGGCGGCAAGGTGGTGGGCCTGCGGATCACGCTGGCCGAGGCGCCGGCGGCGGCGGTCAAGGCGCTCGTGCGCCAGGCCCACGCCGCCAGGGCGCCGGCCAGGTAGCGAGCGGGTCGGCACGGGATCGACGCGCGCACTGCGGCAGGCGAACCCTGGACGACGATCCCGCTCCTCGCCGCGCGCAAGGCGCAGCCCGACCGCAGCCGCCTCGTGGTGCGACGCATCCCGGGCCGCGTTTGTTGACGACGACGCTGCATCCTCGGGCCGGACAATCGCGCGCGCTGCAAGTCCTGCGAGCAGACGCAGCATCGCCGGGCGCCTGCATTGCCCAAGCAACGCGCCCACACCACGAGAGTCCCCATGAGTTCGACCTGCAGCGTCGTCGTCGCCGACGACAACCGCGATGCGGCGGACTCCCTCGTCGCGCTCCTGGGCGCCCTGGGATACGACGCCGTCGCGGCCTACGATGGGCAGCAGGCGGTCGCCGCCTGCGCCGCGTTCGAGCCCGACCTGGCGATCCTCGACATCGAGATGCCGCTCCTGGACGGATGCGCCGCCGCGCGCCTCATCCGAGCCGGCCCGCATCCGCCCGGAACGATCGCGTCGCTCTCCGCATTGCGCCATTGGGACGAGCCCATGAAGTCCGAAGGCGACGCGTTCGATGCAAGGCTCGCCAAGCCCGCTCGCCTGGACCAGCTGAGGGAGCTGCTCGCGCGGGCCATCGGGCCCCTTCCCATCGACTCGACGGGTTAGCGCCATCGCCACTGGGGACGGTGCGCTGACGCACAGACCCGCCCCGGGCCGACCCGATATGTTCCGGTGGGCGGCAATCCATGCCGCTTCGCATCGGAAAGGCCTCGCCATGAATCCCATCGCATCGTTCCTCGTCGCCTTGTGCATGCTCGCGGCCCTGGCATCCGGCTACTGGCTGAGCCCCTTCGCTCCGGTACCGTTCCTGCTGCTGGCAGCGCTGGTCGGCATGTCGCTCAAGATGGCGAACGCGTGGGAGAAGTTCGTCGTGCTGCGGCTGGGCAAGCTCCAGGGCGTCAAGGGCGCCGGACTGTTCTTCATCGTCCCGGTGATCGACAGCGTGATCGCCGTGATCGACGGCCGCATCCAGACGACCGCCTTCAATGCCGAGCAGGCGCTGACGCGAGACACCGTCCCCGTCAACGTCGACGCCATCATCTTCTGGCACGTGGAGGACGCCGAGAAGGCCGCACTCGCCATCACGAACTATCGGGAGGCCATCGATCGCGTCGCGCAGACCTCGCTGCGCGAGATGATCGGCTCGTCGATGCTGGCTGCCCTGCTCTCGGACCGCAAGGATGCCGACGAGCAGCTGAAGAACGAGATCGCGCTCAAGACGGCGCCTTGGGGCATCTCCATCAGCTCGGTCGAGATCCGCGACGTCGCCATTCCGGTGGCCTTGCAGGATGCGATGTCGCGCCAGGCCCAGGCCGAACGTGAGAAGCAGGCGCGCGTGATCCTCGGCTCCGCCGAAGCGGCGATCGCCGGCAGGTTCGTCGAGGCCTCCGAGATCTATGCCGGCCATCCGATCGCGCTGCAGTTGCGGGCGATGAACATCATCTACGAGACGACGAAGGAGCGCGGCGCGACGATCCTCATGCCGAGTTCCATGGTGGAGAGTCTCAATCCCGCGGGCGCGCTGGCCGCGCTCGCCCTGAAGGAGGCGGTCGTGCCGCCGAACGGGTTCGACCTGCCCGGGCGCACGCTCGTGGCGAGCACCTAGGCCGGAAGCCGCCCGCCAGGCGCGGACACGCCGCGCCACCGTGATCAGGAGAGATGATGTCGCCCGTCGCGCCAATGCCCCGGCGGGTACCCGGATCGCGAGGGATCCGGCCAGGCGTTCGCCATCGCGCCGATCTCCTTGCGGAATTGCTCCTCGCTCACGCGATACCCGGCGTCTGCCGGCAGGCAGTGCATGTAGGCCGTGCAGAGCTCGCTGACCGAGTCGAGGAAGCCGTAGAGGCCGGCCGATCCGGGCTCGCCGCGTTGCATCTCCCGCACGCCGGCCACGCCGTCGGCGCGATCGCCATCCCACAGCGTCCGGAACCCCCGGACGAAGTCTCGCGCGTCCTGCCGCCTGGCCACGAAGTCGTCCAGGATCTGGCGATAGGCCTGTTCGTCCCGAAGAAGTTTCATGCGATGTCGCTCGCCTTGAAGTGGCCCCGCCGTCCAGCGGCGACCCGCTTCGCCCTGGGCGTCTGCGTCTCCTGCGCCGCGGGGCTGGGCAGGTGTGACGGCTCGAGGGACCGCAACTTCGATTCGTGCTTCATGAAACCTCCGGCGAGATGGTCGGCCAGTCGGCAAGACCGGCCTCCACGAGTCCAACGTAACCGATCGCGACCGCCTGTGCCGTGCGGCAGCGCACATAACGGCCCACCCATGCGTCGCGGCTGCACCACGTCGCCTGCGTTCGTTGAAGGCCGGAGACGGGTTCGTGCCACCGGGCATTCGCGCGCCAGCGGCCTGACCTGCGCGCCGCTCGGGCCGCCACGTCCTTGCCGCCTGCGGCCCGCAGACGCCGGAATGCTTCCTGGACAGTGCGTTGACGTACAGACGCGGGCCGGATCGCAGCGCACCGTGGTCGCATGAGAATCGATCCCGCACGGCGTTCAGGCAAGCCTTCCCCCGAAGTCGGGCGCGACGTCGTCCAGGCCGCTCCTCGCGAGGGCGCGCAGCGGTGCCGCCGGTCGAGGCCCGCGGCGGTGGCCGAGATCATCGGGAACGCGACCGAATCGCAATTCGTGCTCCGCTTCTCCGTTCCGGCGCGCGAGGTCGACGCGCTGACCGCGGCCATCCACGCCGAGGCGTCGAACGCGCAGCGCTGCCTGTCCACCGGCTTCGACACCGCCGCCGGACGGCTCGCGGCAAGCGGCGTGTTCGTGTCGCTGTGCAAGCGCGGCAGCGAATGGGTGCAGGTGGCCATCGCGACGACCCCCGATAGCACGCGGCTTCTCGTGCACGAAGTCGATCTGGGAACCCGGCGTCGCGGCGTGGTGCCCGGCTGGTTGCCGCACCTGCACGAGGGCACGGAGGCCGGGGCCGCCTTGCGTGCGGCCCTCGGCGACGCCGATGACGAGTCGCCGCTGCTCGCGTCGTTCGCCATCGACGCCGCGCGATTGCGGCGGGAGGTGACGCTGGACGATGCCGTCATCGAGATCGCACAGGTCACCGCCATGATCACGACGGACGGCGCGTCGATGCCGTTCCGGGAGTTCGAAGCCAGGCTGGTCTCGGGGCCCGTCGCCGCGCTGTTCGCGGTCGCCCGGGAGTTTGCGGCACGGCACGGACTGTGGCTCGGCATCGCATCGAACGGCGAGCGCGGGGCGCGGCTGGCGGCCGGTCATGCCGAGGGCTTCCCCACGACGGCGACCCTGCCCGAGGCGCCGTTCGCCGACGGGGCCTGCTTCGTTCGCGCGACGCTCGACAGCTGCCTGACGCAGATCCTGGCGAACGCCGGCGTCGTCGGCGAGGGCATGCCGGACCGCCATGTCATCGACCAGTTGCGGCGCGGCCTGGAACGGCTGCGCACCGCCATCGCCGAACTCGCGCCGATGACGTGCGACATCGACGAGGCCTGGGATCCCGTGCTCAAGCGGACGCTGCACGAACTCGCCTCGCACCACGGCACGACGGCGCTGCGCGCACCGTTGATCCAGGAGATGCGCGCGGCCGGACTGGGGTATGCGCTCGGGCCGTCGCATCCGCGGGCGTCGCGCTCTCCGGCCGCCATCGTGCAGGATCCCGAATTCCAGTCCACGCTGCTCGCCATCCTCGCGTACCGCCACGCGCTGGCGCCGCTGTTCAGGCCGGATCATGGAACCCTGAAACAGATGCGAAGGCGATTCGCCGCCGAGCTGGTCGAGCGCCAGGACAGCGTCGCGGACGACGCCGGCCGCCTTCGCTCGTCCTCGAAGCGTCGCCGCGCGCGCCGGCACCTCGATCACCTGACCCGCCTCGCGACGTTCGCCAGCCCGCTCTACGAGGCGCGCCGGGTCGATTCCTTCCTGGCGCGCTGCCGCGTCGCCCAGGACGCCTTCGCGGCCGACAGCGAACATCGTTCCGGGCTGGAAGCGCTCGATGACGACGGCGACGGCGGCACGGACGTCAAGCTCGCCCGCCGCTGGCTCGCCGCGCGTCTGGCCGCCGATCGCAAGGCCTGCGAATCCCTGCTGCGCCGCGTCGGCAAGGCCGACGGCTTCTGGGCCGCCTGACGCGACTCAGGGCAGGCGCGGCGTGGCGACCATCTCGCCCTGGCGCACGAAGAACTCGCGTGCCAGCTTCAGCACCTCGGGCTCGGTCGGATGATCGATGGTTTCCCAGCCGACGATGTGCAGCGCCAGCGCGGGCCGGTGCTTCGAGACGAACTGACGGAAGGCGAGTTGCGGCTCGTGGTGTCCCACGACCAGCACCGAGCGGATGCCGATCAGCGCCTCGCAGACCTCGCCGAAGAACTCGTGCTGGCCGCGCACCTCGTTGCCGTGCTGGCGCGTGAAGTGCACGCGATGCTTCACGCGCTGGTCGACGGACTGCTGCGCATCGAACTGGATCACGTGCACATCGAGGTGCCCGATCCAGGCGACGGCGTGGCTGAGCGGCATGGCTGAACTCCCGAAAAGGCGCGGCGCGCGAGGCGGCGCCGCATCCCCCTGAGCATGCGCGCCGCGATGGCCGCGGTCTGTGCGCCAGCGCACCGCAACCAGGTGCGCCAAGCCGAACCGCCAGGCGAAGTGTTCGAGATAGACCGCCCGGTCGCCGGCGTCGCAACGGCACGCCGCGAGTTCCAGCCCGGGGCGCGATCGACGACGGCACGCCAAGAAGCAACTCCGGGTTACGCGCCCTTCGACGGATGCTGGCGATGCAACGGCGCCGTCCGAGAGTCCGCGTCGACCGGATCCGCCGGCCACTCTGGCACGATCGTCGCCCGCTCACCGTGCCCCACCCGCACGCAACTCGAGAGCGCCTTGTGCTAGCGCGCGA
>CAIMXF010000204.1 GCA_903845345.1 uncultured beta proteobacterium
CCCTCCGCCCGGAATACCGAACAGGTGGCGTAGAGCAGCCAGCCGCCGGGCTTCAGCGTGGGCCACAGCGCGTCCAGCAGCTCGGCCTGGACGCGGCCCAGCGCGGCGATGTCCTCGGGCCGGCGCAGCCAGCGGATGTCGGGATGGCGCCGCACGATGCCCGCGGCGCTGCAGGGCGCGTCGAGCAGGATGGCGTCGAAGGGCTCGCCGTCCCACCAGTCAGCCGGCCGGCGCCCGTCGCCCGCGCGGGTGCGCGCCGGCAGGCGCAGGCGGGCGAGCGTGTCGTCCACGCGCGCCAGGCGCTGCGGGTCGGCGTCGAGCGCCAGCACGTCGAGGTCGGCCAACTCCAGCAGGTGGGCCGTCTTGCCGCCGGGCGCGGCGCAGGCGTCCAGCACGCGCGCGCCGGGCGCCAGGCCGGCGCCGACCAGCAAGGGGGCGGCACGCTGCGCGGCGGCGTCCTGCACCGAGACGGCGCCGTCGGCGAAGCCGGGCAGTCGATCGACGGGCACCGGCGCGTCCAGCACGATGGTCTGGCCGTCGACGAGCCGCGCGGCCAGGCCGGCCTCCTCCAGCCTCTGCAGGTACTGCGCGCCGGTGGACTGGCGCACGTTCACGCGCAGGCACATCGGCGGACGCTCCTGCGCGGCGGCGAGGAGGGCCTGCCACTGCCCGGGCCAGTCGGCCTTCAGGCGGTCGATCCACCATTGCGGATGGTTCCAGCGGGCGACGGGCTGCTTCAACGCAGCGGCCACCAGTGCCTCGCGCTCGCGCAGGAAGCGGCGCAGCACGGCGTTGAGGAACGACGCCGACTGCGGTGCGCGCTTGCGGGCGGCGGTGACGGCCTGGTCGACCAGGGTGTGGTCGGCGTAGGGCGGCGCGTCGTCGGGCCACAGCAGCGCCAGCGCACTGAGCAGCAACGCCTCGACCGCCGGCGGCGGCGTGCGCGGCGCGAGGATCGCCCGCACGGCCTGCGCCGCGCCCAGCCGGCGCAGCACCAGGAACGAGAGCGCCTGCGTGCCGGGTCGCAGCGGGCCCGGGCAAGCGGCCAGCACCTCGGTGAGCGAGCGGCCGCCGCGCACGGCCTGGACGGCGTCGGCCGTGTGTTCGAGCAGGCGCGACAGCGCCGGCGCCTGGCCGGCGGGCGAGGCGCGGGTGTTGTTGTCGGAATTCACCCGGCCAGTCTACCCAGGCCGGTTTGCTGCCGGGCATCCGCGCAATGTCGGGAGCGAAACGTGTCGGAACGGCGCGACCGAATCGCGGCGCCAGCGGATTTCCGGCCGGAAAAAAGGGCTGGAAGGCGCCCGGCGCCGCACGATCGCGGGCGGCGGCGCAAAATGCGCGCTCCGGTTCCCGCTGACTGACGCCCCATGCCCACTCCCGTCCCGCCGCCCGAGTCCTCGCCCAACGCCGGCGACGCACCGCCCCGTTCGCTGACGCTGATCCGCAGCGAGGCCGACCTCGCCGCGCTGCCCGCCTCCGAGCGCATCCGCTACCGGCTGGTGGGCGCCGACTGCCGCTTCCACGCCAACGACAACATCGCCGACTACGTGCGCCCCGGCGAGACCGACGAGCTCAAGGCCGAGGTCGCGCAGCACATGCAGGCCGTGCTGCGGGCGCTGGTGATCGACACCGACAGCGACCACAACACGCAGGAGACCGCCAAGCGCGTCGCCAAGATGTTCGTCGACGAGGTGTTCCGCGGCCGCTACCAGCCGATGCCGGCGGTCACCGAGTTCCCCAACGTCTCGCGGCTGAACGAGCTGATGATCGTCGGGCCGATCTCGGTGCGCAGCGCGTGCTCGCACCACATGTGCCCCATCCTCGGCCGCATCTGGATCGGCGTGCTGCCCAACGAGCACTCGAACCTGATCGGGCTGTCGAAGTACTCGCGCATCGTCGACTGGATCATGACGCGCCCGCAGATCCAGGAAGAGGCCGTCACCATGCTGGCCAACGTGCTGCAGGAACGCGTGAAGCCCGACGGCCTGGCCATCGTGATGGAGGCCGACCATTTCTGCATGCAGTGGCGCGGCGTGAAGGATCTCGATTCCGCGATGACCAACAGCGTGATGCGCGGCGCCTTCCTGAAGGATCCGCACCTGCGCCGCGAGTTCCTGTCGCTGCTGTCGAAGAAGACCGCCTGAACGCCGGGAGCGCCAACATGCTGGTAAGACTGATGTACGCAAGCCGAGCGGCCACCAACCTCGACAACGAGGAACTGTCCGCCATCCTGCGCAAGTCGCGCGCCACCAACGCGCGCGAGGGCCTCACGGGCGCGCTGTGCATGTGCAACAGCGGGCGCCTGTTCATCCAGGTGCTCGAAGGCGGACGCAACGCGGTGAG
>CAIMXF010000205.1 GCA_903845345.1 uncultured beta proteobacterium
CCAAAGCCGCAGCGCTTGCGAACTTCCCGCTTCACTGCATCCCTTATTGTGCGCGTGAGGCCGTGCTTGTTCCGATATGTCAATGTTTCCTCCTCAGCGCTCTGCACTAAGCTGACACTCACCTCCGGCCGCTAGTGGCCGACATCAGCGGTTCTGAGTTACGGTTCGGCACTGCCAACGATGCCTGAGCTGCAACCGGAATCCCGAACGACGAGTACCGCCATCTCAACTCTCTTGTAGGAGGTCATCGGGCCTGGCCTGACGCGACACGCTGTTGCACCGGACGAGCGGATTGCCGTGACCAGTTCATCTCTCGTCTCCAGCGTTCGTCCTTGAACGAGGAAGCTCTCGTCGGTCACGCCAATTTCGACGGGGTTCCGAGCAGCTGCGCAGCTGCAGAGAAGCCCGGTGGCAACCGCGGCGGTGACTACGACGGCTCTCTTCCTCATCCATCGAGTGTAACGACGTTGAGCACCGCGATTTGCAACGCCGCAAACCTGCCAGTCGCGACAGTCCGCTGATGGCCGATATCGCCAGTGACCAAACACCCCGACCCCCCGCCCAACCCCTCACGACGGCACGAAGTCATCCGGCGTCTCCGGTGGCGCCTTGCCCGCATCCGTCTCGATCGGCGCGCTCGCCCGCACCACCGTGACCGTGCAGAACGATTCGGCCACGACCGTCGACGACACGCTGCCCAGGTAGCGTCGCAGCAGCGAGTTGCCGCGCGCGCCCATCACGATGTGGTCGGCCTGGTTGCGGCGCGCGAAATCGACCAGCGCGTCGGCCGGGTCGGGGGCCTCGAGAACGTGGAAGGTGAGGCGGCCGTCCTCGAGGTTGAGCGCCTTGCTGATCGGCCGCGCCCAGTGCTTCAGGCTGACCAGTTGCTTGACGTGCAGGCTCTTGCCCGTGTGGTCGGTGAGCGCGTCGGTGCCGATGCGCGCGATGCGCATCACGCTGACGCAGGCGAGCCGCGCGCCGGGCTCGGTGAGCACGATGCGGCGCACCGTCTCGCGCAAGCGATCGAGCAGTTCGGGCGACGCGTTGTCGACGTCCACCGCGGCCATGATGATGCTGCTGCGGTTCAGCACCTCGGTGGCCGACGGCGCGGCCTCCTGCGGCTCGGCGCCGAGCGCGAAGAACCAGCGCTTCAGTCGCGTCCACTGGCTCGAGCGCACCATGCGCTCGGCGCGCCGCGTCAGCACGATGTTCTCGGGCTGCTGCAGGTCCAGCGCGAGCTGCGCGGCCGTCTGGTAGCGCCTCGCGGGCTGCACCTCGAGGCACTTGAGGATGATCTCCTGCAGCCACGGCGGACAGTCGGGACGCAGCGCGCGCGGCGGCACCGGGTCGATCCACAGCCGCTTGCGCAGCCCGCGTACCGACGTCGGCGCGCCGAACGGCCGCTCGCCGGTGGTGAAGTGGTACAGCATCACGCCCAGCGCGAACAGGTCCGAGCGCGGATCGTTGCGGATGAACTGCACCTGCTCGGGCGACATGTACGGCCCGGTGCCCATCGGCAGCGAGAACTCTTCTTCCAGCAGGTCGGGCAGGTGCTCGTGGCGCGACAGCCCGTAGTCGACGAGCACGGCGGCGCCGTCGGGGCGGAACATGATGTTGCTGGGCTTGATGTCGAGATGGACGACGTGCTGGCGGTGCAGGTCGTGCAGCGCCGTGGCCACGCGGATGCCGATCTCGGCGACCTCGTCGAGCGCCAGTGGCGCCTCGGCCAGGCGCGGGCGCAGCGTGTCGCCCGCGATGTGCTCCATCACGATGAAGGGCTGGCGCGTGAAGTCGCCGCGCGCGATGTAGCGCGGCACGTGCTGGCCGGTCAGCGCCGGCATGATCATCTGCTCGACCTCGTAGCCGACGATCGTGGCCGGATCCTCGCCGCCCTTGATGCGCGGCACCTTCATGATCAGCGGCGGCTCGTCGGCGACCGGCGCCGGGTTGCCCTCGGCATCGACGCGGCTGACGCGCCACATGCTGGCCATGCCGCCCTGGTGCAGGCGCTGCTCGAGCAGGAAGCCGTCGACGATCGCCCCCATTTCGAGCGGCGGACCCATGCTGCCGATGTCGACCCAGTCGCGGCCGCCACGCGTGCCGCCGCCGGCATCCGGGTTGAACGTGCCGCTGGATCGCACGGTTCCCGACCCCTGCGGCATCGTCTTCGATTTCTTCGGCGGCTGGGTCACGCTCAGATTCCTTCGGCCAGGCGCGCCGCCAGCCGTTCGGGCAGGCCCGCGGCGCGGATCTTCGCGGCGGCGCTCTCGTGGTCGTAGGGTACACGGTGATAGGTGATCCGCTGCGCCGCGGGCTCGAACATCGCGTAGCAGGCGGCGGGGTTGCCGTCGCGCGGCTGGCCGGCGGAGCCGGGGATCACCAGCCACTGGCGATAGCCGGGCAGCGGGATGGTCACCTCGGGCGTCGGCTTGAAGTCGCCGGCCTTGCCGGTGGCGCCCAGGTGGTAGAGCGCGGGCTCGTGCACGTGGCCGCAGAACGTGTAGTGGGCGTTGGTGGCGTGGATCGAGCGCACGGCGTCGGCGCGGCCCTGCACGTATTCCCACTGGCTCGGCGCGAAGGCGTTGGCGTGCACGTACAGGCGATCCTCGCGCTGTACCTGGAACGGCAGCGCGGCGAGGAAGTCGAGCTGGCCGGGGTCGAGCTGCGCCCGCGTCCAGTCGATGACCATGCGCGCCTCGGTGCGCATCTGCGGCGTGCTGCCGATGACGGCGGCCTCGTCGTGGTTGCCGCAGACGGCCGCGGCGCCGGCCTCGACCATCTCGCGCACCCGGTCGACCACCCACGCCGGGTCGGCGCCATACCCGACGAAATCGCCCAGGAAGGCCCACTCCGTGGCGCCTTGCGCGCGGGCGTGGGCGAAGACGGCCTCGACGGCTTCCTTGTTGGCGTGCAGGTCGGTCACGACCGCGATCTTGGTCATCTGGGCATCATGAGTCTCGCCGATCATGTTGCCAGCAGTCCCTGACAGCCTCCGTACGGGATTACGCAAGCCCCGCTTCGCCCAGGGGCGGTGGAAACCCCGCATTCGGTGACACCTGCAGCTGAACAGGCGCAGATTCGGCGCGAGAATCCTGCCCAGCGGCGCTGCGGCGCCACCTCCACCTTCGGTCACGAGAGCCTCCATGTCCCGACATCCGCACCTGCACCCGTTGGCCGCCGCGCTCGCCGCGACCTTTCTCGCGACCGGCGCCGCGCCGTCGTGGGCCAAGTCGTCCGGCGTCTCGGGCGTCGTGATGGGCGTCGACGGCAAGGTCTACGCGCACGCCAAGGTCTGCGTCGACCGCAACGGCAATGCGCGCTGCGACGCGAACGAGCCGGCGGTGTTCTCGGACAAGGACGGCAAGTTCAAGCTGGCGGGCAACGGCGTCATCGTCGCGGAGGTCGGCAAGGGCAGCTTCCTGGTCGACACGGGGGCGGGCACGAAGGTGGCGGTCAAGCAGGCGCTGGTGCTGCGGGCTCCGGCTGGCGAGGGGGCGGGGCCGTTCGCTGTCGGACCCCTGTCGACCGAGGTGCAAGCGATCGTCGACGCGATGGGCGCTGCCACGAGCGGGCCCGCGTTCGAGGCCGAGCGTCAGTTGCGAGCACGCGTCCTCGGCCTGTCCGATGCCGGCTCCGACTGGAAAGGCACGGACCCCGGCGCGATCGATTCATTGTCGATCAGCGATCCCGCGAAGCGTGCACAGCTCGTCGCCGAGCAGAACTCCGTCATCGACCGCATCGCCGCCGCCGTCGCCGACACCGGCAGGAAGGACGACCTCGCCGCCGCGCTCGCAGCGCGGCTCGACCTCGACCGCATCGCCAACGTCGTCGTCATCTACGCCGAGAACCGCAGCTTCAACAACCTGTTCGCGAACTTCCCCGGCGCGACCGCCTCGCCGCTGCCCAAGGACGCGAAGAAGAAGGGCATCACGGTCGGCTACGCGCCTCAGAAGGACAGGGACGGCACGGTCCTCGCCAAGCTGCCGCCGGCCTGGGGCGGGCTGACCGCGGCCGGCCAGCCGGTGACGGTCACGCAGGCGCAGACCACCAACGTGCTGCCCAACGCGCCGTTCCAGATCGACTCGCCGACGCCCGCGTGGGGCGGCCCGGCGCTGCCCAACACCATCGTCACGCGCGACCTGTACCACCGGTTCTTCGAGAACCAGATGCAGATCGACGGCGGCCTCAACGACAAGTTCGCCGCCTGGGGCGACGCCGGGGGCCTCGTGATGGGGTACTTCGACGGCAGCCGCACGGCGCTGTGGAAGATCGCGCACGACTACACGCTGGCGGACCGCTTCTTCCAGGGCGCGTTCGGCGGCTCGTACCTGAACCACCAGTACCTGATCTGCGCCTGCATGCCGGTGTACCCGGACGCCGACAAGAGCCCTGCGCATCCGTCGATCACGATCCTGCGGACCGACGCCGACGGCAAGTTCACGCCGGAGCTCGCGCTGGCCGACAACTCGCCGCCGTCGGCGCTCACCGGCCCCCCGGTGTTCAGGAAGAGCGGCAACCTGACGCCCAAGGACTACCTCGGCGACGGCACCTTCCACAGCATCAACACGATGCAGCCGCCGTACCAGCCCAGCTACAACCCGCCGACTCCGGACGACGCCGCCGGCCTGTACGCGACGCCGCTCGAGCCGACCACGCTGCCGCCGCAGACGCTGGCCACCATCGGCGACCTGCTCGACGCGAAGCAGGTCGGCTGGACGTGGTACTCCGGCGGCTGGAACGCCGCGGTCGCCGACCGCACCAAGGTCTACGACGCCGCCTCCGGCAACTTCCAGGCGCATCACCAGCCGTTCAACTACTACGCCAACCTCGACCCGAAGACCCACGCCGCCGAGCGCGCCGCCCACCTGAAGGACTACGACGACCTGGTGGCCGACGCCGCCGCCGGCAAGCTGCCGCCGGTGGCGTTCTACAAGCCCATCGGCAAGGACAACGAGCACCCCGGCTACGCCAGCATGGCCGAAGGCGACGCTCACATCGCCGACCTCATCGCCAGGCTGCAGGCCAGCCCGCAATGGGCGCACATGCTGGTGGTGGTCACCTACGACGAGAACGGCGGGCAGTGGGACGAGGTCGCGCCGCCGAAGGGCGACCTGGTCGGGCCGGGCACGCGCATCCCGGCGGTGATCATCTCGCCGTTCGCCAAGCGCGGCTTCGTCGACCACACGCCGTACGACACCGGCTCCATCGCGCGCTTCATCACGCATCGCTGGTCGCTGCCGGTGCTGCCGGGCCTGCAGCTGCGCGACTCGTCGCTGGTGGCCAACGGCCAGCCGGCGATGGGCGACCTCGGCGCCGCGCTCGACCTGCGCGCGCACTGACGCACGGACGCGCATGAGGCGGGCGCGTGCGTGGGCGCTGGCGGCGCTTCTGGCGCTCGTGTCGGGCGCCGCGGCCGCGCCGGCCGTCGAGCCCGCGCCGCGCGCGTACGGCGGCCGCCCGACCGTCGAACAGCTGACGGCGCTGGGCCGCGCGATGTTCGACGACCCGGGCCTGTCGGCCAACGGCAAGATGTCATGCGCGAGCTGCCACGACCCGGCCGCAGCGTTCGCCCCAGACGCCCGCACGCCCAGCCCGTTTTCCGACGGCGATCCCGCGCATGCCGGCACGCGGGCGATCCCGTCGTTGCGCTACGCGCAGTTCGCGGGGCGCTTCGCCGAGCACACGATCGACGACGAGGAGACCCACGGCGTCGACGGCGGCCCCACCGGTGGCTTCATGTGGGACGGCCGCGCCGACACCGCGCGCGAGCAGGCGCTGATCCCGCTGTTCGACGAGCGCGAGATGGCCAACGCCGACGCGGCGTCGCTCGCGAGGCGTCTCGCGGCGGCGCCGTACGCGGCCGAGTTTCGCCGCGCGTTCAGCGCGCCGGGACGCGACGTGCTGGCCGATCCGCAGCAGGCGGTCCGCTGGATGGCGCTGGCGTTCGAGGTGTTCGAGCAGGCGCCGGAGTTCGCGCCGTTCGACAGCCGCTACGACCGCTGGCTCGCCGGCCGCGCGACGCTCACCCCTGCGCAGCTGCGCGGCCTCGCGCTGTTCCGCGATCCCGAACGAGGCAACTGCGACACGTGCCATCCCAGCCGGCGCAGCAGCAGCGGCCGCGCGCCGCTGTTCACCGATGCCGGCTTCATCGCCGTGGCCGTGCCGCGCCGTGCGGATCTGCCGCCGCTCGCGGCCTCCGCGGCCGTCGCACCGGTGGCGTCGCGCGCACGCGGCGCCGAGGCCGACCTGGGACTGTGTCGATCCGGCCGCGCCGGACTCACCGACGACCCGAGCTTCTGCGGACGCTTTCGCACGCCCACACTGCGCAACGTGGCGCTGCGCGCGAGCTTCTTCCACAACGGCGCGGTGCATTCGCTGCGCGACGCGGTCGCGTTCTACGCCACGCGCGACACCGATCCGGGCCGCTGGTATCCGCGCAACGCCGACGGCAGCGTGCACGCGTATGACGACCTGCCCGCCGACCTGGCCGCGTTCGTCGACCGCGAGGTGCCGTTCGAGCCGCTGCCGGGCGGCCGGCCGCGGCTGGACGACCGCGACATCGACGACATCGTCGCGTTCCTGCAGACCTTGACGGACGCGGATGTCGACACCGGAATCGCCGCGTCCGCGGGCCGGTGATCCCGGGCGCGAACGTCAGTTGCCGGCCGACGTCTTGATCGCGCTGCTCGCGCCCACCGCGACGAACTCGCCGGCCGCGTAGGTGACGCCGTTCAGCGCCGCGGCGCCGGAGGCGTTGCGCGCCGTCCAGGTGACGCCGTCGGTGCTGGTCTCGATGCCGTTGTCGCCGACCACCACGATCAGGCCCGTGCCCGACACCGACACCGAGCGCAGCGCGCCCGTGATCGCCGACGTCTGCAGCGCCGACCACGCCATGCCGTCCGGGCTCGTGCTGATCGCCCCGTTGTCGCCGACCGCGACGAACTGCGTGCCGGTCCAGGCGACGCCGTGCAGGTTGACGCCCGTGGTGCCGCTCTTGATCACCTGGCCGCTCTGCCACACGATGCTGTCCGCGCTGAGCGCGATGTAGCCGTTGTCGCCCACCGCGAGGTAGTGGCCGGCGCCGTAGGTGCCGGCGTTCAGCGTGCCGGGGCCGGAGATCGTCGTCAGGATCGACCAGGTCGCGCCGTCGGTGCTGAAGTACAGGTGGCCGGTCTCGCCCAGGCCCACCAGCCGCGTGCCGGCGATCAGGCCGTGGATCGGCGTGGCGCCGGTGGGCAGCGTGCCCATCGTCCAGGTCAGGCCATCGGTGCTGCTGGCCACCGCCCCGGTGGACGTGGTGTACGGCGACGGCGAGGCCGCGCCGGCCGCCACGAAGGTGTTGCCCAGGTGGGCGATCGAGTAGGCCTTCAGGTGGTCGCTCGACACGTTCGACGTCAGCGGCGTGATCGCCGTCCAGGTGGCGCCGTCGGTGCTCGCCAGGCCCGCGCCGGTGTCCGACACCGCCACGAACCGGCCATCGTCATGGTCGACGCCGAGCAGGTTGCCCGCCGACGTCGCCGTGACGTTGGTCCAGTTCAGGCCCGCCGTGGTCGAGGGCACGGTCACCGTGAGGTTGACCGTCTGCGTGGTGGCGCCGGTGAGGGCGGCAGAAACTATTGCAGTCGCGTTTGCATCCAGCGAGCCGGCCGCGGGCGGCGTGTAGGTGATCGAGGTGCCGCTCGCGGCGCTCAGGGTGCCGGGGCCGCTCAGCGTCCACGTGGGCGTGGCGGTGCTGTTGCTGACGGTGGCGGTCAGGGTGATCGCGGCGCCGCCGGGCGTCGTCGTCGTCGCCGAGGACGTCACCGTCAGCGACGCGGCGGGCGACGGGGACGGCGTGGGCGTCGGCGTGGGCGCCGGGGTGGGCGAACCGCCGCCGCCACCGCCGCCGCAGGCCGTCAGCACGAGCGGCAACACGGCGACCGCCGCATAGAGCTTCAGCCACGACGTCTCGGAGCTCGCATTGGAGCCGGTGTTCCTGGACATGGGAGATCCTTGGTTTCGGGGCCCGACAGCGAGCTCAACCGCGAGCGCTGGCGGCATTCGCCATGCCTGCGCGCGGCGGATCGAGCCCGCGTCGGCACGCGCCTGGAATCGATGCGCCATGAGCGAGACCTGCGCCGGCCGCTGCCAGCGCATGCGCCACCGGGAGTGCGGCAAGGAGGCGGCGTGGGTGCCGTTCTTCGAAGGGACGACGATTGCGTTCCTGTCGAGGACGCAGGTCGTCGGCAGCGCGTGCCGCGAGGCGTGCCGGCTCGATGCGCGGCGCGCGCCTCGACCGGGCGGTCAGCCGCCGATCCTGCCCAGCAGCAGGTACTCCATGAGCGCCTTCTGCACGTGCATGCGGTTCTCCGCCTCGTCCCACACCACCGACTGCGGGCCGTCGATGACCTCCGCGGTCACTTCCTCGCCGCGGTGCGCAGGCAGGCAGTGCATGAACAGCGCGTCGGGCCGGGCGACGGCCATCATCTCGGCGTCGACGCACCACTTCTCGAAGTCGACCAGGCGGCGCTCGTTCTCGGCTTCGTAGCCCATGCTCGTCCACACGTCGGTGGTGACGAGGTCGGCGTCCCGGCAGGCGTCCAGCGGGTGGTCGAACAGCTTGACGCAGGCCGTGTTCTTGACGCCGGCCACGGCCGGGTCGAGCTCATACCCGCTGGGGGTGCTCACGTGCAGCGTGAAGCCGAGGATGTCGGCCGCCTGCAGCCAGGTGTTGGCCATGTTGTTGCCGTCGCCCACCCACGCCACCGTCTTGCCCGCGATCGCGCCGCGTTGCTCGATGTAGGTGAACAGGTCGGCCAGGATCTGGCACGGGTGGAACTCGTTGGTCAGGCCGTTGATGACCGGCACACGCGAGTGCGCCGCGAACTTCTCGATCTTGGTCTGCTCGAAGGTGCGGATCATCACGATGTCGACCATGCGGCTGATGA
>CAIMXF010000206.1 GCA_903845345.1 uncultured beta proteobacterium
CAGGTCCTCGTCGCGCGTGTACATCATGTGGCCCGCGTCGTAGTACTGGTGGGTGATGCGCGTGCGCACGTCGGCGGGGATGTCGAGCTGCGCGAGCGACCAGTCGCTGGCGGTCGACGGCGTGCCGAGGTCGAAGTGCCCGCTGGCCACGAACAGCTTCAGGTGCGGATTGCGGCGCAGCGCCCGCGACAGGTCGGGACTGGTGCTGCAGAACGCGTTGCCCTGGCTCTCGCCGCGGTTCCAGTTCCAGTGCTTGTTGGTGTCCATGGACAGCACCTCGTAGTGCCATGCCGGATCGAAGCCGAGCGTGCCGATGAAGTAGCCCATGCCGGCCATCGTGTACGGGCCGACCAGCGACTCCATGCCGGGATCGAAGTCCCACTCGTGCGTGCGCGCCAGGCCCATCGGCCCGGCCACGCGCGCCTCGAGGCGGCCGACGATCTGGCCGCGGTCGCGCAGCAGCTCGGTGAAGAAGGTGTTGTCGGCGATGCGCAGGTTGCGATGCTCGACCAGCGTCGGCGACAGGCCCGTGAGCTCGCCGATGCGCTTGGCGGCCCGCGCGCGCTCGTCGTGCGTGGCGTTCGCGCCGCGATGCAGCACGCGCAGGTAGTCGGACTCGACGAACTCGGCGGCCAGCGCGCGCGCCGCAGCGGCCGACTTCGATTGCGGCCCCTTCAGGCAGCCGTGATATTGCGCGACGCCCGCGAACGCCGGCAGGAACAGCGCATACGGCAGGTCGTTGCGCGCCTCGAACACGATCGATTGCAGGTCCATCGCGCACGAGATCAGGATCAGCCCCGCCAGCGACACGCCCTGCTCCGCCAGCTTGTCGGCGATCGCCGCGCCGCGCGTCGTGCCGTAGCTCTCGCCGGCCACGTAGATGGGCGAGGTCCAGCGCTGGTGGCGCGACAGCCACGTGCGGATCACGTCGGTCAGGCAGGCCACGTCGCCGTCGACCGACAGCATCTTCTTGCGCGCGTCGTCGCTCGCGGTGATCGAGTAGCCGGTGTGCGGCGGATCGATGAACACGAGGTCGAAGTGCTCGAACCAGCTGAGCGGGTTGTCCTCCACCTCGTACGGCGGCGGCAGCATGGTGCCGTCGTTGGCGATGCGCAGCCGCTTCGGGCCCAGCGCGCCCAGCTGCAGCCAGATCGACGCCGAGCCCGGCCCACCGTTGAACGCGAAGCAGACCGGCCGCGGCTTCGTGTCGCCGGACTTGCGCTCGAGCTGGTAGGCCGTCGTGAACACGGCGGCCTCGGGCTCGCCGCGCTTGTCGGTCTGCGACGAGTTGACCACCGGGACGAACGCGCCCTCGACCTTGTAGTCCAGCTTCTTGCCGCCCAGCTTGATCGAGCCGGTGCTGCGCTGCGGCGGTGCCAGCAGCAGGCGCTCGACGGCGTCGCGCTGCGTCAGCTTGGGCTTGTCGCCTGCCTTGTCGGCGATGGGCGCGGTGGAATCGGACATGGGCCTCCCGAAGTCGATGGTGACCGCCCCATTGTCTCGTGCCGTGGACCTGGCGGAAATCCGGGCCGAATCCGACCAGGGACTTGGCTCGTAGACCCCTTGGCGGCCCTGCCAGGCCGCCAGTTGAGCGAACTTCGAGCTGAACGGCCTCGAAGTCTTGAACGGCCCTGGGAGCGATTCCGGGGCCGTCTTTTATTTCGGACCCTGGAACCCGTTCGCGCGGAACGTCAGCACCAGCGTGTCGCGCCAGCCGAGCTCGCCGGCCTTGCGCGGCTGGATCGGAGTGGTCTCGTGGATCACGCGGGCGTCGTCCAGCAGCACGGTCGTCCAGGGCTCGGACAGCGTGAAGCGCAGCCCCGCGCTCGCGGCTGCCTGGAACACGCGCGTCTCGCCGCCCTTGATGCCGTGGCGCGCGACCAGCGTCACGCTGACCAGGTCGACGCCGTCGCGATGCGCTCCCTCGGGCGTCGGCCGGCCGATGCCGTTGGCGGTGGCGATGCGAAACGGGTGCGCCTCGACGAACCAGCGTTGCGCGCCCTTGAGCGCCGACGCGCGCGCGGCCAGCGCCACCAGCAGGCGGCGCCAGGCCGGATCCGCGGCCAGGGCAGGCTCGACCGGCTCGAAATGGCGCTCGATGCCGCCGTGCAGCGCGTTGTAGTCCACCGGCTGCCAATGCGGCCGTCGCGGCCCGTCGCTCACCTGGTCGCCGTCGACGATGAACGTGGCGTGGCGGCGCTGGCGGTACTTGCCGCCGTCGAGCAGGTAGGCGTCCGGCGGCAGGCGATCCCAGTACGGCAGCCAGGCGTCGAACGCCTCGACCGGCACGTCGACCAGCGCCGCGACGGCCTGCGGGCCGACGACGGCGAAGCCGGTGTCCATGAGGGCGGCATCGACGGCGCCGACCGGCGTCAGCGGGGGCGGGATCAGGGCGTTCGGATCGGACATGGGGCGGGCGTATCGAAAGGAGCAAGGACGGTGAAGACACTGGAAACCAGGCCGCCGCGGCGGAAAAGTTCGCGAGGGCCGCCTGCGCATTCTCGCGCGCGCGGCCTTTCCGCCGCCTGCGTGGCGTCAAACGCCGCCGCACGCCCCCCGCGCGCGAAGCCGGGCGTTAGACTCGAACGGTTTCGTCGCCGAGCCAATGCAAGCCATGTCCGCATCCGAGGGCCTCATCCCACCTGGCGTCGCGTCCGCGAGCTCCGGGACGGGCGATGCCGGCGGCAGCGTGCTGCCGGCGGCGCTGCACGCGTGGGCGCGCGGCGCGGCGGTGGCGCTCGCGGCGATCCGGCCCGACGGGGTCGTCGC
>CAIMXF010000207.1 GCA_903845345.1 uncultured beta proteobacterium
CGCTGGTGACGGTGGTGTGCTCGGAAGGCGACACCGGCTACGTCTACGACGGCCTGCTCGAGACCGAGGTCAGCGAAGTGGTGCGCGGCGAGATGCCGTACAGCGCGATCAAGATCATGATGAACGTGGGCAACCCGCAGCTGGCGTTCAACTTCTCGCAGCTGCCCAATTCGGGCGTCGGCCTGGCGCGCCTCGAGTTCATCATCAACAACAACATCGGCGTCCACCCGAAGGCGATCCTCGACTATCCGAACATCGATCCGGACCTCAAGAAGGCGGTCGAATCGGTCGCGCGCGGCCACGCCTCGCCGCGCGCGTTCTATGTCGACAAGCTCGCCGAAGGCGTCGCCACGATCGCCGCCGCGTTCTGGCCCAAGCCGGTCATCGTGCGCCTGTCTGACTTCAAGTCCAACGAGTACAAGAAGCTGATCGGCGGCTCGCGCTACGAGCCGGACGAAGAGAACCCCATGCTGGGCTTCCGCGGCGCGTCGCGCTACATCAGCGGCGAGTTCCAGGACGCCTTCGCGATGGAGTGCGAGGCGCTCAAGCGCGTGCGCCACGACATGGGCCTCACCAACGTCGAGATCATGGTGCCGTTCGTGCGCACCGTGCGCCAGGCCTCGCGCGTGGTGGAGATGCTCGCCGAACGTGGCCTCAGGCGCGGCGCGGCCGGCGGAACCGACGGCCTGCGCATCATCATGATGTGCGAGGTGCCGAGCAACGCGATCCTGGCCGACCAGTTCCTGGAGCACTTCGACGGCATGTCGATCGGCTCCAACGACCTGACCCAGCTGACGCTGGGGCTCGATCGCGACTCGGGCCTGGCCCAGCTCGCCGAGGACTTCGACGAGCGCGACCCGGCCGTCAAGGCGATGATCTCGCGCGCGATCAACGCCTGCCGCTCGGTGGGCAAGTACGTCGGAATCTGCGGCCAGGGCCCCAGCGACCACCCCGACTTCGCGGCCTGGCTGGCCGACGAGGGCATCGTGTCGATCTCGCTGAATCCGGACTCGGTGGTCGAGACCTGGACGGCGCTGTCGGCTCGCAAGTAAGGCTTCGAGCCCCTGAAGACAGCCCGGATTGCCGGGCTGTCCGCATTTCGGGGTTGTCGTGCGGCTGCGTGGCAAGCCCGGGGTCGAGGGCGGCGTCGTCACGCCGCGCGACCGCAGGCTGCCCATGATTCCGCAGCAACTCACGACGGGGGCGGCGGATGGAACGGTTTTCGCAGGCGTACAAGACGTGCCGCAAGGTGTTCGACAGCGGCAAGTTCGCCGAGGACTGGCAGAAGTTCCTGACCAAGGACGCCCAGGTCGGCTCGCTGCTGGGCCGCCACGGCCCCAATCCCAAGGCGGCGCCCGGCCTCGAGAAGCTGCGCAAGAAGATCCTGGCGATCCCCGACGGCCAGCGCGGCGCTTCGCCCGACGCGTCGACGATGGCGATGCTGCGCGCCTGGTTCGCCGACGCGAACACCACGGACGAGCAGCTGAAGGTCGCCGCGCGCAAGCTGCTGAGCGGCTTCAAGAAGATCGCCAACGTCTGCAACTCCAACCACCTGATCTTCTCGGACGAACCGATCGACCGATCGACCGATCGACCGATCGACCGCTCGGGCGGCGGGTGGAAGGACTACGCCTTCGTCGACCCGAGCGAGACGCTCAACGTGGTCTACGCGCAGGGCGCGTTCCTGACGGCCGGGGGCGCGACCGGATGCGTCTGGATCTGCGTCGAGACCATCGTCCACGAGTTGTCGCACCGCGTCGCCGGCACCGACGACTTCGCCTACGACGACACCGGCCTGCATGCATCGAAGACCGGCATCACCTTCAGCCATGCGATCCGCAACGCCGATTCCTGGGGCTACTTCTGCGTCGACCTCGCCGGCATGCTGGCCGCGTCGGATCGCACCCGCGTGCTGGGTCCGGGTACGCTTCTCAAGACGGGCTGAACGCCGCGCCGGAGACTTTCCCATGATCCTGAAGAAGATTGCCGCTCCCGACGATGTCGAGCCCGTCACCGTCGGCAAGACCCGCTACGAGGCGCCGCACTGGGGCAAGACGCTGGGCTTCGCGCAGAACGGCGGCCATGTGTCGGCCGTCGACGTGGCCAGCGGCAAGACGCTGTGGACGGTGGAGCTCTACAAGATCGACTACAGGCCCAACATGGAGACCGACAAGCAGGACTCCTTTCTCGTCGCGCTCGATTTCGACGCCGCCAGCTCGCGCCTGATCGCCGAGAACGACCGTGGCCGGCGCTTCTCGCTCGACCCGTTCTCGCGCCAGGTGACGCCGCTGTGAGGCGGGGGCGCGGCGGGCAGGCGGCGCTGGCGATCGTCGCCGCCCTGGTGTTCGGCGTCGCCTGCGGCAAGCTGCCGGGGCCTGCCGATGCGGCGCCCGTCGCGAAGAAGCGCGCGGCGCCGGAGCCGGTCGACCCGGTCGTCATCGGCGCGGTGCGCTACGAGGCGCCCGCCGACGGCAAGGTGCGCGGCCTGGGCCAGAATGGCGGCATCGTGGTCGCGCGCGACGCGGCCTCGGGCGCCGAGCTGTGGACGGCCAGGGTCTATCCGATCGTCTACGCGGCCAAGCTGGAGGCCGACAAGCAGGACGTCTTCATCTTCGACATGAAGCCGTCGCCCGACGGCCGCGCGCTGCTCGTCACCGACGAACGCGGCCGGCGCTGGCGCCTCGACCTCGCGACCCACGCCGGCGCGCCCGACACCGCGCCCGGAGCTCCTTGCCGCCGCCGGGTGGTCGAGACCGTCCGTCGGGACCCGCCTGTGCTATGATCGCAGGCTTTCCTTGCCGCACCCGGGGGGTGTTCGGCGCCTTTCCAGGCGCCGGATGCCGTAGTTGACGCTTTCGGGGCGGCTTCCTTCCAGCTCGCTGGAGATCCACAAGGAGTGTTCATGCGTCACTATGAAATCGTTCTGCTGATCCATCCGGATCAAAGCGAACAGGTTCCGGCCATGCTGGAACGCTACAAGGCCCTCGTCACCAACTCCGGTGGCAAGGTGGTCCGACTGGAAGACTGGGGCCGCCGCCAGCTGGCCTACACGATCCAGAAGCTCGCCAAGGCTCACTACATCTGCATCAACATCGAATGCGGCAAGGAAGCCCTGGCCGAGCTGGAAACCGGCTTCCGCTTCAACGATGCCGTCCTGCGCCACCTCACGGTGCTGCGCGACAAGGCCGATACCGCTCCGTCCGTCATGATGAAGGCCGTGGAGAAGGAAGAAGCCCGCAAGTCGGCATCGTCGCAGGAGGCGACGGCCTGAAGGCAACTGCCGCGAACGCCCGCTGAGCAGCAGCGATGAATCGATTGATTCTCTCTGCCGAACTGGTGGAACGCGGTGCGACCCGGTACACCCCGGCCGGACTTCCAGCGCTCGACCTGAGCCTGAAGCACGAATCCGAGGTGCTCGAAGACAAGCAGCCGCGCAAGGTCGTCATGACGATCCGTGCGGTGGCGATCGGTGGAATCACGCGAAAGATCGCGACCCTGGCCCTCGGGCAGGTCGCCAGCTACGCCGGCTTCATCGCTCCCTCTCGCAACGCGAAAGGGCTTGTCTTCCACGTGACCGAGGTCGAGGCCTGACGGAAACGTCTCTCCCATTTCCAAACAATCGGATCACATTTCAGAGGTCATCACATGCCCCCGCCGAAGTCACGTTTTTCCAAGGACAAGCGCCCGAAGCGCAACCAGCAATCGCTGCTGTTCCGCCGCAAGCGCTTCTGCCGTTTCACGGTCGCCAAGGTCGATCACATCGACTACAAGGACGTCGACGTCCTGCGCGATTTCATCGGTGAAAACGGCAAGATCACGCCGGCTCGCCTGACGGGCACCCGCGCGTTCTACCAGCGCCAGCTGACGGTCGCGATCAAGCGCGCCCGCTTCCTGGCCCTGCTGCCGTACAGCGACCAACACCGCGTCTGAGGAGACACCCACCATGCAAATCATCCTGCTGGAAAAGGTCGCCAACCTCGGTAACCTGGGCGACGTCGTCAAGGTCAAGGACGGCTACGCCCGCAACTTCCTGATCCCGACCCGCATGGCGCGCCGCGCCACCGCGACCGCGATCAAGGAATTCGAAGACAAGCGCGCCGAGCTCGAAAAGGCCGCCGCAGAGAAGCTGGCCACCGCGCAGGCGTTCGGCGAGAAGCTGGCCGGCAAGACCGTCCGCATCTCGCAGAAGGCCGGCGTCGACGGTCGCCTGTTCGGTTCGGTCACCAACGCGGACATCGCCGAAGCCCTGACCAAGAACGGTTTCGACGTGGCCAAGTCGCAGATCCGTCTGCCGAACGGCCCGCTGAAGACGGTCGGCGAGCACGCCGTGGCCGTCGCCGCGCACACGGACGTCGTCGTCGACGTCACGGTGCAAGTGGTTGCCGAGCAAGACTAGGTTCACGCGGGCTTCGTGCCCGCCTGCAACTCGAAAGGGTCGACTCAGGTCGGCCCTTTTTCATTGGCGCGCCGAAATTTTCACTTGTTCCTGCAAGCTCCCCAGGCTGTCCACAAGCTTGTCCACAGACGATTTCCTGCGCGCCCTTAAGATCGACGACACATGACGACCATCTTCGATTCCGCCCTGCCCAGCCGAGGCGAAACCCGCGACGACGACGTCGCCAAGCTGCGCGTGCCGCCGCAATCCATCGAGGCCGAGCAGAGCGTGCTCGGCGGCCTGCTGCTCGACAACGGCGCGTGGGATCGCGCGGCCGACGTCGTCACCGAGGCCGACTTCTACCGCTTCGAACACAAGATCATCTTCGGCGCGATCGGCGCGCTGATCGGCGCGAGCAAGCCGGCCGACGTCATCACCGTCTACGAGCACCTGCAGATGGCCGGCAAGGCCGCCGATTCGGGCGGCCTGCAATACCTCAACGCGCTCGCGCAGAGCGTGCCCAGCGCGGCCAACATGCGGCGCTACGCGGAGATCGTGCGCGAGCGCGCGATCCTGCGCAAGCTGATCTCCGCGAGCGACGAGATCTCGACCAACGCGTTCAATCCGCAGGGCCGCTCCGTCACGCAGATCCTCGACGAGGCCGAAGGCAAGATCTTCAAGATCGGAGAGGAAGGCAACCGCAACAAGCAGGGCTTCCAGAGCATGGATGTGCTCGCGGTGCAACTGATCGACCGCGTCACCGAGCTGGCCGAGAACGGCGCGGAGGACGTCACCGGCGTGCGCACCGGCTTCTACGACATGGACCGCAACACCGCGGGGCTGCAGCCGGGCGACCTGATCATCCTGGCGGCACGGCCGTCGATGGGCAAGACCGCGTTCGCGCTGAACATCGCCGAGAACGTGTCCGTCAACGAAGGCCTGCCGGTCGTCGTGTTCTCGATGGAAATGGGCGCGTCCCAGCTCGCGCTGCGGATGGTCGGCTCGCAAGGCCGCATCGACCAGCAGCACCTGCGCACGGGGCGCCTCGACAACGACGAGTGGGGCCGGCTGACGGAAGCGGTGGAACGCCTGTCGAAATCGTCGGTGTTCATCGACGAGACGCCCGCGCTCACCGGCCCCGAGCTGCGTGCCCGCGCGCGTCGCCAGGCGCGCCAGTGCGGTCAGCTGGGCCTGATCGTGATCGACTACCTGCAGCTGATGAGCGGCTCGGGCAGCGACAACGAGAACCGGGCCACCGAGATCGGCGAGATCTCGCGGGGCCTGAAGGCGCTGGCCAAGGAACTGAACTGCCCGGTGATCGCGCTGTCGCAGCTGAATCGAAGCGTGGAGACGCGTCCCGACAAGCGCCCGATGATGTCCGACCTGCGCGAATCCGGCGCCATCGAGCAGGACGCCGACATCATCATGTTCATCTACCGCGACGAGTACTACAACAAGGAGACGAAGGAGCCCGGCGTCGCCGAGATCATCATCGCGAAGCAGCGGAATGGCCCGGTCGGGACGACAAAGCTGGCGTTTCTGCGGCAGTGGACGAAGTTCGAGAACCTGGCGCCGGACTATCAAGGGCCCGGCGAATACTGATTCCAGGTGGCCGAACTGCCTATCTTTTAGGCAGCCTTTCCCAACCTTGTGGGTCGTGAAGGTTGGGAACGGAAGAAAACGCCGTAGAAGAGCCGCGGCTAGCCTTGGTCGGCCGCAGATCGTGCTTTCTCCGATTTGAAGAATTCTTCCTGGGTAGCACCTCTTGCTGCGACGCACGTAGCGCCCGTCAGAGGCCCCGTCGGATGGATTCAAGCCCCGTCAGGGGAATGCCGTCGGCCCGTTCACAGACGGTCGGCCTGACGGGGCGGGTGACGGGTCTCAGACGGCTCTGCCTACGTGTCTCCAGTAGGGACGCGGAGGGCGATGGAATGTGCCAAAGCCCAGAAGACAGTATTCAAACTCTACAAAGGCAACAACCCTTTTCTGGGTCAGCTTTGCTTCGCCGAATTCCTGAATGCATCTCTGGGCCAGGGTTGCGCACTTCCCGACGCGTGGGAGGCGCAAGCGACTGAGTTGGATGGACTGATTCGAGGTTCGTTGCTCACTTCTGCGACGTATCTTTATCCAGCCATGCCAGACGCATACCTTGCTCCTCACATCAAAGCCGAAGAGCTACGGTATCCAGCGTATATGTCGACAGCCGGCGATGAGTACGCGATACGGCGACGCTTTTCCTCGTCATCCCGAGGGCTCGCGGCCGCTAAGTTGTGCATCGAATGCGATATCGGGACACCGGCACTGGATATGGAAATGGACGCAACCTTTGGTGGCATGGAGCAGGAGCTTTTCTGCCACGTGGGTCGACTTTTCGAGTAGATGGAATCGAGGAGGTGACCGATCCACTGCGGATGGCTGAATTGATGACGCCCCTGTACGCCAAGAACTACTCAATGCTGAAGATCTACCAGCTTAGGTTCCTCGCGTGCGAGCGGGGCGGCATTGTTTGAACCGATTCCCGCTGCCCCGAACGCTCATTGCGTCGCGGTCGCGGAGATATTGAATGAACGATCGTAGCTGCGGTGGAAAGCCGGTATGCGCCAAATTCACGTTCTAGTCGCCATTTCAGGCGCAGCTTGCTCGCCGCGCTCAATCAGGCTGGCCAGACTCTGGGTAGTCGTCGCTGTCGGCCGCGGCTCCCGCTGACCTGAGCGCCTTGACCACGCTCTCGGCGACCAAGATGTCATGCACTTCGTCGCCCTGTGGATCTTCGTCTTCCTGCTTGTTCAGTGCTGCGATGTGCCTGCGCAACGCCACCAGCGTTTGTGCAATCTGGAGGGGTGTCAGTTCAATGGTACGAGGTTTGCGGTGCATGGTGCGGATCACTTGAGGACGCCGTAGTAGTCGGTGCCCATACTCTCGAAATGCACGAGCGATACGAGCGCGAGAAATGCCTGTAGCGTCATCGCGCGCTCTACGGTCAGGGTGCAATGTCCTGGGGGCTCACCATCGAAGACTAGTTGAAGGCCGCGGGAAGCATCAGGCCTTTCTCGATCCGCCACCAAAACCGTTCTTTGAACGGATCGTACTGCTTCTTGAGATCCGCCTTGGGCGGGGTACCGGGTGCGCCGTGCGTCCCGACGTGAACCAAGCCCTCGGTCAGCATTTGCTTGATGAACAGCGAGATCCCTTGGCCCGGGTTGACCACCCAGTCGGCAGCTTCCTCGGCCGGAATTCGTCCGCTTCGTTCAGTGTCAGTCCTGAGATCGAAGAAGCGCAGGTAGTCTGCGGCGGCGTTGTTTTTCGCGCCGGCCCGGAACGCATCTTCAGTCAACGGAACATCTGACGCCCAGAGTAGGGTGCCTGGTGCGATGTTGCGGGACTTGGCGTACTCGTTGACCTGCGCGTCGTTGTAGTGCGGATTCATACCGGGTACTGTATCCAAGCACGGTGCTGTGTCTGTGGCCCGGTGATCTCTGACTTGGGGGGCGCGAGGTTCCGGGGCCGTGGATGGTGCGATCGATACAAATTGCGCTGTAAATGCTTTGCAGGCACGGCTGTCGGCCCCCACGGACGCCCCTTGCGTGTGGCATAGCGACAGCTCGGCGCGAGATAGGGTACTCGGCTCGCTCAGCAGTTGCGGGCGCGTGTGTGCGTCCCAAGCGCAGAAATTGCGATTCGATCAATTCCTCTATCGGTTGCTTAAAAATGTCGCAGGTCTTGGGATTTCAGCTTAATAAATATCATGTTCATCTACCGCGACGAGTACTACAACAAGGAGACGAAGGAGCCGGGCGTCGCCGAGATCATCATCGCGAAGCAGCGGAATGGCCCGGTCGGGACGACAAAGCTGGCATTTCTGCGGCAGTGGACGAAGTTCGAGAACCTGGCGCCGGACTACCAGGGGCTGCGCGAGTACTGAAGCACGAGCCGCATCGCGCCCCGTTCGCTTCGTGCGTCTTCTCCCGCGCATTCCTGGCTTGAGATCGTGAACCGGTTCAAGCCGGCACGCGGTTGTCGAAAGCTGTCACGACGCCGTCGCGCAAGCGCTGGACACTGCCTGCATGAACTCGATCCTCCAGCAAGCCTTGCGCAGCGTGCGCCACGATCGCGACGTCCAGGACGCCCTGTTCTGCACCGCATGCTGGCTCAGCTTCGCGAGCGTCGTCGTCGCGTCGGTGGCCTTGCCCGCCTGAGCTGAAGCACATCCGATGCGCGCATGCCGCGAGCGTGTCGCGCGGCGCCCGCTGCGGACAACGCCGTGCGCGGCGGCCGATCAGTCGCGCCGCTTGGCGCGTCGCCGGATCGATTCCATCGCCAGCGCGCGCGTCCGGTACGGATGCTGGCAACGGAAGATGCAGCACACGTGCGTGTCGTGCGCGAGCTTGGCGCACAGCACCTGCGAGCGGCCGGTGAACAGCCGATAGGCCTCGACTGCCAGTTGCATGCCCAGCAGCGGCGGCAGCAGGTTGAGCCACCGGATGGCGCCGGTGTCGCCCGAGACGTCCACGGCCAGCAGCCGCGCCAGGTTCATCCCGAAGCCCGACAGCGGCGCCGCGCAGGCCACGATCAGCATGATCAGCACCCCGTACAGCGCGCCCGTCCAGCGAAACCAGCTGGCATGGTTGCTGGTGTAGAGCACCAGCAGCATCGCCGTGCCCGACAGCACCAGTTCCGCCATGAACCCGATCGCGTCGTCTCTCCGGCCGAGCGATGCCGACAGCAGCGACGGCGACGCCGCCGCGGGCAGCAGCGCGCCGCTGCGAAGGAGCGCCACGGCCACGAGTGCGCCGCCGATCTGCGCGAGCAGGTAGAAACAGGCGTCCCAGCGGCCGATCTTGCCGAGTCGCAGGTAGGCCAGCGTGATCGCCGGGTTGAGGTGCGCGCCGGAGCGGCGGCCCCATGGCGAATAGATCATCGCGGCCAGCGCGATGCCCATCGCGATGCCCGCGGCGAGGCGGCGCACGGCCAGCTCGGACGCCGCGCCCCCGGACGCCTGCAGCCAGGCCGACGCGACGCCCGCCGCGAGGACGAACAGCGCGAGGAAGACGGCCTCGATGGCGTACTCCGGCCAATGGCGCCGCAGCGCGCCGGCCGCGGCGAGGTCGGCCTCGGACGTCGGGACGGCAGCGGGTTCCGGACGGGGCGAGGCGCGGCGGTCGCGGAACAGTCGCCCCGGTGACGGCAGGCTGCCGGATGGGGTGGGAGGTATGGATGAGTCCAAGTGCACGACTGCGGCAATCGATGTTCCGGGGCATCGCTGCGGCAACTGCCGAGTCCGGTTGCGAGATGGCGAAAGACTGTATATATTGACAGTATTCCCGAACGCCGCACGATCCCGATCACGCCCTTGCCGCTGGCGCCCGCCGGCGGTGGATTCCGGGTGGTCGATCCGGCCGCCGCCAGCGCCGGCAGGGCTACCGGCCCGGCAGCCGTGTTGAAGGGGCGCGGCACGGCCTGGGCCATCGCGCACCGCTTCGAGAAGGATGGCCGCGAGGCGATCGACGACGGCTGGGGCGCGCTCGACCAGGTGGCCGACGAGGAACAACTGGCGCCCGATACCACCGTCATCGAGGAACACTCTCGCCGCATCCTTAGCACCAACGACTCGCCCGACATCAGCTTCGACGTCGCGATCAACCCCTACCGCGGCTGCGAGCATGGCTGCATCTACTGCTTCGCGCGGCCCACGCACAGCTATCTCAACATGTCGCCGGGCCTCGATTTCGAGACGCGCATCCTCGCGAAGGTGAACGCCGCTGGGCGCCTGCGCGAGGCGTTGAGCAAGCCCGGCTACGAGCCTTCCTGCATCAACATCGGCTCGGCCACCGATGGCTACCAGCCGATCGAGCGCCGGCTGGGCATCACGCGCTCGGTCATCGAGGTGCTGGCCGAGACGCGCCACGGCTTCGCGATCGTCACCAAGTCCTCGGGCGTGGAGCGCGACCTCGACCTGGTGGGCGAGATGGGACGCGCCGGGCTCGCGGCGGTCTACATGTCGGTGACCTCGCTGGACAGCCAGCTGTCGCGCATCATGGAGCCGCGCGCAGCGGCACCGCATCGCCGGCTGCGCACGATCGAGACGCTCGCGCGCGCCGGCGTGCACGTGGGCGTGAGCGCGTCGCCGATGATCCCGTTCATCAACGAGCCCGAACTCGAGCGCATCCTCGCGGCCGCGCGCGACGCCGGCGCCAGCAGCGCGTTCACGACGGTCGTGCGGCTGCCATGGGAAGTGAACCCATTGTTCCAGCAATGGCTGGAGACCCACTTCCCGGATCGTGCGGCGCGCGTGATGGCGCGGGTGCGCGACATGCGCGGCGGCAAGGACTACGACGCCACCTTCGGCACACGCATGCGCGGCACCGGCACCTGGGCGCGGATGCTGCGCGATCGCTTCAACCTGGCGGTAGCCCGGCTCGGCTTCAACCGCGAGCGCATTTCGATGGACATGACGCAGTTCGTGCGGCCCGACCCACCGGCGCGTGCCGTCGCGCCAGCGGGCGACAGACAAGGGAGCCTGTTTTGAATCCACCCGACCACGCATCGCGACAGGCGGCCGTCGCGCGCCGGCCGTGGCCGTTCTATGCGGCATTGCCCGGGGCCGCCGGCTTGCCGACCGCAGCGGCGGGATCGGCGGCCTCGCCCGCGGGGGCATCCTTCTCGCGGGCACGCAGCACCAGTCCGCCCGATTGCCGACCACTGTCGGCGGCCAGCGGCGCCACCGGCGGAGCGCCGGAGTAGCGCTGCTTCAGCTCGTCGGCCATGCCCAGCAGGTCGGCGGCGTCGGGAATCTTCTCGGCGTGGCGTTGCAGCACCATGCGCGCCATGTCGATCAACTTGCCGTTCATCGTGCGCGCGCCGGCGCTCAGCAGCGACTTGGCGGCCGCCCTCGGCTCGCCAGCGAGGCTGTGCGACATCGCCTGTTCGGCCAGGTGCGTGATGGCGTTGTGCTGTTCGCGGATGCGCGTGGCGAAGGGCTCGTGCACCTGCCCGGCGCGGGCCAGCAGCTCCGACAGGCTGCGGGTCGTGCAGAAGCGCAGCGCGAGCGTGTCGATCCAGCCCTCGGCGGCGTCCAGCTGCAGCTCGGCCGCCGTCAGGTAGGCCAGCATGGCCACCATGTTGGAGGCGGCCTCGAAGTCGAAGTTGCTCTCCTTGATTTCCCTGGCCATCGCGCGGATCTCGGCCACCACCTGCGCGACCTGGCGTTGCAGCATCAGGTTGAAGATGGTGATGACGCTCGTGAAGCGCTGCAGTCGAGGGCTTTTGGGCGCCTTTTCCAGCGCATGGTTCATGTTGTCGAGGCAGCGCTGCAGGCCCTTCGAGTCGCGGTCGGTGAAGCGCGTCACCGCCAGCAGCACGATGGTCTGGTAGTCGAACATCTTCGAGCTGATGCCCAGCAGCGTCGCGCGCTCCAGCGCCTGCTTGGCCTCGGCGTTCTCGCCAAGGTAGAAGGCCAGCATGCCCTGCCGTTGCAGGCGCGCGATCGAGCCCGGCGTCAGCTGCGTCGCGGTGCGGTAGGTGGCCAGCGCCTCGGCGAACTGGCCCTGGTCGACCTGCACGCGGCCCATCACGTCGTAGGCGTCGGCGAAGCCGGGCTGGTCGGCGATCAGGCTCTCCAGCGTGCGCTTGCCCGCCGGCGAGGAGCCGGCTTCGATCTGGGCGCGCGCCACGCCCAGCCGCGCCCATGGCAGTGCCTGCGTCGCGATCACCGCCTCGTACATCCCGCGTGCCTCGTCGTGCTTGCCCAGGCGCAGCAGCAGCTCGGCGCCGATGCGCGCGGCGTAGAGCCAATAGGCGGCCTTGACCTCGAAACGGCGCACGCACAACTGCGCGGCGAGGTCGAACTGGCCGTCGTCGATGGCGATGAAGATGTCCTTGAGGATCTTCTTTCGATGGCGCGCCTGCTGGATACGCTCCGACAGCGCATGTGCGGTGTGCGGCTTGAGCAGGTAGCTGTCGAGCGCCGATTCGGCCGCCTCGGCGACGGCGGCATAGCTGGCCTCCGACGTCACCATCACGAACACCGTGGAGAAGGGCAGCAACTGGGCGCGGCGCAGGTCGTTGAGAAGGTCCTGTCCGGAGTAGTTGCCGCCGTGGAAGTCCTGCTCGCACAGCACGATGTCGAACTCGCGCGCCTCGAGCTGGCGCCGCGCGTCCTGCACGCGGCCGCACTGCACGATGGTGCCCACGCCGAGGTCGCGCAGCTGCGCGGCCTGGATGCTGCGCGAGGTCGGGTTGGCGTCGATCACCAGCGCCCGGCAGTTCACGATGTCCGGGTCGAACGCCGGCGTGCCTCCGCCGAAGGCGGCTGGCAGGCGCGGTTTCATCTCCGACTGGACACTCTTCATGAAGCGACTCACCCATTGCTGAGCGTCGGAGGGACGCCCGTCAGAGGGGTATCGGCCGCACGGCGCCGAAACTTGAAGCTCGCCCGGCGCAGGCTGAACCGGGGCAAGCAGAAGCCGCCCGGAGGCGGCTTTGTCGGCTTACTTGAACAGGTCCTTGACCCGATCGGTCCAGCTCTTCGAATTGGGCGAGTGCTTGTCGCCGCCCTTGCGCAGCGATTCGTCCAGTTCCTTGAGCAGCTTGCGCTGGTGCTCGGTGAGCTTGATCGGCGTCTCGAGCGTGATGTGGCAGTACAGGTCGCCCGGGTAGCTCGACCTGATGCCCTTGATGCCCTTGCCGCGCAGGCGGAAGGTCTTGCCGTGCTGCGTGCCCTCGGGCAGCTCGATCTCCACCTTGCCGGTGAGCGTGGGCACCTCGATCGAGCCGCCGAGCGCGGCCTGCGTCATCGGCACCGGCACCGTGCAGTGCAGGTCGTCGCCGTCGCGCTCGAAGATGTCGTGCTGCCTGATGCGGATCTCGATGTAGAGATCGCCGGGCGGCCCGCCGTTGGGGCCCGGCTCGCCGTTGCCCGACGAGCGGATACGCATGCCTTCGTTGATGCCCGCCGGGATCTTGACTTCCAGCGTCTTCGTCTTCTTGATGCGCCCCTGGCCCGAGCAGGTGGGGCAGGGCTCGGGAATGATCTTGCCGGTGCCGTGGCAGTTCGGGCAGGTCTGCTGGATCGAGAAGAAGCCCTGGCGCATGTGCACCGTGCCCGCGCCCGAGCAGGTGGGGCAGGTCTTGGGCGAGGTGCCCGGCTTCGCGCCCGAGCCCTTGCAGGTTTCGCAGTTCTCCCAGCTCGGCACGCGGATCTGCGTGTCCTTGCCGGTGGCCGCCTCCTCGAGCGTGATTTCCATCGCGTAGCTGAGGTCGTTGCCGCGATAGACCTGCTTGCCGCCGCCGGGGCGCCGCTGGCCGCCCTGGCCGCCGAAGATGTCGCCGAAGATGTCCCCGAACGCCTCGGCGAAGCCGCCGAAACCCTCACCGCCCGCACCGTGGCCCATGTTCGGATCGACGCCGGCGTGGCCGTACTGGTCGTAGGCCGCCTTCTTCTGCGGATCCGAGAGCATCTCGTAGGCCTCCTTGGCCTCCTTGAATTTCTCCTCGGCCGCCTTGGCACCTTCACCCTGGTTGCGGTCGGGGTGGTGCTTCATCGCGAGCTTGCGATAGGCCTTCTTGATGTCGTCGTCGGACGCACCCTTCTTCAGGCCGAGGACTTCGTAGTAATCGCGTTTGCTCATGGGGCAATTATCATTTCAGGCGCGGTGGAACCGGGCAGGGCATGCGCCGGAAGCGTGGAAGAACGCATCCGGATCGCGCTTATCCAGCGAGAAAGGCCGGCGGCCCGCTGGAGCGTTCAGCGCTCCCGCAAGTCACCGGCCAGTTGCCGAAGGCGAGCTTCAGCCCTTCTTGACTTCCTTGAAATCGGCGTCGACCACGTTGTCGTCGGCCGCGTGTGCGGCCTGCGGCTCGGCGGCGTGCGCGTGCTCGCCCGCACCGGCGGCCGCACCGGCGGCGGCCTGCTGCGCTGCTTGCTGGTCGGCGTAGACCTTCTCGCCCAGCTTCTGGCTGGCCGTCATCAGCGCTTCGGTCGTGGCTTCGATCGCGGCCTTGTCGTCGCCCTTGATCGCTTCCTCGACGTCCTTCAGCGCGGTCTCGATGGCTTCCTTCTCGGACGCATCGAGCTTCTCGCCGTGCTCCGACAGGCTCTTGCGCACCGAGTGCACCATCGCGTCGCCCTGGTTGCGGGCCTGCACCAGCTCGACCTTCTTGGCGTCTTCGCCGGCGTTGGCTTCGGCGTCGCGCACCATCTTCTGGATCTCGTCCTCGGTCAGGCCCGAGTTCGCCTTGATGGTGATCTTGTTTTCCTTGCCGGTGGCCTTGTCCTTGGCGCCGACGTGCAGGATGCCGTTGGCGTCGATGTCGAAGGTCACCTCGATCTGCGGCGTGCCGCGCGCAGCCGGCGGGATGCCCTCGAGGTTGAACTCGCCCAGGCTCTTGTTGCCCGTGGCCAGTTCGCGCTCGCCCTGGTAGACCTTGATCGTGACGGCCGGCTGGTTGTCGTCGGCGGTCGAGAACACCTGGCTGAACTTGGTGGGGATCGTGGTGTTCTTCTTGATCATCTTGGTCATCACGCCACCCAGCGTCTCGATGCCCAGCGACAGCGGGGTGACGTCCAGCAGCAGCACGTCCTTGCGGTCGCCCGAGAGCACCTGGCCCTGGATGGCGGCGCCGACGGCCACGGCCTCGTCAGGGTTCACGTCCTTGCGCGGCTCCTTGCCGAACAGCTCCTTGACCTTGTCCTGCACCTTGGGCATGCGGGTCATGCCGCCGACCAGGATGATGTCGTCGATGTCGGACAGCTTGACGCCGGCGTCCTTGATGGCCGTCTGGCAGGGCGCCACCGTGCGGTCGATCAGCTCTTCGACCAGCGACTCGAGCTTGGCGCGCGTCAGCTTGATGTTCAGGTGCTTCGGGCCCGAGGCGTCGGCCGTGATGTAGGGCAGGTTGACATCGGTCTGGGTCTGGCTCGAGAGTTCGATCTTGGCCTTTTCCGCGGCTTCCTTCAGGCGTTGCAGCGCCAGCACGTCCTTGGTCAGGTCGACGCCCTGTTCCTTCTTGAACTCGGAGACGATGAAGTCGATGATGCGCTGGTCGAAGTCCTCGCCGCC
>CAIMXF010000208.1 GCA_903845345.1 uncultured beta proteobacterium
CCGCCCGGCCGCCCGAAGGCGCGCACACCGCAGCCGTCAGGCGGAGGGTAGCCTTATGAGCGCCGCCCGGCCGCCCGAAGGCGCGCGCATCGCAGCCGTCAGGCGGAGGGTAGCCCTATGAGCGCCGCCCGGCCGCCCGAAGGCGCGCACACCGCAGCCGTCAGGCGGAGGGTTGCCTGACGAGCGCGTAACAGCCATCAGGTTCGGGCGGCACCGGCCGAAGACGTTCCCTGGGATCCCCCGGCGCCGGTCCGCGCCACGATCCCGGAGACGCCACCGTGCCCAACCTGCCCACCTCCCACGACGCGCAACTGGTTGCCTGCTCCCTGCTCATCGCCGGGTTTGCGGGACATGCCGCGCTCGACGCGAGCCGGCGGCTGCGCGGCGCCGACAAGCGGCTGGCCGCCCGCTGGTGGATCGCCGGGTCGCTGGCGATGGGCAGTGGCCTGTGGGCCGCCAACTTCACCGCGCTGCTCGCGCTGGCGTTGACCATCCCCATCGGCTTCGGCGTCGGACTGACCGGGCTGTCGTGGGTCGCGGCGGTCGCCGCGTCGGCCATGGCGCTGTTCGCCGCCAGCCGCGACAAGCTTGCCTGGCCGCGGCTGTGGGTGGCCGCGCTGGTCGTGGGCGCCGGCTTCGCCGCGATGCATTTCCTGGGCGTCGCCGCGCTCGACATGGCGCCCCGCATCGCCTGGAACTGGCAGATCGTGATCGCCACCGGCGTCATCGCGGTGTGCGCGTCGGCGACCGCGCTGGAGGCGTTCTTCCTGGTGCGCGACACGCGCCGCGGCAAGGGCTTCCAGCTCGCCAGCGCGGGCGTGATGGGCGGGCTGATCTGCGCGATGCACTACGTGGGCATGGCCGCAGCGAACTTCGCGGGCGAGTCGACTTGCCTCAGCGAGGATGGCTTGTCCGGTCACAACCTCGGCGCGCTGCTCGTGGCCTGCGGCGTCGGCGTGGTCGGCGTCACGCTGCTGGTCGGCCAGTTCGAGACGCGGATGCGCGCGCGCACCTCGGGCCTCAACGCGCGGCTGCGCAGCGCCAACGAGCGGCTGCGCCAGCGCGCGCTGCGCGATCCGCTCACCAGCCTGCCCAACCGGCTGCTGTTCGACAAGCTGCTGTCCAAGGCGCTCAAGCGCCTGGCCGCCGCGGTGGCCGAAGGGCGCGACGGCGCCAAGGTCGTCGTGCTGTTCATCGACCTCGACGGCTTCAAGCCGGTCAACGACGCGCTGGGCCACGCGGTGGGCGACGTCGTGCTGAGGGAAGTGGCCGCGCGCCTGCGCGCCAGCGTGCGCGCGGGCGACACCGTCGCGCGCCTGGGCGGCGACGAGTTCGTGATGCTCATGGAATGCGAGACCGCGCTGGTCGACCCGGTGATCGCGGCGCGGCGCATCGTCGAGGCGATCGGCCAGCCGATCCCGACCTCCGTGCGATCGATCCAGATCTCGTGCTCGGTGGGCATCGCGACCTATCCGGAACACGGCCCGCGCGAGCGCCTGGTCGCGCATGCCGACGCGGCGATGGGCGAGGCCAAGCGCGCCGGCGGCAACACCTGGGCGCACTTCGAGGAGCGCCTCGAAGGCCCGCGCCCCGAGATGCTGGGCCTGCAGAACGACCTGCGCTTCGCCATCGAGAACAACCAGCTGGCGCTGCACTACCAGCCCAAGGTCGACGGCCGCAACGGGCAGACGCACGGCGTCGAGGCCTTGCTGCGCTGGATCCATCCGGAGCACGGCTTCGTCAGCCCGGCCGTCTTCATTCCGCTGGCCGAACGCTTCGGGCTGATCGGCAAGCTGGGCAACTGGGTGATCGACGAGGCGTGCCGGCAGGTCGAGGCCTGGTCCGCCCAGGGCCATCGCATGAACGTCGCGATCAACCTGTCGGTGCACCAGCTGCGCGAGGCCGACCTGGTCGAGCGCATCGAGCAGGCCCTGCTGCGCCACCACATCGACGCCGACCAGCTGCTGTGCGAGATCACCGAATCGGTGGCGATGGGCGACGTCAAGGCCACGCAGGCGGCGTTCAGCGGCCTCGCGCACATCGGTGTGCTGTTGTCGATCGACGACTTCGGCACCGGCTATTCCAGCCTCAGCTACCTGCGCCGCCTGCCGGCGCGCCAGCTCAAGATCGACCGCAGCTTCGTGATGGACCTGGAGACCAGCAGCGACGCGCGCGCCATCGTCTCGGCCGTGGTCCACCTCGCGCACGACCTCGGGCTGGGCGTCGTCGCCGAAGGCGTCGAGACGGCCGGCCAGCGCGACGTGCTCGTCGGCCTGGCCTGCGACGAGCTGCAGGGCTACCTGTTCGCCAGGCCGATGCGCGCGCACGAGGTGCTGCCATGGATCGCGGCGCGCGCAGCGGAGGCAACGGCAGCGGCAGCAGCTCTCGCCCTGCAGCCCGCAGAGACGGTGCCGGGCTGAGCTACTGCGTCGCGGCGCCCTTGGCGCTGTTCGCGCCGCGCGATTTCAGGTAGCGCTTGACGTCGTCGAAGCTCACGCGGCCCGCGTGCTGCGTGTCGATCGCGTCGAAGTGGTTGGCGATCCAGCCGAAGCCGCCGGCCTGCGCCTCGGCGCGCGAGAGCGTGCCGAGGTGCGCGGTGTCGGCGGCGTCGAAGCTGTCGCGCAGGTGCCGCTCGGCATCGGCATCGAGCACCGCGCCGACCGAGGCCGGACGCACGCGGTTCTCGGCCCGCGCGGCCTGTTGGGCCGAGGCCGGCGGCGCGCCGGGATCGAGGCGCGGCGCGGCCTGCAGCGCGGCGCCGGCGGCCAGCAGCATCGAGAAGGCGAAGGCGTTGCGCATCATTGGGCTCCGGTCGCCGAGGCGTAGAACGCGGCCAGGCGCGCCTTCATCAGCGGGCGCGTGCTGTCGTCGAGGTAGGTCATGTGGCCGCCCGGAAAGAACTGCAGGGCGACCGGCGAATCGCTGCTCAGCCGCGCGACGTCGAGTTCGGTCTGGTGGAACGGCGTGATCAGGTCGTGCTCGCCGCCGAGGAACAGGATCTTCAGCGACGGATCGAGGGTGATCGCGGTGCCGAGGTCGGGCACGACGTCGGGCAGCGAACGGCCGCCGTGCGAGAAGTTCCAGGTGTCGATCGCGTCGCTGGTCATCACGTAGGGGGTCGGATTCGTGAAGCCGAGCAGCGGCAGCACCGCGTTCATCCCGGCCTGGAAGCCGGGCTCGAGGAAGGTGTCGGACGGGTCGTCCTGCGAATCGAGCGCCGAGCCCACGGCCGCCGACATGCGGCCGTCGTAGACGCCCAGCACGGTGTTGGCGATCAGGTGGTGGCGGAAAGTGTCGTAGTCCATGTCGAACTGCGTGTCCCAGGTCGCCGTGGACAGGCCGGTGAAGGCGACCAGCGCCGCGACGTGGCTGGCCGGCGGCAGCGTGCCGGTGGCGAGCCAGGCGGCGGCGTCGGGTTCGTAGGTGGCGTCGGCGTAGCTGCGCACGGTGGCGATGTCGGTATCGAGGTCGGAAGTCCCGCCCGTCGCGAGGTGCCAGTAGTCGCCCACCGCCGCATAGGTGGGCAGGAAGCCGGCGCAGTTGACTGTCGGCTTGCCGCCGGTGACCGAGCAGTTGCTGTTGTAGTCGACGATGGTCGACTGCTCCACCACGCCATGCACGCGCTGGCCGGCGGTCTCGAGCAGGCGCGTCAGCACCGGCACGCGCGTGGTGCCGTAGGACTCGCCGTACAGGAACAGCGGCGACGCCGTTCGGCCGTTGACCGTCAGCCAGCGCTGGATGAAATCGCGCAGCACGGCCGCGTCGACGTCGACGCCCCAGTAGGTCTGGTTGGTGTGCGGCGCGATCGCCTCGGACAGGCCGGTGCCCACCGCGTCGACGAACACCATGTCGGTGGTATCGATCAGGCTCTCGTTGTTGTCGACGTACGCGAACGGCACCGTCAAGGTGGTGGCCGGCGCGCCGGTGACCAGGCGCTTGGGCGCGAACGAGCCCAGGTGCAGCCACGCGCTGGCCGAACCCGGGCCGCCGTTGAAGAAGAACGTGACGGGCCGCGTGGCCGCCGCGGCGCCGTCGGCGCTGTAGGCGACGTAGAAGATCGAGGCCTCGGGCGACCCGCTCGAATCGAGCGCCGACAGGTGGCCCGCCGTGGCCGTGTAGGCGATCGCGGTGCCGGCCAGGGTCAGCGAGGCGTGCGTGACGGCGGTCGTCTCGTTGGGCGAGGACAACGACGCGCCAGCCGCCGCCGAATAGTGGTTCGGATCGAGGTACTGGCTCGTGCTGGCGCCGCTGCCGTCGCTGCCGCCGTCGCCACCACAGGCCGCGACGAAAAGCGTGGCCAGCGCGATGCCCAGGCGGGCGCTCCACAGGACGGACTGGATCGTGCGCATCGATTCCTTTCGCGACGGCGCGCCGCGCGGGCGGGCAGGCTGGCCGAGGTTGTTCGTGCAGACGATTGTGGCGCATCCGCCGGCCCGCGCGCGCGGGCGGCGCCGGTCAGCGATCCTGCTGCGCGTCGAGCTCCGCGGCCAGCGCCTTCATCACGTGGCGTGCGCTGGACTCGTTGGTGGCGCAGACGACGTCGTGGACGTCGCACGCCCGCACCAGGGCGTTGATGTCGGGCTCGTGCGGCTGCGGCGTCATCGGGTCGCGCAGGAAGATCACCGCGTCGACCCGGCCTTCGGCCAGGCGCGCGCCGATCTGCAGGTCGCCGCCCAGCGGGCCGCTCAGCAGCCGCTCCACCTCGAGGCCGGCCTCGGCGATCAGGCGCGAGCCGGTGGTGCCGGTGGCCATCACGTGGCAGCGGGACAGGAACGGGGCGAAGTCACGGGCGAGCGTGACCATCAGGTCTTTCTTGGCGTCGTGCGCGATCAGGGCGATGTGCATCGCGCAATCATAAGCACGGGCGGTGACGGCGTCCCGTCGATCGACCGCCCCGCGCCGGGCGCGGACTTTACGCTTCCTCACGACGGCAGCTCGCAGGATGCGCTTCCCACCAATGGCAAAGCGTGAGCGAAGCCCACGCCTTGCGGTAGCGTTTGCCGCAATCCAGGGCGATCGGCCCGCCCGAAGCGGACCGACGGCCGGGGCATCAGCTCAGCGAGGAGTCGCCCTTGGACGCGTTGGCGTTGGCCGCGGCGTTGCGCGACGCATTGTTCGCGTGGCGCTTGGAACCGGCGGCGCGCGCCTCTTCCGAGGTGAACTGGTGCGCGTTGCCGCTGGCGTGCGCCGCGCGGCCGCCCTGGCTGGCGATCTCGCGCTGGCGCTCGCGATCCATGCCGGCGAAACCGCGTCCGCCGCTCGGTTGGCCACCTTGCTGGCCTTGCGCGCCAGCCTGGTTGTGTTGGCCGGAACGGCCCGTTTGGTCGTGTTGGGAAGTCATTGCTGGTACTCCGAAAAGTTTGGTCCGCCGCCCCATGCGACAGGATTTATCGGACCCCGAGCGCGGGAGCACCCAGGTCACGCCCAACAGGGGCAACGCACATACCTCCCCCGGCACGTCCCCCCAATGTCGAGCGGGGAGACGGCTTGAAGCAAGGCCATGCACCGTGAACGCGCCGCCTGTGGGCGCTGCGTGCGGTACCGCACACAAGCTCGCTGGAACCCGTCCTTGCCGAAAATGAGACCGGCTTCAACCGGCCAGCGGCGGCCCGAAGCGCACATCGGGCTTGGGAGCCCGCGCGTACAGGCCCTGCACCCGCGGGATGTTGGCCGCGATCGTGCGCAGGCGGTCCGGATTGGACGGATGGTCCGACAGGAACGCCGGCGGCGCGCCGCGGCTGGCGGCTTCCATCTTGCGCCACAGCGAGATCGCGGCCTGCGGCATGTAGCCGGCGCGCGCGGCGAGTTCCAGGCCGATCAGGTCGGCCTCGGTCTCGTCGTCGCGGCTGTACTTCAGCGACAGCAGCCGCCCGCCCACGCCCGCCACCTGGCGGCTGGCGTTGCTCCATCCGAACAGCCCCGCCAGCAGCGCGATCGTGCCCTGCGTGGCCACCTGCTTGCCGATCTGCGCGCGGCCGTGCTCGCGCAGCGCGTGGGTCATCTCGTGTCCCATCACCATGGCGACCTCGTCGTCGGACAGCTGCAGCTTGGCCAGGATGCCCCAGTAGAACGCGATCTTGCCGCCCGGCATGCAGAACGCGTTGATCTGCGGCGAGTTGATCAGGTTGACCTCCCACTGCCAGCCGATCGCGCGCTCGTTCCACATGGCGGCGAACGGGCGCAACCGCTGCGAGATCATCACCAGCCGGCGCAGCTGCACGTTCTCGGGCTGGGCCAGGCGATGCTGCGCACGCGCCTGGGCCAGCATCTCGTGATAGCCGCGCGCGGCCTCGGCCTCGATCTCGGCGGCCGGCACCAGCGACTCGAAGGTCGAGCGCGGGCCCACCGGCACGCCTTCGCGCTGCTGGGCCAGCGCCGCGGCGCCGGGCAGCGCCAGCAGCGTGGCGCCGCCGGCCGTCTTCAGCAGGCGGCGGCGCGCAGGGTCGGCGGGCGGATCGAAACGGCGTGTGTTCAAGATCGGGTCGGGTTGTCCGGGACTGCAGATGATTGCGACTCCGCGCGATTCAAGGGAGTTCCCCGCTCAGCGCACGTCCAGTGCATCGATCGGCTTCCAGAGCGCCCGCAGCCAGACCAGCGACGGCACCCCCATCGCGATGGCGACCAGGAAGAACGCCGGCCAGCCGATGGCCTCGGCCAGCACGCCCGCGAGCGGCCCGATCCACACGCGGCCCACCGACTGGAACGCCGACAGCAGCGCGAACTGCGTGGCGCTGAAGCGCTCGTTGGTCAGGCTCATGAGGAACGCGAGGAAGGCCGCGGTGCCCATGCCGCTGGCGAGATTCTCGCTGGCCACGGCCATCAACAGGCCGCCGTCGACCAGCGTCGGATGCACCAGCTTGACGAAGCCGAAATCGAACGCGGGAATCATCAGCCCCGGCAACTGGCCCTTGCCGTGCACCGCCAGCCACCAGAACGCGAGGCTGCTGGACATCTGCAGCAGCCCGAAGAACAGCAGCGACCACACCAGCCGCACGCGCAGCATCACGAGCCCGCCCAGCAGAGCGCCGAGCACCGTCAGCAGCAGGCCGATCAGCTTGTTGACGACGCCCACCTCCGCCGGCCCGAACGCCATGCCCTTGAGCAGGAACGGCGTGAGCAGCGACAGCTGGAAGGCGTCGGTCAGCTTGTAGAACACGATGAAGCCCAGGAAGCTCCAGGCGCGCGGCTGGCTGAAGTACGAATCGAGCCCGGACAGCAGCGTCTGGAAGCGCGCGCGCCGCGCCGCGAAGCCGGCGAGCGGGAACGTCACGGCCAGGCCCAGCAGCAGCGCGAGCAGGTCGATCCACCTGGCCTGCAGCGAGCCCTTGGGGACGGCGTCGCCGAACCACGGCGACAGCATCCAGCCCGCGATCGCCGTGCCGAAGCGCTGCGTCAGCACCACGCCGATGGCCACCGCCACCAGCACCGCGAGGAAGCCGACCAGATCCTGCCGGATCGGCCCGCGCGACGCGTCGCGCACGCGCGCGGGCGGCTGCGCCAGGCGCGGCAGCGCGAGCGCCGAGAACACCGCCAGGCCCAGCATGATCACGGCCATCAGCCGGTAGACCGCGGGCCAGCTCATGCCCACGCCGTCGACCGTGTCCGTCCAGATCAGCGCCACGCCGCCGGACAGGATCATCGCGATGCGGTAGCCCATCACGAACAGCGACGCGCCGATGCCGCGCTCGCGCGCCGGCAGCAGGTCGACGCGGTAGGCGTCGACGACGATGTCCTGCGACGCGCTCACGAACGCCGTGCCCACGCCCAGCGCCGCGAACAGCGGCAGCGCGTAGTGCGGCGAGATGTCGGCCAGCGTGAACAGGCAGATGGCCAGCAGCACCTGCGTGAAGACGACCCAGCCGCGGCGGCGCCCGAGCAGCGGCAGGTCGACGCGATCCATCAGCGGCGCCCACAGGAACTTGAACGTGTACGGGATGCCGATCAGCGTGAGGAAGCCGATCGCCGCGAAGTCGAGGCCGTCCATCGTGAGCCAGGCCTGCATCGCCAGCCCGGTGAGCGCCAGCGGCAGGCCGGAGGCGAAGCCCAGCACGAGGACGGCGATCCAGCGGTGGGCGGCGGCCAGCGGGCCGGTGCCGGTCGAGTCGGGTTCGGTCATCGGCGCATTGTCGTCGGAGCGAGCGGTTCCTTATGCCTTCCTGACGCGGCATCGGCCACACTGGCGGCTCCTGGTTCGAAGCCGGCGCCTTGCCGGCCGGCACCCTCATCGAGGTTCCATCATGCTCATCGCGATCATCGTTCTCATCGCCATCCTGCTGTCGGGCCTGCGCATCGCGCAGGAGTACCAGCGCGGCGTGATCCTGCGCCTCGGGCGCTATGTCGGCCTGCGCGGGCCGGGGCTGTACTGGATCGTCCCGCTGGGCATCGAGCGCGCGCGGACGATCGACGTGCGCACCCTGACGGTCTCCGCCGAGCAGCAGGAGACCATCACCCGCGACAGCGTCACGATCAAGGTCAACGCCGTGCTGTGGTACCGCATCGTCGATGCGGCGAAGTCCGTCATCGAGGTCGCCGACGCGCACGCCGCCGTCTACCAGCTGGCGTTGACGGGGCTGCGCAACATCATCGGCCAGCACGACCTCGACGAGGTGCTGCAGCAGCGCGACAAGATCAACGAGCTGCTGCGCGAAAGCATCGCGAGCTCCACGACCGTCTGGGGGCTCGAAGTGCAGCGCTTCGAGATGAAGGACGTCGAACTGCCCGCGGCGATGCAGCAGGTCATGGCCATGCAGGCCGAGGCCATCCGCGAGAAGCGCGCCCGTCTCATCAAGGCGGAAGGCGAATTCGAAGCGTCGATCAAGCTGTCGTCGGCCGCCGCGCAGATGATGCACAACCCCGCGGCGCTGGAACTGCGGCGGATGCAGATGATCGCGGAGGTCGGAGCCGAGAACAACAGCACGACGGTGCTGATGATCCCGTCGGACTTCGTCTCGCTGGCGAACACGATGAACCAGTTCTTCAAGGAATCGGGCAAGCCGTCGGAGCCGGGCGCCGAATGACGGCGGCGGGCGGCGGGGCCAGCCGACCGATCCGCCTGCAGAACACTTCACGAGGCGGGCGACGCCGGGCGTCGACATGCGTCGCCGCCTCACGAAATGCAGAAATCGCCGACGGCCGGCACGACGCCGACTCAAGAAGTCGGCCGACGAGCGCCGACGCCAGCCGGGGCTACCGGCTGTGTGAAAACCAATTCGAGGTGAAATTTCGGGGGCCGCTTCACCCTTGGCGAGGACGGAAGAACGCGACCATCGCCGTTCTGATGTGTCGTTCTTTTGCCGCTCACCGCTGAAGGCGAGTGTTCAGACAGCCCCGGCCATTTCAGGACGTTCGTCACCGTCCGCTTCTGTGCAGCCCAGGCTTCCATCGGCTATCCACTGCAGGATGCCTCTGAAGGGCTTCGGCATCAAGTTAGCGCACATGACTTCCCAATTGGCAGCGCAATGTCGCTTTTAAAAGCTCGCGTCGAGCCGAGCGCAGCGATGCGAGAATCTTGCGAAAGCTGTCAAATGGGAGGATTCAAGATGGCTCGAGAATATTTCCTCGCACTCACGTGCGGCGTCTGTGCCCTTGCCGCGAGCGCAATGGCACGCGCCGACGACGGCGATACATCCACGATAGGCGCGCCTGATTGCCGAATCGTCAACCCGTCGCCCCGGCCGCGCGAAAGCACGACCTGGTCCGGCGGATGCCGCGACGGATATGCCGACGGCGATGGCGTGTTGCAGTGGAGCATCAACGGTGATCCCGTCTCGCGTTACGAGGGCCACATGTCCGTCGGACGCCCCGAGGGGCATGGCACCTACGAGTACGCGGAAACGCATACGCGCTACGTAGGCAACTTCCGCAGCGGCAAGCGCCAGGGCCAGGGGACGTTCACGCAGTCGAACGGCACGCGCGTGACTGGCTCCTGGGACAAGGGGGAGCTTGCAGGGCAAGTCGAGGCCGAGAACCCGAACGGCTACCACTACGTCGGTGGCTGGCGCGACATGGTGCCGGAGGGTCAGGGCGAAGTTACCTATGACGACGGTGCCCACTACGTGGGCATGTTTGTCCGCGGCGCTCGCGAAGGGCAGGGTACCTTGAGCCATGACGGCGCCACGACGACAAGTACGTGGCACGACAACGCTCCCCAAGGTGTCACCGACGTCGTCGGCCCGGGTGTATATCACTTTCATGCCACCTTTGTGGACGGGGAGGCGCAGGGTGCGGGTGAATTGCGCGACAAGCAGGGCAACTTCTATCAGGGGAGCTTCGTGCGAGGCCTGTTCGAGGGACAGGGCACGATGGGGTATGCAAATGGCGGGCGCTACATCGGGAGCTGGAAGGCCGGTCTCTGGGACGGTCAAGGCCAGGTGGATTACGCCGACGGTGGCCGCTATGTCGGCTCGTTCATCAAGGGCAACAGGCAGGAGGGTACGCTGACCGTCAACGGCGTTTCCACGACGAGCATGTGGCGCGACGACATGTCCTTCGGCCACACCGAGATCGTCGGCCCGGATGGCTACCACTTCAGCGGCAACTATGTCGCGGGCAACGCCGAGGGCGAGGGTGAACTGCACGACAAGGACGGTTCGGTCTACCACGGCGGGTTCGTGCACGGCCAGCTCGAAGGCCAGGGCACGATCACCTATCCGAATGGCAACCGCTACACCGGCGCCTGGAAGAACGGCGAGCGGGAAGGACAAGGGCACTTCGATTTCGCCGATGGCAGCCGCTACGACGGGGCGTGGGCCCACGGACAACGCAACGGTCATGGCACGCTGCAGGATGTGGACGGCACCCTGCGTGAAGGCGATTGGGTGGACGGCGATCTGGACGGACAGGGTCGGAGAAAACTGCCCGACGGCACCACTTACGTCGGTCACTGGCGTGCGGGCCTGTATGACGGCGACGGCGTGTTGACGACCGCCGCGGGCGAGGTATACACAGGGCAGTTCGCGAGGGGACGGCTGTCGGGCCCTTGCGTCGTCGTCGACAAGGAAGGTAATCGCACGGAAGGGCGGTGGGATCACGGCGAACTTGACGGCGATTTCACGTTCACGACTGCAAGCGGGCTCGCGTCGCATGCGCGCTACCGGGCCGGTGTACTGGAGGGCCCATGGGACGTCCGGATGTCGAATGGCATGCATATCATCGGACAGATGCACGAAGGCCAGCTCGAAGGGCCTGGCGCCATCGAATTTCCTGGTGGCAAGAAGGCCAGCGGCCGGTTCGGGCACGGAAAGCCGGATGGCCAGTGGCTCATCGCCGATCCGGACGGCGCGAGCCAAGTGCTCGAGTTCGACAATGGGCGACTCAAGTCCGGCGTGCTGCCAGGGCCGCTGCCCGAAATCCCTGCAGTTGACCGCCTGCACCTCCGTTCTTGACGATGGTGTGCGCGGGGGCGCCTGGTGCCGCGTATTGAGTCGAGCTTCATCAATGTGTCGCCGTGGCCGATCGCCCGGCAGCAGAATGCCCCAATTGCCTGGCAGGCGCTCGCATGCGCCGTCCCTGTCCGCGCGATTGCCGTTACCGGCAGCAAATTCCCCCTGCGAGCAGGAAATTTCCCTCCCCGAGCGGCATTCATGCCCCGTGCAGCGGCAAGCTTGCCTCTGCACGACGCGAATTTCCCGGTCGGGACAGCAAATTTCCCCTTCCGAGGGGCATCGATGCCCCGGGGCGACCCAAGGTTGCCCGTCTGAGCGGGAAATTTGCCCCACGAGGAAGAATCGTTGCTCGTTCACCGGGCAACTCGCGCGGGGCGAGACCCGGTGGCTGTGCCGGCGGCCTCGAAGGCGGGGCCCGCTGTGCGGCAAGCCCATTGCGGCCGGCGATGTCAGGGAACGCGTCGCTCGCCGAAATCACTCCGTCGCCGCCCGCTTGCCCGCATCGATATCCAGAAACCGCCAATACCCGCTCACGAACGGATTGGCCGGGTAGCCCTCCAGCCACGGCTGCGACAGCACCAGTCGCACGCGGTGCCAGTGCGCCTTGATCGGCATCCAGGCGAGCAGCAGCTTCTGCGCCTGGGCGATGGCGGCGGCCCGGTCGGGGCCGTCGGGGAGCGCGCGCACGCGCTGGAAGGCGGCGTTGTAGTCGGGCAGGTCGAAGCGCGACCAGTTGCCGTCGCCCTTGGCGGGGCCGTAGGCGAGCGCCAGCAGGTCTTCGGGATCGGGCTCGTCGGACGACGCGCCCACCGTCCACATCTGCAGCTTGCCGGCGCGCGCCTGCTTCATCTGCTCGGGCCACTGGCGGTTCTCGAACACGATGCGGATGCCGATCGCGGCCATCTTCTCCTGCCACAGCGAGTTCAGCAGGCGCGAGCCGTGGACGGCGTCGGTGGCCATGTGCAGCACCAGCGCGCCGCCGTTGGGGCGCTCGCGGTAGCCGTCGCCGTTGACGTCGACGTAGCCGTACAGGTCGAGCAGCGCGCGGGCGCGCACCGGGTCGTAGTCGCCCATGCCGCTGCGATAGGCCGGGTCGTAGCCGGCCACCAGTGGCGTCACCAGGCCCTGCGCCGGAATGGCCAGCGGCGCGCGCAGGCGGCGGATCTCCTCGGCGTTGTCGTAGCCGAGCGCGATCGCCCGGCGCAGCGCCACGCGCTCGGGCGTGTAGCCGCCGACGACCGGGTCGTCCATGTTGAAGTACGTGTAGGTGACGTCGGGCTGCGGCACCTGGCGCATCTGGATGCCGCGGCGCGCGAGATTGGCGGCGAGCCTGCCGCCCGGCGCGGCGGTGGAGGCGAACTCGTAGGGCACCAGCGTCATGTCGAACGCGCCGCCGACGAAGGCGAGCCACGACGGCTGCGGCTCCTCGATGATGGACACCTCCACGCGGTCGATCATCGGCTCGCGCCGCCCGTGCAGGCGCGCGGCGATGGCCTGGCCATCGGCGTCGCCGGCGGACGGCTGCTCGTCGTAGAACTCGGCGCGAAAGCGCGGGTTGCGCTCCAGCGCCATGAACGACGAGCGGCGCCACTGCACCAGCCGGTACGGGCCGGTGCCCACCGGGTGTTCGGCGATGGCGTCGCCGTACATCTCGGCCACCTCGCGCGCGATCGCGCCGGCGTAGATCGTCTCGGCGAGCTTGAGCGGGAAGCGCGGGCTCGGGTGGCCGAAGCGGATGCGCAGCGTGTAGCGGTCGACCACCTTCAGGCCTTCGAGCGGCGCGTCGTAGTCGAACGGCGCGTCGCGGTTCTGCGCGCGCTCGCGCAGCGCCTGCAGGCCGAGGATGTCGTCGTCCAGCAGGTCGGCGTAGGCGACGCTGTGCAGGTGCGGGTCGAAGTGGCGCTTGAGCGTGTAGGCGTAGTCGGCGGCGGTGAGCTCGCGGGCGCGGCCGTGGAAGGCCGGATCGTCGGCGAAGAAGATGCCGGGGCGGATCTTCAGCGTGAGCTCGCGGAAGTCGGGCGACATCTCCGGCAGCGCCGCCGCGGTGGCCACGCGCAGCTTGGCGGGGCGCGCCAGCAGGTCGTAGCGCAGCGGCGCCTCGATGATGTTGTCGATGATCTCGCGCGAGTAGGCGTCGGGCACCTGCGCCGGATCGAAGCCGGTCTCGGCGCGTTCCATCGAATAGCGCAGCACCTTGGGCGGCGCATCGGACGCCACCTGCGCGAACGCGGATGCGGTGGCCAGGCCGGCGGCAGCGAGGGCGCGCGGCCAGCAGCGACGGATCGACGAACGCACGGACGGCACGGTGCCTTGTGGTGAAGTTGACGACGCCGGGGCATCGACGCGCGAATCCCGGGCGTTGCGGAGTCTACAACCCCTAAACTCGCGCTTTCGTCGCCTTGCGCAACTCGGACCCGTCGGCCACCGCCTCGATGTTCGCCTACCTTCTTCGCCGGCTCTGGCAGATGATCCCCACGCTCCTGGGCGTGGTGGTGCTCATCTTCGTCCTGTTCCGCAAGTTCGGAGTCGACCCGGCGCAGACCCTCGCGAGCCTCAACGCCACGCCGCGCGAGATCGCCGAGATCCGCGCGCAATTGGGGCTCAACGAGCCATGGTGGATGCAGCTGGGCATCTTCCTCAAGGGCATCGTCACCTTCGACTGGGGCCGCAGCTGGGCCACCCACGAGACGATCGCGCACCTGATGGCCACGCGGCTGCCGGCCACGCTCACGGTGACCGTGCCGATCCTGATCCTCGACACGCTGATCGCGATCCCGATCGCGCTCGGGGTGGCCACCGTGCGCGGCTCGCTGACCGACCGCGCGATCATGGTGGGCACGACGGTGGCGCTGTCGATCTCGTTCCTGGTCTACGTGATCGTCGGCCAGTACGTGTTCGGCTTCCAGCTCGGATGGTTCCCGGTGCAGGGCTGGAGCGACAGCACGCTCACCAACCTGGCCGTCTACGCGCCGCTGCCGGTGCTGCTGGCGGTGCTGGCGGGACTGTCGCCGCAGACGCGCCTGTACCGCAGCTTCTTCCTCGACGAGCTGGGCCACGACTACGTGCGCACCGCGCGCGCCAAGGGCCTGACCGAACCGGCGGTGCTGTTCGGCCACGTGCTGCGCAACGCGCTGATCCCGATCCTCACCAACGTCGGGCTGGCGCTGCCCGGCGTCCTCATCGGCTCGTTCCTGCTGGAGCAATACTTCTCGATTCCCGGCCTCGGCCGCGAGGTGCTGCTGGCGGTCAACCGCAACGACTACCCGGTGATCCAGGCGGTGACGGTCTACGTGGCGCTGCTGACGATGCTGGCCAACCTCGTCGTCGACCTGTCGTACCGCGCGGTCGATCCGCGGGTGGTGCTGCGGTGAGCGCGGCCCGAAGTCCGCAGGACGAAGGCCCTCCATGACCGAGATGCCGGACTTCGCGTCGACGTCGCTGATGTCGACGCGGGCCGACACCCCGCCGGTGCGGCGCGCCGACGGCGTCTGGCGCTCGGCCTGGCGGCGTTTCCGGCGCGACGGCGTGGGCATGACGTCGCTGGCGATCGTGCTGGCCTACGCGCTGCTGATCGCGTGCACCGGGGCCGGCCTCGTCGCGCGCCACTGGCAGGACGAGGTGGGCGTGCCCGACGCGCCGCCGTCGTTCGCGGCGACATCGGCGTCCGAGCGCGCGGCCCTGCCGGCCGCCGCCGCCGCGGCGGCGCGCGCCGGCGTCGACATCTCCGACGTCGATCCCCTCGCGCCGCGCTACAAGGAATGGGACCTGCGCGCCGCGCAGTACCACGCGCAGGCCCGGCCGATCGCCGCGACGCTGCCGCTGGGCGCCGACCGCCTCGGGCGCGACGTGTTGTCCAAGGCGCTCAAGGGCACGCAGATCTCGGTGTCGGTGGGCGTGCTCGCGGCCATCGTCGCCACGCTGATCGGCGCGTCGCTCGGCGCGCTCGCGGGCTTCTTCGGCGGCTGGATCGGCGACCTGGTCGAATGGGGCTACAACGTGCTGACCGCGGTGCCCGACATCCTGCTGTTCTTCGCGTTCGCCGCGGTGTTCGGCCGCGGCATCGCCACGCTGGTGCTGATCATGGGCCTGACGGGCTGGACCAGCCAGTACCGCCAGGTGCGCGCCGAGTTCCTCAAGCATTCGCGGCGCGACTACGTGCGCGCCGCCGAGGCGATCGGCGCGAGCGCCGGCGCGCGCATGTTCCGCCACATCCTGCCCAACGTGAGCCACGTGATCCTCGTGCGGATGTCGCTGATGGTGGTCAACTTCATCAAGGCCGAGGTGATCCTGTCGTACCTCGGGCTCGGCGTGGCCACCGACCAGGTCAGCTGGGGCACGATGCTGGCCGAGTCGCAGAGCGAGCTGATCCTCGGCCACTGGTGGCAGCTGGCCGCGGCGACGGTCGCGATGGCCGTCTTCGTGACCGCGTTCTCGCTGACGGCCGACGCGTGGCGCGACGCGCTCGACCCGAAGCTGCGCGGCCAGCAGAGATGACGACCGCCCCGTTGCTCGAGGTCGAGGACCTGCACGTCGCCTTCCGCCTGCACGACGCCGAAGGCCGCTCGCATCGCGTCGAGGCCGTCGGCCGCGGCGACCAGGGCGTCCGCTTCGAGGTGCCGGCCAACACCACGGTCGCGCTGGTGGGCGAGTCGGGCTCGGGCAAGAGCGTCACCGCGATGGCGCTGGTGCAGCTGCTGCCGCGCAATGCCGAATGCGCGGGACGCGTGCTGTGGCGCGGCGACGACCTGCTGCAGGCGCCACGCGCGCACATGCAGCGGCTGCGCGGCCACGAGATCGCCTGCGTGTTCCAGGATCCGACGACGTCGCTGAACCCGGTGCTCACCATCGGCGAGCAGATCGCCGAGCCGCTGCGCAAGCATCTGCTCATGAGCCGCGTCGCCGCGCGCAGGCGCGCCGGGGAGCTGCTGGGCGAGGTCGGCATTTCGCAGCCGCGGCGCCGGCTCGAGGCCTATCCGCACCAGCTCTCGGGCGGCCAGCAGCAGCGCGTGATGATCGCCATGGCGCTGGCCTGCGAGCCGCAGCTGCTCATCGCCGACGAGCCCACGACCGCGCTGGACGTCACGATCCAGCGCCAGATCCTGGAACTGCTGGCCCGCCTGCAGCGCCTGCGCGGTCTCTCGATGCTCTACATCAGCCACGACCTGGCGGCCGTGGGCGAGGTCGCGCAGCAGATCGTCGTGATGCGCGAGGGCACGGTGCGCGAGCAGGGCACGGTGGGCGAGCTGTTCGGCGCGCCCCGGGACGCCTACACCAAGGCCCTGCTGGCCTGCCGCCCGCGCCTGGACGAGCGCCCGCGCCGGCTCACGGTCATCGACGACGTGCTGGCCGTCGACACCGAAGGTATCGACTCGCCGAAGGCGGAGGTCGACACCAACGGTATCGACTCGGCGAAGGCGACCGTCGACGTCGCCACGCCGGTGCAGCGCGTCGACGTCGACCTCGACCCGCGCCGCGCCGACGACGACGATCCCGTGGTGCTGCAGGTCGACGGCCTGTCCAAGAGCTTCTGGCTGCGCAGCGGCCTGCTGGGGCGCAGCGAGTTCAAGGCGGTGCAGGACGTCCGCTTCACCCTGCGCCGCGGCCACACGCTGGGCGTGGTCGGCGAGTCGGGCTCGGGCAAGACCACGATGGGACTGACGCTGCTGCGCCTGCACGACGCCGCCAGCGGGCCGCTGTCGGGCCGCGTGCTGTTCCACGGGCACGACCTGCTCGCGCTGGCGCCGGCCGACCGGCTCGCGATGCGGCGGCGCATCCAGATCGTGTTCCAGAACCCGTACGAATCGCTCAACCCGCGCTTCACGATCGGCCAGACGCTGGTCGAGCCGATGACGATCCACGGCATCGGCATCGACGCCGCGGCGCGCGAGAAGAAGGCGCGCGACTGGCTGGTGCGCGTCGGGCTCGACGCCGAGGCGATGCACAAGTACCCGCACGAGTTCTCGGGCGGACAGCGCCAGCGCATCGCCATCGCGCGCAGCCTCACGCTGTCGCCCGACGTGCTGGTGCTCGATGAGGCCGTCGCGGCCCTCGACGTCTCGGTGCAGGCCCAGGTGCTCAACCTGCTCAAGGACCTGCAGGACGAGCTGGGCCTCGCCTACATCTTCATCAGCCACGACCTGGCCGTGGTGCGCTTCATGGCCGACGACGTGATGGTGATGAAGGACGGCCGCGTCGTCGAACATCGCCGTACCGAGACGCTGCTTGCGCATCCGCAGGAGGAATACACGCGGCGCCTGATCGGCGCGGTGGCGCTCGGGCCGGCCACGGCGGCGCGGCGCGGCGCCGGGGCTACGGTGCCGCGACCGTGAACGACCAGGTGGTGAGTGCCAGCGCCTGGCCGCCGCTGATGGTCGCGTGCAGCGTCACCGTGTAGGTGCCGGCGGCCAGCGGGTTGATCGGCACCAGCACCGCGAACTCCGGGCCGTCCGTGGCCAAGGTCGAATCGGCGTTGACGTTCGCGCCCGAGACCGTCGTGCCGGCCAGGATCACCGCCGGCACCGCGACGCCGGCCGAGGTCGCGATCGAGAACTGCGTGATCGTGACCGCGCCGCCCGCCACGACGTCCTGGTTGCGGAAGCCGACGACGACCGGCGTGCCCGCCGTCGCGTTGGGCAGCAGCGTCGCCGAGACCCGCGGGCTCTCGTTCGAGACATGGAACGTGCCGTGTGCGACGGTGCTGCCGTTGTACGGATAGGCGACGATCGCCCCCGACGGCGGGATCTGCCTGGCCGCGCCGCCGTCCAGCGGCGAGCCCATGTCGATCGTGCACATGCCTGCGGCGCTGCCCGAGCCCTCGCCGAAGCCGACGTCGGTGACGCGGCTGAGCATCGAGACGGCGTGATAGACGGTGTCGAGCAGGTCGCCCACGCAGTCGCTGGTGGTCGAGGACGAGCCGATGTCGCCGATCACCTCGGTGGCGTACGAGAAGTCGTAGCCGGCGTTCTTCATGCGCGTGAACGGATCCGCACCGGTGAAGTCGGCCAGGCCCGCGGTCTCGTCGTGGGCCGAGTCGGCGGAGTTGAAGCCGTTGACGGTGAGGTAGTTCGCGTGATCCTGCGCGGAGGTGTCGAGCGCCGCGGATTGCGCCAGCAGGCCGGCACCCGAGCCCTGGCGCACGGCGTTGAGCTGGTTGAACGCGTTCAGGCGACGCGCGTCCGCGTAGGTCGCGGCGGGGACGCTGGTCTGCAGCGTGCCGTTGCTGGCGACCGGGGTCGGCGCGGGCGTCGGCGTGGGGATAGCGGCCGGCGCCGGCGCTGCGGGCGAATCGGCGCCTCCGCCACCGCAGGCGACGAGCGCGGAGGCCGCGGTCAGGGCGAACAGGACTTTGAGTTGTTGCATCGACGACAAGAGACAGGAAACGGAGCGGACAGGCGCGCGCGAACGCGCCGCCCGGCGCTATTCTGGCCGCGGAGCGACCCGTTCCCGGCCGATTTCCGTGGCATTTACCCGGCGTTTCCATTTCGCGTCGACGCCGACGCACGGAACTGTTCGTCACGGTCGAGGTCAAGCATCCACTTCCCGAACAACCGCACGGAGCGCGCGACATGAAGAACTGGCTGGCCAAGAACAAGGCGTTCGTCGTTTTCCTGCTGTGCCTGGGCGTGTTCCGCACCGCCGTCGCCGACTGGAACCCGATCCCCTCGGGCTCGATGCGCCCGACGCTGCTCGAAGGCGACGTCGTCTTCGTCAACCGGCTGGCCTACAACCTGAAGGTGCCGTTCACCGACATCGTCGTCGCCCCGCTGGGCGATCCGCAGCGCGGCGACATCGTCACGTTCTCGTCGCCGCGCGACGGCATGCGGCTGATCAAGCGCATCGTCGGCCTGCCGGGCGACCGCATCGAGATGCACGGCGACAGGCTGACCATCAACGGCGTGGTCGCCCGCTACGACGACACCTGGGACGCGCCCGACCCGGTCGCGCCCGGCCGCACGCTCGAATCGGTGCACGCCACCGAGCACCTGGCCGGCAGCGAGCGCGCCGTGCAGTTCCTGCCGCAGGTGCGGGCGCGCCGCGACATGGCGCCGCTGACGGTGCCCGCCGGCCATTACTTCATGCTGGGCGACAATCGCGACAACAGCGAGGACTCGCGCTACATCGGTGTCGTGCCGCGCGAGCTGCTGATCGGCAAGGCCAACCACATCGTGGTGTCGGCCGACATCCTCGACCACTGGCATCCGCGGCTCGACCGCGTCGGCAAGTCCCTCGATTGAACCTTCCGCAAGCGCGTCCGCATGTCCTCGTCGTCGCCGTCGGCACCGCCGGCGACCTGTACCCGTTCCTGCGCATCGCCGGCGAGCTGATCGCGCGCGGCCACCGCGTGACGCTGCTGGCGCCGCCGGTGCATGCCCAGGCCGTGGCACGCGCCGGCGTGCCGTTCCACGGACTGGGCACCACCGAGGCCTTCCTCGCGGCGATGGCGCATCCGGACGTCTGGCACCCGCGCAAGGGATTCCGCGTGCTGTGGGAGAGCCTGCGCGGCAACGAGGACCTGCTGCCCGACTACTTCGCCGCGCTGCCGGCCGACGAGCCCGTCGTCATGCTCGCCCACCCGCTCGCCCTGCTGGGCGCCGCGCTGGTGCGCGCGCGCCGGCCCGGGCTGCGGGTCGTCGCCGCGTGGCTCGCGCCGGCCAACCTGCGCACGGTGCACGACCCGATGACCTTCGGCCCGCTGCCGATGCCGCGCTGGGTGCCGCAGGCCTGGCGCCGCTGGCTGTGGGGGCGGCTCGACGCCGCGGTGGTCGATCCGGTGACCGTGGCCGACATCAACGCCGTGCACGCGCGCTACGGGCTGCCGCCGATCCGCCACTTCATCGAGCACCTGCAGGGCATCGCCGACGCGAACCTGACGCTGTTCCCGACCTGGTTCGCGCCGACGCCGCCCGACTGGCCGCGGCCGCTGGCCGAGGGCGTCTTCGCGCTGCACGACCCGCACCACGACCCGCGCCAGCCGGCCGCGCTGCCGGCCGAGCTGGAGCGCTTCCTGGCCGACGGCGCCGCCCCGATCGTGCTGACGCCCGGCAGCGGCAACAGCCAGGCGCACGGCTGGCTGGCGCGCGCGGTGCGGGCGGTTCGCTGGCTGGACCGGCGCGCCGTCCTGCTGACGCCGCACCGCGCCCAGGTGCCGGAACCGCTGCCGCCGGGCATGCTGTGGCTGCCCTACGTGCCGCTGCGCGCGCTGCTGCCGCGCTGCGCCGCGCTGGTGCACCACGGCGGCGTCGGCACCACGGCCGAGGCGCTGCGCGCCGGCGTGCCGCAGGTGATCGTCCCGCTGGCGTTCGACCAGTTCGACAACGCGGCCCGTGTCGCGGCGCTCGGGGTCGGCGCGCGGGTGGCGGGCGGGGCCGCGGGCCCGCGCCCGCGCGCGCTGGCCGGAGCGCTGCGCCGCCTGCTGGAC
>CAIMXF010000209.1 GCA_903845345.1 uncultured beta proteobacterium
GGCCGCCTTCAGCGGCCCCGCGTCGCGCACGCCCGCGATGGCCGCCTTCAGCGGCCCCGCGTCGCGCACGCCCGCGATGGCCGCCTTCAGCGGCCCCGCCAGTTCGTCTGACATGCGATCCAGAGCTTGCGCAGTGGCGTGAGCGAGATGCGCTGGTGAAGGACCTGGAAATCGGCGGCCTCGACCTCGCGCAGCAGGCGGCGGTAGATGTTGCACACCATCAGTGCGGGGATCTGCGCCTTGCGGTCTTCCGTCGGCAGCAGCGCGATGGCCTCGTCGTAGAAGCGGTGCGCGCGCTCGGCCTGGAACTTCATCAGCGCGCTGAAGCGGTCGCTGTAGCCCCAGGGCGCGTCGCGCTTGAGGATCTCGCTGGCCTTCACGTCGAACTGCTGCAACTCGGAGATCGGCAGGTAGATGCGGCCGCGGCGCGCATCGTCGCCGACGTCGCGGACGATGTTGGTGAGTTGCATCGCCAGCCCGAGGCGGTGCGCGAAGGTCACGGTCTGGCCCTGGGTGCGGCCCATGATGTTGCTGGCCACCTCGCCGACGATGCCGGCCACCAGGTGGCAATAGCGCTGCAGGCCGGGGAAGTCGAGGAAACGCGTCTGCTCGAGGTCGGTCTGGCAGCCCTGGATCACCGCGTGGAGGTGGTCGACGCGGATGCCATAGGTGCCCACGTGGGGCATCAGCGCCTTCATCACCGGATGCGACACCTTGCCGGCGAACGCTGCGTCGACCTCGCGGCGCCACCAGTCGAGCTTGGTGGCGGCGACGCCCGGATCCTGCACGTCGTCGGCGACGTCGTCCACCTCGCGGCAGAACGCGTAGAACGCCGTCATCGCCTGGCGGCGGGCGGGCGGCAGGAACATGAACGCGTAGTAGAACGACGAGCCGCTCTTCTGGGCCTTGTCCTGGACGTATTGTTCTGGGGTCATGCGCTGCGCGTCTGCTTGGGAAGGGAGGGGCGCATCGTCAGCGCGCGAACGCCGATCATCAGGTGATCGACGGCGTGGAGGTGAGGACGGCGGGCGAAGCTCGCGAAGTTCATGGCCGCGATTTTCGCAAGAATTCTGCAGCCACCCTGCACCACGAACCGAAGCTCCCAGCCGACGCGGCCCGGGACGGCCAGCGCGATCGGCGCGCCTTCGAGCATCAACTCGCGCGCCCAGTCGCACAGGTCGCGCACGAGCGCGCGTGACGCGTCCGCGTGCGGCGACGCGAGGCAGGCCTGCGGCGTCGTCGCGTGCGCCGCAGCGTCGCTGCGCGGCACGTAGACGCGACCGCGCGGCAGGTCGACGCTCAGGTCCTGCCAGAAGTTGATCAGTTGCAGCGCCGAGCACACGGCGTCGCTCTGGCGCAGCAGCGTCGGGTCGACGATGCCGTGCAGGTGCAGCAGGAGGCGGCCGATCGGGTTGGCGGAACGGCTGCAGTACTGGAGCAGGGCAGAGCGGTCGTCGTAGCCGGCGTGGCGGGTGTCTTCCTCGAAGGCGTCGAGCAGCGCGGTCAGCAGTGGCAGCGGCAGGCGGTGCGACGCGATGACCTCGGCGAGCGGATCGTACACGCCCGCCCAGCGGCCCGAGCCGGGCTCGCCGGCGGCCGCGTGGGCCAGATCGTCGCGATAGGCGTGCAGCAGCGCCTGGCGTTCGGCGACGGGGGCGTCGCCTTCGTCGGCGATGTCGTCGGCGGTGCGCGCGAACCAGTAGATCGCGCGCACGGCGGGACGCAGCGCCGGCGGGCAGAGCCACGAGGCGACGGGAAAGTTTTCGTAGTGTTCGACGCTCACAGGCGGCGAATTGTGCACGCGGCCGGGGACGCCGCCGCAAGGAGCGGGTCGGCGGGCGTGCGAATGGCCGAGTTGTCGCTGGTGTCGACGTTGGAAGTTCATTGACGAGTCGA
>CAIMXF010000210.1 GCA_903845345.1 uncultured beta proteobacterium
GCCCACCTCGTCGATGCGCGATGCGCCCGAGGCCACCTGCTCGCTGGACGTGGCGATGAGCGACTTGATCTCCTGCGCCGCGCCGCTGCTGCGCAACGCCAGCGTGCGCACCTCGGCGGCCACCACCGCGAAGCCGCGGCCATGCTCGCCGGCCCGCGCCGCCTCCACGGCGGCGATGAGCGCGAGGATGTTGGTCTGGAAGGCGCTGCCGTCGATCACGCCGATGATGTCGTGCACGCGCTGCGAGCTGGTGCGGATCGCGTGCATCGTCTGCACGGCCTCGCGCATGCGGCTGCCGCCCGATTCGGCCATCTCGTGCACGCGGCTGGCAAGCTGCTCCACGGCGCGGGCGTCGATCGCGTTCTGCCTGACCGAGCCGCTCAGGTCCTGCACGCTGGCGGACGTCTGCTCCAGGCTCGCGGCCTGGCGCTCGGTGCGCTGGGCGAGCTCGTTGGTGCCGGCGGCCAGCGACTCGCTGGCCTGCGAGACGAAGGTCGCCTCGCTGCGGATGTCGGCCACGAGCGCCGACATGTTGGCGTTCATGTCGTCCAGCGACGCGGCGATGGCCCCGAACTCGTCGCGGCTCGTCGCGGCGATGCGGCCCGACAGGTCGCCATCCTTCATCGCGTGCACGCCGGCCTGCAGCGGCTGCAGCGAACGCGCCAGGTAGCGCTGCAACGAGACGCTCAGCGCGAGCGCGGCCGCGCCGAGCACGGCGCAGACGACCGCGACCACGGACCCGCCCTCGAGCTGCACCAGGCGCACCCCGGCACACAGCGCGAGCGCCACGCAGACGGCGCCCAGCAGGACGACGCGGCGGCGCACGGAGGCGCCGGCGACCACTTCGATTCTTGCCATCCCCGGATTCCTTTGATCGGCCGCATGAGGCAGCTCTGTGCCGGAATTGTTGACGAAGTCGCCGGTCGACCAAGCCTGCATGAACGGCACCAAGCGCCCGCATTTCCGCGCCGGGGGCGAACGGGCTCGGAAGGAATGCGCCCGATTCACGGCGTTCATCGGCAGGTCGGATGCCACGCGCGACCCTAGACTGGCCGGGCGCAAAGGAGTGCAAGCAATGCCCATGGTCACCCCGTCCCTCAACCTGCCGATGCCGTCGACGTCGTCGTCCGCCTCGATGAAGCCGGCCGGCGCGCCGCCACTGCCCGCGCTCCCGGCCGCGTCGACGCCGCCGGCCCTGCCGAGCGCGCCGAGCACCACGGTGACGCTGAGCCCGCAGGCGATGAGCCTGGCGTCCGGCCACGCGCCGTCGCCGTCGGGCACCGCATCCGCCGCGTCGTCGTCCAGCCCTGCTGCGGACGAGCCGGGCGGATCGGTCTACGACTCGCTCAAGAACGGCATCGCGGCCGCGATCGACGACGTCGAAGGCGCGATCTCGGGTGGGGCGCACGCGATCGTCTCCGGCGTCGAGACCGCGCTGTCGACCGCCAACAAGGTCGCCACCGGCATCGTCGAGCTGCCGTTCGCGGCCGTGGCCAAGACCTGCGACGCCGCCGGCGCGCTCATCGACGAGCTGTAGACGCCTCGTCGAAGGCACGGCCGTTCGGCTGGGTCACGCAAATGTCAAGATAAGCAAAGCGCCTTGACGCCTACAGACGCCAGGGTGCTGGCATGAAGAATGGACTTCATCAATCCTGCTCCAAAGGAACCATGATGA
>CAIMXF010000211.1 GCA_903845345.1 uncultured beta proteobacterium
CCTTCTTGCCCGCACCGTCGGCAGGCCAGTAGCTCATGTGGGTATCGCCAACTTTCAGCGAAGCATGACCGACGTTCGTCGGGCTATTTTGGGCCTATCAGGTCGCTTTCGGACGGACTGCTCCCATCATCGCCATCAATTGCTTTCGAGCCATCCACAGGTTCGACAGAGCAAACAGCGTGGTGACATGCGACGTGTTCTTGGGCAGTCCGCGGAAGCGAACCTTCGCAAGACCGAATTGGCGCTTGATGACGCGAAACGGATGCTCGACTTTCGCGCGGACGCTGGCCTTGCGGTACTCGACTTTTTTCGCTGCTGTCCTCTTGCGGCCTTCGGGCAGTCTGGCCATGTCGGTCGGGCGTGCCGCGATATGCCACTTGAGATCACGATCCACGCGAACTGGCGCGCCGCGATACCCTGAATCAGCCCAGACTTGTTGCTCTTTGCCGTGGAGGAGATCGGCCACCTGTTCGACATCCGATTCGTTGGCTGCAGTCGTCGTCACCGTGTGCACCAGGCCGCTATCGGCATCGACACCGATATGGGCCTTCATGCCGAAATACCACTGCTCCCCCTTCTTCGTCTCATGCATGTCGGGGTCGCGTTCGCCGTCGGCATTCTTGGTCGAACTCGGGGCCGCAATGATCGTGGCGTCGACGATGCTGCCGCGTTTGAGCAGCAGGCCCTTTCGGGCCAGGTGCGCGTTGACGGCCTTGAAGATGTCTTCGGCCAGATCGCTCTCCTCGAGCATGTGGCGGAAGTTGAGGATCGTTGTCTCGTCGGGGATCGGCTCGCTCAGGCTCAGGCGCGCGAACGCACGTAGTGAAGCGATCTCGTACAGCGCCTCTTCCATCGCCGGGTCGCTCAGCGCGAACCAGTTCTGCATCAGATGCACTCGCAGCATCGATTCCATCGGGTACGGTCTACGTCCTCGGCCGGCGACCGGATAGTGCGGCGAGATCACACCGAGCAGCGCCTTCCACGGCACCACCAATTCCATTTCTTCAAGAAACACCTCGCGCCGTGTCTTCTTGCGCTTGCCTGCGTACTCTGCATCCGAGAAACTGATCTGGCTGATCGTGCTTGCTCCTTCCAAGTCATAACGCGCGAGTCGTGAACTCGGTGGACCTGTTCAGACCTTCCTTAGCGCCCGCGACAGCCGGCGGCTGCAACTGCTGCAAATCGGGAGAGGCGTTCCAGAACTGAAACCACCAGCTAAGTGCCGCGCCTTACCACGTCGCTTTCCGCTGCGCGGGGATTCGCTCTAGCCGGTGGTCAAGACGCAGCCGGCCAGTCGTCTGGCACCAGCGCTGGAGGCTTCGACCACGGCTGTTCGACCAAGGAAGCCTGGAACCACTCCTCCTTCAAGTTGGCGTGCTCAGTCACGATGATTTGGAAGCCAGGCACTACCTTCTGGGTGAAGTCGAGTAGGAGCTCAAACAACTGCCTGACGGCTACCAAGTCCGCGTTGGACTCCTCCGCGCGCAAGACCGAGCCGTCGGTCGCCTTGTAGACGTCCTCCGAAGGGAAGTAGACCTGCGAGGGCTGATCGATGATGAGGAACTGCGGAATCGGGCACGCGTTCTTCGCCGCGAACTGATGCAGCGCCAATAGCGCGGACAGGTGATAGGCCATGTGGTTTCGGTCGCCTCCGGTTCGCTGCATCGGCACAGGGCGGTCGGGCCGATCAACGACAAGGTTCACCGTGCGGAGGTCGAACTTGAACGGGAACTCCTTGGACTCGGCGTCGAACCTCTCCACGAATTTCGACGTCATCGTCGAGATGTTGTTGAGAATCGAGGCCAGCCTCTCGGCGTAGTCGTCCTCACCGACCTGGCCCGCAAGCGTCTCGACCTTGCGCGTCAAGCGTGCCACGTTCTGTTCCATCGTCGCAATGGTCGCATCCGGCTTAAGCTCTTCGAGGTAGGGTGTCGCGGATGGTCTGGGCCTGAAAGCCCTCGCTCTGCCGATAGAACAGGACGCTCTTGTTCGCGACGATGTCTTGCTTCTGGAACAGGTAGTAGTACGTGTGCTGAATGGTCGCCGCGTAGCTTGCACGAGTGCTCTCCAGCGGCACACTCGTGGCATTCGCGGGGATGCCAACCAGCTGACTGAGCAGCGTGACCACGTAGTCGTCGTCCGTGTTGACCTGCAGCTCTTCAAACGGTGGCTACCTGCTGCAAGCGGGGCAACACCCGCCCCTTCAGCCGGGAGGTCCGCGTACGCGGATGGCCCGCCCAGACCAAGACCTTTCCGATCAAGGCCGAGGCCGAACATGGGCCTCCGAACGCGAGGCCGAGGTGCGTCGTGGCACCGTCGTCGATACGAGCCGTCTGCGGGCAACAACGGTGCATGACCTGCTTGCACGCCAGATGCGACTACCGCCCATCGCAATGCTTCAAGGCAGTCGTCCGCGAGTGGCGGCAACTGGCCGACACGAGTCTTCGAGGTCAAGCACGTGCCGGCAGAACGGCCCGAATGTCGTTCTTCAGACGCAGGTTGCCAGTCAGACGAAGCCGAGGTTGGAGACTCCGTAGTTCCCGATTCTCGGCACGACGCTCGCCAGATCGCTGTTGGCTACGCCAAACCAACTGGCCAGCGTCGCGACATACTGGTCGACGGCCGTGCTTGGCAGGAGGCGCCCCTGACCAATCTGGTCGTCGCTGCTCAGCGAGACGTTGGGGGCCGTTCCGTAGAACTTCTGCCCTTGCACGGCGCCACCCAGCACGAAATGGTGGCTGCCCCAGCCGTGGTCGGACCCATCGCTGTTGCCTTGCAGGCTGCGCCCGAAATCCGACATCGTGAATGTCGTCACCTGGTTCTGCACACCCAGTTCGACGGTGGCGGCATAGAACGCCGAGAGCGCCTCGTCGAGTTGCCCCAGCAGGTCCGGGTGCTTGGTCAGCAGGCCGTCGTGGTTGTCGAAGCCGTCCAGGCTGACGAAAAAGACCTGGCGCTTGATCCCCAGCGTCGCGCGGCTGGCAATCACCCTGGCAACGACATTGAGCTGGTCGGCCAGGCCGTGCGATGCAAGCGTGGCGTTGGTGTGGAAGGGGGTCGACAGCGTGACGCCACCCAGCGCACCGTTGAGCTGCTGCTGGGCGCCGATGGAGCGGTTCAGAACGCTCAGGTAATCGGTTTCCATCGCATGGCCCGAGGTCTGTCCGGCGAGGGCGTTGAGCGCCGCCTTCATTCCCGCGCCGCCGAAGGGTGGCTTGGTCAAGGCGTTGATCGCCACCGCGCCGTTGACGCCTACCCGGTATTGGCGCGCGGTATCTCCCGCCAGGAAGTAGGAGTTGTAGCCGACGTCGATACCGGTGAACGTGGATCCGCCGTTGCCTGCGAGGACATAGTCCGCGAGGCGGCCGCCGAACCCAGTCTTGACCGACTTGGCCAGGTCGCCCATCATCCAGGTGTTGCGTTGGTCGCTGTGGGCCATCAGCAGCGGCGGAATCGGATGCGCGGCGGTGTTGCCGGCCTGGTACTGCGCCTTGGTCAGGGGCGCTATCAGCGAGCCCACGTTCAACTGGATCGCGAGCTTGCCCTGGCCCCACAGGGAGGTCAGGCCGGTCAGCGGCGGCGACAGCGCGTAGCGAACGTTGTTGGTCAGCGTCTGCGGGTGGGCCTGGGTCAGCGTGGTGGCCAGCAGGTCGGACTGCGCCAGCGCCAAGCCGCCGGCTGCCCTTCCTGCACCGCCTCCACGGATAGCGCTGTAGAGGTCGTAGTTGGTGTTGTCGACCGGGATCAACGTGTTGCCGTAGTCGTTGCCTCCATAGAGGAACACGCAAACGAGCGCCTTGTAATCGCTCGCGCCTGCGGCCGCGGCGTCGCCCGCCGCCGCCAGGTCAAATGCCAACGGAGCGGCCACGCCCAGGCCCGCGGTCGTCGCCGCGCGCTTGAGAAATAGCCGCCGGCCAATGCGTTCAGTCTTGCTCGGATGCATGCTGTTTCCTGGACGTCACTTCTGGACGAGGTAGTCGGGGGAGGCCATGGCGAGGAACAGCGCGGTCTGCAGCGCTTCGCTCTGCTTTGCAGGAGTCGATGCAGCGGTCACGCTCAGCGCATCGACGGCGGCCTGGATCGTGCTGACGGTCGTCGCTGACAACTGATTGGCTGTCAGGCGCAGATTGATCCAGTCCACGAGCGCCTTGCTGTCGGTAGCCAGGCCGGACAGGGCTCCGAGGGCCGGCTTGAAGCCGCCCAATCCTCCTCCCAGAAGGCTCGAGATGGTGTTGAGATAGGACGCCACGGACAGCTCGTCTACGATCTGGAACTCGGGCGCTACGAGATTGAGCGCGTCGATCGACGATTTCGGACGGCTGTAGTCGGGCAGGAAGAAGTTGAAGACGCTCGGAGCCTCCAGAGGCATCTGTTCCAGGCGTGTGGACGGGTCGTTGGTGTTGCCGATCGCCCAGTCCTTGTCGGACGTCGTGGTCTCGGTCGTGCGGATCAGCTGCGTGATGCGCACGATGGGCTCGCGCAGCTTGCCGCCGTAGTTGTTGGAGGACGGCGTGATGGCTTCGGGGTCCGTCAGGATGGTCGTCCATACGGCGCGAAGGTCGCCACGCACGCCGCTGCCGTTATCGTTGAATGCGGTCGCCACGCGCCCGACATAGGCCGGGCTCGGATTCGAAGTGACCAGCCGCTGGATCATCTGGCGGCCGAAGAACGTGCCCACGTTGGGATGGTTGAACAAGGTGTCGAGTGCGATCTTGAGTTGGTCGCTCGCGGCCGTTCCCGCCGGAATCGTCGTGCCCAGAAAGTCGACTTCAAGCGTGGAGTGCTTGCTCGCCGTGTTGACCATGGGCAGACGTCGATGTTCCGGGTCGTCGATCATGCGCGTGACCACCGTGCCGCCCGAGGGATAGCTCGCCGAGGTGTAGGTGGTCTTCGACTTGTCCTCGTCCCATCCGGTGAAGACGTGTGCGAGGTTGCTCACGTCAGCTTGCGCATAGGTCGGGATCGGCGCGCCCTGCGCGTCGAGCTGGTGCGAGCCGTCGAGGTTGAGCTTGTACAGACCGATCGTGAACAGCTGCATGACCTCGCGGGCGTAGTTCTCGTCGGGCTCGCTGCCGCTCTTCGCGTTCTCCTTGAGGTTCCCCTTGGTGCCCAGAAACTGGCCCATCTCGGGCGACAGCGTCACGTCCTCGAGCAGTTGTCGGAAGTTGCCGAAGGTGTTGCGGCACAGCGTGTCCCACCACCCCGCGGCGGTGAAGTCGCCCCAGTAGTAGTACTCGGTCTGGTCGGCCGCGATGACGAACACTTCGGACAGTGCGAGCGCGAGTCGCTTTCGCAACTGATCCGGAGAGGCGATCATCTGGTTCCAGATCAGCGCGTCCAGGTGCTTGCGGTAGAGGAAGTTGTCGTTGGAATCGATGGCTGAATAGCCCTTGGCCACCATCCAGTCCCACGCCTTGTAGCTTTCGGGCGCGCTGAACTGCGTTGCCAGCCAGCCCGAGTAGCCCTGGGCAATCACTGCCGAGCGGCTGGCGTCGTCGGCGGTGAACTGGGCCTGCAAGAGGAAGCGCGCCGCCTGCGTGTCGGTCAGTGGGGCGGGAGGTGGCGGCGGCGGCGGCGGGCTCGAGGCACCGCCGCCGCCGCAGGCACTGAGAACGCCGGCACTCAGCACCGTGGCGCCGAGCGTCGTTGGCGATCGTTCGGCCATGGTGCCAACCGCCACTTCAGGCGGGCCAGCTTCTGACTGCCTCTCGCCCGCAAAGTGGCGCACCAGGGTGGCGGGACACGGGCGGTCGTGCGTCTGTTCGGTCATTGGAATTCCTCTACGTCGGCGCGTGCTCGGCCTGAGAGATGGGATGGGTTCGCACCCCGTGATCTCCCCTTATGGTCGCTGCAATCTCTCAGCGGCCGCGTGCGATTTCTCACAGAGACCGCCCCCGTAACTTCTTGAGACGATTGACTTGCACCCTCGAAAGCGCTTGCATGAGCGACCTGGAGGCTGTGCCAGCTCCAGGTTGCTCATCGCCATGTCGACGACCGCCAAGGGTTTGTACGAGAAACCCACGACGCAGGCCGAGCGCATCGTTGCAAGCATCGCCACAGCAGGCCTTGCCGTCATTCCCAAGGCCGGTCACAGCTCAGCGGTGGAACAACCGGCAGCGGTCACCACCGCAATCGAGACGTTTCTCGGGGGCATCGGATCACCAGCCTGAACCTGTGTAGCAACCGCCTGCCCGGACCGCTCCTTCGCGAACGACGTCTTGCGGGCAATGCGAACCGAAGCCGACGGATCGGGAGCGGTCTGGCAGGGACGTCCGGTTCCGATGTACGGCACGCCACAGACAGGTGCTGCCACGCATGAGAACATCCGGCCATGCAATTCGGTTCCGTCCGCCCGGCACTGCGCTCGCCCTTTGGGTTCAGCGTTCGACTGCTCTTGACATTCGTACTCACGTCGATATCCATGCCCAGTCGTGCCATTGAAGAGCCAGACTACCGGGTCGTTCGCGAACTGGCGGGCATCGAGGTGCGGCAGTACGGCGCCTACACGGTGGCTGAAGTCGTCGTGGAGGGCTCGGCTGCCGACGCTGGCAACCAGGCGTTCCGGATCCTGGCGGGCTACATCTTCGGCAAGAACAAAGGCGAGATGAGGTTTGCAATGACCGCTCCGGTCACGCAGGCGGCCGTACCGAAGAAACTGGAGATGACGGCACCGGTCACCCCAACCGCCGTCGCCAGTGGGTTCCTGGTGCAGTTTGTGCTGCCAAGAGACGTGACTGTGGCCAGCGCGCCAGAGCCCCTGGATGCTCGAGTTCATATTCGCGAAGTGCCGCCCAGCCTGGTGGCCGTCATCCGGTACTCGGGATTCTGGTCGGGGTCAAACTACAACGAACATCTGGCGAAGCTGAAAGAGGGACTTCGCTCTGCCGACCTGCCTTGGACGGGAGAACCTGTGTATTCGCGCTACGACGCGCCGTTCACGCCCTGGTTCATGCGGCGCAACGAGATCTGGCTGCACCTATCCGGTCGCCCTTGATGCGTCCGGTGTGCGCCTCTGCGGCGCAGGGTGCTGGGCGGCGCCCACCGGGGCCTGCGCTGGCTGTCCCTCATCCGGATCTGTAGTCTGGGTCTGGACGACACCGTTCTGCCGGGATCGATCAGTCGTGCGTGCCTGCTTTCCTAACAGCGCCTGTGCCTTCGATCGAAGCCGCCGATCCTCATTGGCCCTTGAACTTCGCCTGGAAGTGGCGCGAGACCGGCACGGTGTCCGGATGCCCGCGCAGGGTCAGGTGCATGAGGCCTTCGCCGGTGCGCACCGCGCTGGCAATGCGCTCCGCCCGAACGATGGCCGAGCGATGCACCTGCCAGAAGGCGTCCATGTCGAGCCGGGGCAGCAACTCCTTGAGCGGCATGCGCAGCAAGGCCTCGCCCGTCTGTCCATCATCCTGCCAGACGACCCGCGTGTAACGGCTGTCGGCCTCGAAGTAGACGACGTCGGCGAGTCGGATCAACCTCACCTCGCGGCCGACGGCCGCCTGCAGCACGGTCAGGCGGCGCGTGGGGGGCACGAGGCGCCCTTCCTGCAGCATGCGGCCCAGGGTATCGGCCATTGCCTCGGTCGTGGCGTCGGTGCCGGCGGAGGCGTCCAAGCGTTCTCGCAGTCGTTCGACCGTGCGAGACAGCCGCGCGTCCTCCACCGGCTTGAGCACGTAGTCGATCGCGCCCGCATCAAAGGCGGAGATGGCATGCTCGCTGAAGGCCGTCACGAGCACCACTGGCGTCTGGCCGGCTATGCGCTGCGCAACCTCCAGCCCGCTCATGCCGGGCATGCGGATGTCGAGGAAGCAGATGTCGGGTTCATGGGCCAGGTAGGCATCCCAGGCGTCGACGCCGTGACTGGCGAGGTGGATCTCGCCGAGCGTCGGCCAGACGCGGCGCAACGCGGCTTGCAGCTGAGCGCGGGGCGCGTCCTCATCGTCGGCAACCAGGGCGCTGAACGTTCTTTGCGTCATGAGTCTTGCTTCCCATGATTCTCGATGGCCGGCGCCGGGGTCCATTCGAGTGCTGCCCGGCAGCCACCGCTGGGCAGGCCCTCGAGTCGCAGGCGCGCGCCCGGCCCGAACGCGTGGTGCAGGCGGCTGCGCACGTTGGCCAGCCCCAGACCCTCTGTCGGCGCGGCGCTTGCCGGCCAACCGGGACCGTCATCGTCCACCCACAGGCGCAGCCGGTCATCTTCGCTGTCGCCACCGAGAACCACGGTGACCGCTCGCAGGCTAGCTTCCACGCCGTGCTCGATCGCATTCTCGACCAGGGTCATCAGCAGGCCCGAGGGCAGCGATTGTGCGAGGAGGCCGGAGGGGATCTCATCGCGCCAGGCCAGTCGCGCACCCAGACGCTGCTGCATGATCGTCAGGTACTGTGCGGCCATGCTGGCCTCCTCGGCGATCGTGACGCGCTCGCGGCCGATGAGCTCGGTGCCGGCGCGCAGGAATCCGGTGAGCGTGTGCAGCAACGGGCCGGCGCGAGGATCGCCGTTGTCGACCCAGTGCTGCAAGGCCGCCAGCGTGTTGAAGATGAAGTGGGGCTGGATCTGCGCATGCAACAGCCGCAGTTCCGCCTGCTGCGAGCGCAGCGCCGACTGATCGCGCTCATGGACGAGTTGGAGGCGCTCCACCTCCTGCGCCAGCACATGGCGGCGCCAGCTGGCAACGCCCCACTGCACGAGCAGCAGGAGTGCCACCAGGCCGACGACCAGCGGCAAGGCGGCGAGTGACGCGAAGGCGAAGCGCTGCAAGCTGGGGACGTCGTGGCCGGTCAGAGTTGCCAGCAACAGGCCGCAAGCCGCCCCCATCACGCCAAGCAGGAAGGAGACGCCGGTCACGCGCAGCATGCGCCGGCCTTCGAAGCGTTCGGGCTTCATCCAGGGCCCGAGGGTCGTGCCGATCACGCCAAGCCACAGGATGCCGCCCCCGGGCACCGCGGCGAAGAAGGGGATGTGCATTTTCGTCAGGCCCCAGATGATCCCCGCGAGCGCCAGCAGCAAGGTTGCGGCGAAGGCGCGGCCGGTGGGCGTGGTGTACAGCCAGAGATCGACGTTGCGCGACCAGGCTCCGAGATCGGCCGGCATGCGTGCATAGCGGGGTTCGGCCCAGCGAAGATAGCGCTGGAACAACCAGCCACCGGGCGCGCGCGCGGTGTCTGGAGCGGGGGCGGGGGTGGTATTCGTGTTCATGATCGACAGCCTAGCGGCGCTGCCATCCGCCGCCATGGCTGCCGCGCGGATTGGCAGATCCGGCGTCATGAATGGCGGGCGGCGGCGCATGAACGGAGGGCCGGAAATGGCCCGCCGCGCGCCAGTGATATTGGCACCGAGTGTCCCGGACCGCGGGGTGAAGCCTGCGCGAATGCGCCATGCACGCGCGCCAATGTCCGCGGTTGCCGGCGAAGGGCTCGCATCATCGATTGACGTATGACAACCGACAACAATTCACGCTGCACGCGCCCCCGGGCCCGCGAACGAGGACGTGTCAGGCCGGCCGCTCGGCCGCCAGCAGGCAGGCCGACTGCGTCTCGACGTCCAGCGCGCGCAGCGCCGGCTTCTCCCGGGTGCAGTCCGCGATCGCCTTCGGGCAGCGCGTGCGGAACACGCAGCCCGACGGTGGATCGATCGGCGACGGCATGTCGCCCGACAGCAGTTGCAGCACCTTGTGGCGCTCGACGCGCGGATCGGGGACGGGAATGGCCGACAGCAGCGCCTCGGTGTACGGATGCCCCGGCCGCGCGTACAGCGCGTCGCTGGCGGCGATCTCCATCGGCTTGCCCAGGTACAGCACCAGCACGCGGTCGCTGATGTGCTTGACCACCGCGAGGTCGTGCGCGATGAAGATCAGCGCGAGGCCCTTGCGGCGCTGCAGCTCCTGCAGCAGGTTGACGATCTGCGCGCGGATCGACACGTCCAGCGCCGACACCGGCTCGTCGCAGATGATCAGCTTGGGCTCGAGGATCAGCGCCCGCGCGATGCCGATGCGCTGGCACTGGCCGCCAGAGAACTCGTGCGGGTAGCGGTTGATCTGCTGCGGCGTGAGGCCGACCTCGGCCATCACGGCCGCGACCTTCTCGTGCACCTGCGCGTCGCTCAGCTCGGGGCGATGCACGCGCAACGGCTCGCCGATGATGCGCGCCACGGTCATGCGCGGGTTCAGCGAAGCGAGCGGATCCTGGAAGATGATCTGGATGTCGCGCCGCGCGGCGAGCCAGGCGGCGTGGTCGTCGGGCCGCAGCGTCCTGCCGGCCCAGACGACCTCGCCGCCGGTGGCCGGGATCAGGTTGAGGCAGGCGCGCGCCAGCGTCGACTTGCCGCAGCCGGATTCGCCGACGATGCCCAGCGTTTCGCCGGGATACAGGTCGAACGACACGCCGTCGACGGCCTTCAGCGTGGCGGCGGGCGTCCACGGCCAGGCCTTGCGGTCGCGCACCTTGAAGTGCACCTGGAGGTCGCGGACGGACAGCAGCGGCGTCTTCGCGTCAGGCATCGGCGGCCTCCATCGCGTCGAGGTCGGCCACCGAGCGGTGGCAGGCGCGCAGCGCCGGCGACGTCGGCGCGAGGTGCTGCAGCAGCGGCATCGCCGCGACGCAGCGCTCCTCCACGAAGCGGCAGCGCGCCGAGAACGGGCAGCCCGGCGGCAGCGCGTTCATGTTGGGCGGGTTGCCCGGAATGCTCGCCAGCGGGCCGCTCGCATCCAGCCGCGGCAGCGCCGCGAGCAGGCCGCGCGTGTACGGGTGCGACGGGCGGTGGAAGATGTCGTCGGCCGACGCGTGCTCCATCACGCGGCCGCCGTACATCACCATCACGTCGTCGCACAGGCCGGCGACCACGCCCAGGTCGTGCGTGATCATCACGATGGCCGTGCCGTGGTCGCGCTGCAGCTCGCGGAGCAGCTGCGTGATCTGCGCCTGCACGGTGGCGTCGAGCGCGGTGGTGGGCTCGTCGGCGATCAGCACCTCCGGCTCGCACAGCAGCGCCATCGCGATCATCACGCGCTGGCGCATGCCGCCCGAGAATTCGTGCGGATAGAAACCGATGCGGCGCTTCGCGTCGGGGATCTTCACCGCGTCGAGTGCCGCGATCGCGCGCGCGCGCGCCTCGCGCCGGCTCGAGCCCCGGTGCAGCTCGAGCACCTCGGTCATCTGGCGTTCGACGGTGAGGTACGGATTGAGCGACGTCATCGGATCCTGGAAGATCATCGCGATGCGGTCGCCGCGTACGGCGTTCAACTCGGCGGCCGGCAGGCCCAGCAGGTTGCGGCCGTGGTGCAGCACCTGGCCGGTGGCCGTGCCGTTGCGCGCGAGCAGGCCCATCATCGCGAGCATCGTCTGCGACTTGCCCGAGCCCGACTCGCCGACGATGCCCAGCGTCTGGCCGCGACCCAGCTCGAAGCTGATCTGGTTGACCGCGTAGACCGCCCCGTCGTTGGTGCGGAACCGGACGCTGAGATCCTTGACCTCCAGCACGGGCGCGGTTGTCGCGTCGCTCATCGTTTCAGCGCTCCTTCGGGTCGAGCGCGTCGCGCAGGCCGTCGCCGATGAAGTTCGCGCAGTAGAGCGTGATCGACAGCGCGCTGGCGGGAAACAGGATCATCCACGGCGTGGCGGCCATCACCGCGGCGCCGTCGTGGATCAGCACGCCCCAGCTGGTCATCGGCTCCTGCACGCCGAGGCCGAGGAACGAGAGCACCGACTCGGTGAGGATCACGCCCGGCACCAGGATCGACGTATAGATCACCACCACGCCCATCAGGTTGGGCACGACATGCTGGAAGATGATGCGCCAGGTCGGCACGCCGATGGCGCGCGCGGCCTCGACGAACTCGCGCGACTTGATCGACAGCGTCTGGCCGCGCACGACGCGCGCCATGTCCAGCCACGAGAACGCGGCGATCGCGGCCACCACCAGCAGGATGTCGCGGCCGAACACGGTGACGACGAGGATGGCGATCAGCAGGTAGGGCACGGCGTAGGCCATGTCGACGATGCGCATCATCAGGCTGTCGACGCGCCCGCCCGCGAAGCCCGCCACCGCGCCCCAGACCACGCCGATCGTGACCGACACCAGCGTCGCCAGCACGCCCACCAGCAGCGAGATGCGTCCGCCGATCAGCGTGCGCACCAGCAGGTCGCGCCCGAGTTCGTCGGTGCCGAACAGGTGCCAGCCGGCACGCGTCGGCGGATTGCTCATCAGGTTCCAGTCGACCGAGTCGAACGCGTTGGGCAGCAGCATCGGGCCGAACACGCAGGCCAGCGTGATCAGCGCCAGCACCACGACGCTGCCGACGGCCGCGCGGTTGCGCAGGAAGCGCTGGCGCGCGTCGCGCCAGGGGCTGCGACCGGCGGGGGCGGCATCGAGGGTGGTCGTGGCGGCGCTCATCTCAATAGCGGATCTTCGGGTCGAGCCACGCATAGGCCAGGTCGACGACCAGGTTCAGGAACACCGCCAGCACGGTCACCAGCACGACGAGCCCGAGCACCAGCGTGTAGTCGCGGTCGGACGCGCCGTTGACGATCAGCTTGCCCAGCCCGGGGATCGAGAACCACGACTCGGTGACGATGGCCGAGGTGATCGACGCGATCGCCAGCGGCCCGATCACCGACACCACCGGCAGCAGCGCCGGCCGCAGCGCGTGGCGCATCACGACCAGGCGCATCGGCAGGCCCTTGGCGCGCGCGGTGCGGATGAAGTTGGAGCTGAGCACCTCGATCAGGCTGCCGCGCATGATGCGGCCGATGGTGGACATGTTGATCAGCGTGAGCAGCGCGATGGGCAGGATCATGTAGCGCGGCGCGAAGTCGTCCCAGCCGCCCGACGGCAGCCAGGGCAAGGCGATCGCGAACACCAGCACCAGCACCGGCCCCAGCACGAACGACGGCAGCACGCTGCCGATGTTGCCCACCAGCATGACGGCGTAGTCGACCGCGCTGTTCTGGCGCAGCGCCGCGACGATGCCGAGTGCGACGCCCAGGATCACCGCGATCACCATCGCCGTGCCGCCGATGGCCAGCGACACCGGCAGCGCCCGCGCGACGAGGTCGTTGACCGACCAGTCGGCATAGCGGAACGACGCGCCGAGGTCGCCGTGCAGCAGGCTGTTCAGGTAGTACAGGTACTGCTTCCACAGCGGCATGTCGAGGTGGTACTTGGCCTGCAGGTTGGCCAGCACCGCGTCGGAGACCTTGCGCTCGGCGTCGAACGGCCCGCCCGGCGTGAAGTGCAGCAGCAGGTAGCAGATCGTCACCACGGCGAGCACCGTGGGGATCGTGACGAGGAGGCGTCTGAGGACGTAGGCCCACATGGATCGGTTCTGCCTGTGCGGTCAGTGCTTCAGGATGTAGAAGTCCTTGCTGCGGTACCGATCGGTGCCGTTCGCATCGTCGTAGCCGCCGATCCACGGCTTGATCAGGCGCGGCACCGAGTACTGCAGCAGCGGGATCAGCGGGTAGTCGTCCATCGCCAGCTTGGCCGCTTGCGTCAACAGCGCCTCGCGCCTGGCCGGGTCGGTGCTCGCGTTGCCCTGCTCGATCAGCTCCTCGGCCTTCTTGTTGCAGGTCCGGTTGTCGTTGGCGTCCGATCCGCATTGCACCAGCGCGAGGAAGATGGTCGCGTCGTTGAAGGTCGCCACCCAGCCGTTGCGCGCGATCTGGTAGTCGCCGTCGTGGCGCTTGCGCACCAGCACCTTGAACTCGAGGCTGTCCATGTCGGTCTCGAGGCCCAGCTTGGTCTTCCACTCGGAGGCCGTGAAGATGGCGACCTTCTTGTGATAGTCGCTGTTGTTGTACGTGAACTTCAGGTGCGTGCCCGGCTTCACGCCGGCCTCGGCGAGCAGCTTCTTCGCCTCGGCGATCTTCCTGTCCATCGGCCAGTCGGCCCAGTCATAGCGCGTCTGGCTGATGCTGGCCAGGCCCTTGACGGCCAGCCCGTAAAGCGGCGGCTGGCCGTCGGCCGTCACCTTGCCGGCCAGGATGTCGCGATCGATCACCATGGACAGCGCCTTGCGCACGCGGATGTCCTTCAACAGCGGATCGGCGTTGTTCAACGAGTAATAGCGGATCCCCAGCAGCGGCCCGTTGTGCATCTCGGCCGGGTACTGCGCCTTCAGCGCGGTGAACACGCCGGGCGCGAGCTGCTGCATGAAGTCGTTCTCGCCGGACTGGTACAGCTTCAGGTCGGCGTTGTTGTCTTCCACGCACAGGTAGGTCACGCGCGTCAGCTGCACGTTGGCGGCATCCCAGTAGGTCGGGCTCTTCTCGATCACGACCTTGCTGTTGACCTGCCAGTCCTTGAGCACATAAGCGCCGTTGCCGACCATGTTGCCGGGCTTGGTCCAGTCGCGGCCGAACTTGTCTATCGTCGCCTTGGGCTGCGGCGCGTACTGCGCCACCGACACCACCCGCAGCAGGTAGGGCACCGGGCCGGCGGTCTTCACCTCGAGCGTCTGCTTGTCGATCGCCCGCACGCCGAGTTCGGTCACCGGCTTCCTGCCGTTGACGACCTCGAGGCCGTTGAGCAGGTAGACGCCGTAGGTGGCCGCGATCTTGGCCGCGGTCTTCGGATCGAGGAAGCGTCGCCACGCGTAGACGAAATCGTCGGCGGTGACGGGCTGGCCGTTGGACCAGACCGCGTTCTTGCGCAGCTTGAAGACCCAGGTCGTGGCGTCGGTCTGCTTCCACGACTCGGCGACGCCGGGCACGACGTTGTCGTGGTGGTCGGTCGAGGTGAGGCCCTCGAACAGGTCGCGATCGATCTCGCCGGCGTTGACCGTCTCGATGTACGCGGGATCGAGCGACTCCGGCTCCGCACCGTTGTTGCGCACCATCTCCTGCCTGGGCGACAGCTGCGTGCCGGGCGGAATCGTCGCGGCCTGCAAGGCGCCGGCGGTGGTCAGCGCCAGCAGCACGAGGGCGCGTGCGAGGGGCGACTTGGAGCGCTTGCTCATTTCAGGAAAGCTCCGGAGGCAACGTTGAACGAGGCGGCTGCAGTATAGGGGCGCGAGGCAAACCAAGCAGGTTTCGGGCCACGGCGGCGATTCAGTGCTCGAGGATGTAGAAGTCCTTGCTGCGATTGCGATGGGGCGACGCGTCAGTGCCTGATCACGTAGAAATCCTTGCTGCGGAACGCGTCCTGGTCGTTCGCGTCGTCGTAGCCCCCGATCCACGGCTTGACCAGCCGCGGCGTGGACATCTGCAGCAGCGGGATCATCGGGTAGTCGTCCATCTCGACGCGCGCGGCCTGTGTCATCAAGGCCTTGCGCCGCACCGGATCGACGGTCGCGCTGGCCTGCCGGATGAGTTCGTCACCGGCCTTGTTGCAGCTCTTGTCGTCGTTCGCGTCGTTGCCGCATTGCACCAGCTCGAGAAGGCCGGTGATGTCCGCGTAGCCCGGAATCCAGGCGTGGCGTGCGATCTGGTAATCGCCGCTCTGGCGCTTGCGGATCAGCACCTTGTATTCCATCGTCTCCATGTCGGTGTCCAGCCCGAGCTTGGTCTTCCACTCGGACGCCGTGAAGATCGCGACCTTCTTGTGGTACTCGCTGGTGTTGTAGGCAAACTTCAGGCGCGTGCCCGGCTTGACGCCGGCCGCCGCGAGCAGCTGGCGCGCCTCGGCGACGCGCCGCGCCATCGGCCAGTCGGCCCATTCGTAGCGCAGCATGTCGACGCCCTCGCTGCCCTTGACCATCAGTCCGTAGGCCGGCACCTGGCCGTCCGCCGTCACCTTGTCGGCCAGGATCTCGCGGTCGATCACCATGGAGAGCGCCTTGCGCACGCGCACGTCCTTCAGCAGCGGGTCGAGGTTGTTCAGCGCGTGGAAGCGCAGCGCGATCTCGGCGCTGTTGTGGATGTCCTTCGGGTACTGCGCCTTCAGCGACGCGTAGGTGCCGGGCGGCAGGTGCGACATCATGTCCTCCTCGCCCGACTGGTACAGCTTCAAGTCGGCATTGTTGTCCTCCACGGGCAGGTAGGTGACGCGCGTGAGGGAGACGTTGGCTGCGTCCCAATACTTCGGATTCTTCTCGACGACGACCTTGCTGTTGACCTGCCAGTCCTTGAGCACGTATGCGCCGTTGCCGACCAGGTTGCCGGGCTTGGTCCAGTCGTGCCCGAGCTTGTCGATGACGGCGTGCGGCGTCGGACTGAACTGCGACGTCGCCAGCACCATCGGCAGGAACGGCATCGGGCTGGGCGTCTTCACCTCGAGGGTGCTGGCGTCGATCGCGCGCACGCCCAGGGCGGCAACCGGCATCTTGCCTTGCGTGATGGCCACGCCGTTGAGGATGTAGGCGCCGAACGTCGAGCCGAGCGGCGCGGCGTTCTTCGGATCGACCAGCCGATGCCAGCCGTAGACGAAATCCTGCGCCGTCACCGGATCGCCGTTCGACCACAGCGCGTTGCGGCGCAGCTTGAAGATCCACGTCGTCGGATCGACCTGCTGCCAGGATTGCGCGACGCCCGGCACGACCCTGGAATGCTCGTCGAGCGCCGTCAGGCTTTCGAACAGATCGACCAGGATGTTGTTGGCGATGTCGGATTCGATCAGCGCCGGATCGAGCGACTCCGGCTCGCCGCCGTTGTTGCGCACCATCTCCTGCTTCGCAGCGAGCACGGTGCCCGGCGGGATGGTGGCGGCATGCGCCGAGGCGAGCGCGCCGACGAACAGCGCGAGGACGGCGAGGGTTCTTGCAAGGGTCATGTTCATTCGCCTGGGGTCAGTGCCGGATCACGTAGAAGTCCTTGCTGCGGAACCCGTCCTGGTCGTTCGCGTCGTCATAGCCGCCGATCCACGGCTTCACGAGTCGCGGCACCGACATCTGCAGCAGCGGGATCTGCGGATAGTCTTCCATCTCGAGCCGCGTCGCCTGCGTCATCAGCGCCTTGCGCCGGGCGGGGTCGGACTGCGCGCTCGCCTGGTGGATCAGGTCGTCGGCGGCCCGGTCGCAGATCCTGCTGTCGTTCTCCACCGCGCCGCACTGCACCAGCTGCAGGAACCCGGTGATGTCGGCATAGCCGGGAATCCACGCCTTGCGCACGATCTGCAGCGCGCCGTCGTGCGCCTTGCGCATCAGCACCTTCTGCTCCATCGAGTCGATGTCGGTGTCCAGGCCCAGCTTGGTCTTCCACTCGGAGGCCGCGAAGATCGCCATCTTCTTGTGGAAGTCGCTGTTGTTGTAGGCGAAGCGCAGCCGCGTGCCGGGCTTGACGCCGGCCGCGACCAGCAGCTTCTTCGCCTCGGCGACCTTCCTGTCCATGGGCCAGTCGGCCCAGTCGTAGCGCACCGGGTCGACGCCCTCGCTGCCCTTGACCGTCAGGCCGTACAGCGGCACCTCGCCGTCGGCCGTGACCTTGCCGGCCAGGATGTCGCGGTCGATCACCATCGTCAGCGCCTTGCGCACGCGCACGTCCTTCAGCAGCGGATCGGTGGTGTTGAGCACGTAGAACCGCTGGGCGATGAGCAGGCTGTTGTGCATCTCCTTCGGATACTGCGTCTTCAGCGCCAGGTAGGTGCCCGGCGAAACGCGCAGCATCATGTCCTCCTCGCCGGACTGGTACAGCTTCAGGTCCGCGTTGCCGTCTTCGACCGGCAGGTAGGTGGCGCGCGTGAGCACCACGCTGGCGGCGTCCCAGTAGCGGGCGTTCTTCTCGACGACGATCTTGCTGTTGACCTGCCAGTCCTTGAGAACGAACGCGCCGTTGCAGACCATGTTGCCCGGCTTGGTCCAGTTGATGCCGAACTTCTCCACGGTCGCCCGCGGCACCGGAAACAGCTGCGCCTGCGACATCAGGTCCGGCATGAACGACACCGGGCCCGCCGTCTTGAGCTCCAGCGTGACCGCGTCGATCGCGCGCACGCCCAGCGCGGTCGGCGGCAGCTTGCCCTGCGCGATGGCGTCGCCGTTGAGGAAATACGCGCCGTACACCGCGCCCAGCGGCGCCGCGGTCTTCGGATCGACGAAGCGCTGCAGGCTGTAGACGAAGTCCTGCGCAGTCAGCGGTTCGCCGTCGGACCACGTCGTGTTCCTGCGCAGGCTGAAGATCCAGGTGGTCGCGTCCGTCTGCCGCCACGAGTGGGCGACGCCCGGCACGACCCGGGCATGGTTGTCGAGGGTGGTCAGGCCCTCGAAGAGATCGAGGAGGATGCTGCCGGCCGCGGCCGACTCGGTCAGCGCCGGATCGAGCGACTCCGGCTCGCCGCCGTTGTTGCGCACCATCTCCTGCCTGGCCGCGAGCGGCGTGCCGGGTGGAACGACGGCGGCCGCGGCGCCGAGCGCAGAGGCGACCAGGCCCACGCCGACGAGCCGCGCAACGGTGCGGTGCAGTCCTGAAACCATGGGATCCCTCCGCGTCGCCTGTGCCCTTCGTGCGGGCCTGCTGACGGTGGATTGAAGCACAAAGACCGGTTCCGAGCGTCGGTGTAAGCTCGCCCCGCGCGCGGAAATTCCCGCGGGCAACCCCGAGTCCGGGCTCGCGCCTCACCGAATGCCGCATCGTGACCGCCGTCCATCGTCGTTGAACCTGCCGCCGGCGCTGCGCCTGTGCGCATCGGCGCTGCTGCTGGCCGTGCTGGCCGCGTGCCAGACGACGCCGACCGCGCCGGCCGGCCCCGGCAACGTCTCGCGGCTGCCGCCCGGCAACGCGCAGCGCGACGGCCCCGAGGCCAGGCCGCCGCCCGACCTCGACAAGGTGCCCGACGCCGTCCCGCAGATCGAGCCGATCCGCAACGGCGGCCCGAACAAGCCTTACGAGATCGCCGGCCACACCTATGTGCCGCTCACCGACGACCGCGCGCTCACCGAGAAGGGCCTGGCGTCGTGGTACGGAAAGAAGTTCCACGGCCACCGCACCGCGAGCGGCGAGGCCTACAACATGTACGCGATGACGGCCGCGCACAAGACCCTGCCGATCCCGAGCTATGCGCGGGTGCGCAACCCCGCCAACGGCAAGGAAGTGATCGTGCGCGTGAACGATCGCGGGCCGTTCTCGCCGGGTCGCGTGATCGACCTGTCGTACACCGCGGCGCTGAAGCTGGGCGTTCTCGGCGGCGTGGCACAGGTCGAGATCACGCGCATCACCGACGACGACATCCGCAGCGGCGCCGCGTTGCGCAAGACGCCGGCGCTGGCCGCGGCCGACCAGCCGGCCACGGTGGCCGTCGGCGATCTCGATCGCCAGGTGTCGACGACGCGCGCCAAGCCGGTCGCGGTGCCGGCGACATCGGTGGTGACGCCGGTGCCGCGATCGACGGGCGACGTCGTCGCTGCCGATCCGGCGCGCACCGGTGCCGATGCCAGCGCGATGGCCGCGCCGCCGCCGCCGACCGTCGCTGGCGTCGATCTCGGCGCCGCCGCGGCCGCCGACGCCGCCTCGGCCGTGCCGGGCACGGTGACGACGGTCAGCGAGACGGTGGTGGCGAGCGTCGCGCCTGCGCGCGGGCCGGAGAAGACGGACGAACGCGCGCATGCCGATACCGCCGCGGGTATCGGCTGGTGGATCCAGCTCGGGGCGTTCCGGCAGCGCGACGGCGCGCTCGACTTCCAGCGCCGCCTGATCGACGAGCAGCCCTGGCTCGCGCCGCTGCTCGCGGTCTTCAGCGACCGCGGCCTCAACAAGCTGCAGGCCGGGCCCTACGTGACGCGGGAGGATGCCAGGAACGCGGCGGAGCATGTCCGCACGGCGCTGCAACTGGTGCCCACCATCGTCGAGAAGCGATGACGCCGACCAAGGCGATCACCTCGATCTGCCGGCTCGTCGCGAGCCGGCGTCGAGCTCAGTCGTCGTAGCCTTCGTGGCGCGACGCGGCGGCGTACAGGTCGGCGGCGAAGCCCGGCGAGTGCATCTCGACGCTGCGAGCCAGCTCGCGCACGTCGTTGGCTTCGCGGATGCGCACGCGGAACGAGCTGGCGACCGACGTCGACTTGATCGTGGTGGCGGCAGCCGGCTTCCTGGCGGCGCTGCGCGACCCGAAGATCGCCTTGGCGATCTGGCGAAGCGACCCCCCGAAGAACGGGCTGTGGCCGTAGGTGCCGGAGGTGATGGCGGACATGGTGTGGCTTCCTGCGATGCCCCTCGATAAGGGGGCGATGGAAGCACTTTAAGGGTTTTCCCCCTGAATCTCCAATGAATGCTGGTCATCAAAGATATGCATACTGGGCATATCTTGGTCGGCCTTCATCCTTCGTGAACTTCCGCACGCTGGACCTCAACCTGTTGCGCGTTTTCGATGCCGTGATGGCCGAAGGCAGCCTCACGCGCGCCGCCGAACGCCTGGCGATGACCCAGCCGGCGGCCAGCCACGCGCTGAAGCGCCTGCATGTGGCGGTCGGCGAAGACCTGTTCCACCGCACCGCCTTCGGCATGCGCGGCACCGCGCGCGCCGAGCTGCTGTGGCCGCAGGTGCGCGCCGCACTGGCCCAGTTGCAGGCCGCGATGTCGCCGCGCGACTTCGACCCGACCACCGACGCCGCCACCTTCAACATCGCGATGGCCGACGCCACCGCCGCGCTGCTGCTGCCGTCGCTGGTCACGGCGATCGAATCGTCGAACGCGCTGGCCAACATCCGCGTGCTGCCGCTGACCACGCGGGACCCGCGCCGGCTGGTCGAGGAGGCCGACGCCGACCTGGCCGTCGGCTACTTCCCCAACGCGATCGCCGCCATCGTCGCGCAGGGCGGCGAGGCCACGCTGCACCACCGCCAGCTCTACGCGACCGAGTACGTCTGCGTGATGCGGCGCGACCACCCGCTGGCCGCCCGGGAACTCACGCTCGACACCTTCGTCGAGGCCCACCACCTGCTGGTGACGTTCTCCGGCCGCGCGCACGGCTTCGTCGACGAGGCGCTGGCCACGCTGGGCCGCCAGCGCCGCATCGTGCTCACCGTCAACCAGTTCGCCACCGCCGGCAGCGTGGTCGCGCGCTCCGACCTGCTCACCGTGCTGCCGCGGCAATTCCTGCCGGCGACCGGCGTCGAACACCGGCTGGTCCAGAAGCCGCTGCCGCTGGCGCTGGCGTCGGTCAACGTCGAGATGATGTGGCACCTGCGCAAGGACGACGATCCGGCGCACCGGTGGCTGCGGGAACGGGTGATCGATGCGGCGGCGCGGCAGCCGCTGGTGAAGCACTGACGATCATCGTCGGGCCCCCGAATTCCTGCAGACTGCTCATGTTGGGAACGTCGACGCGAGGAGCTTGTCGATTTCCGGCCCTCCTCTTCGTCGTCATCGCATCGCCATCCAAAAGGACCTCCTGTGAAATACCTCGGCCTCGCCTACTTCACCCCCGAAAAATTCGCCGCGATGGCGCCAGACGACGTCAAGGCACTGGTCAGCCAATGCCCGTCGCTGGACGAGAAGATGCGCGCCAGCGGCAAGGTGCTGGTTTCCGCTTCGCTCGGCGACCTGGAGACCTGGAAGACGCTGCGTCCGCGCAGCGGCAGGACCCATGTCACCGACGGGCCTTACACCGAGGCCAAGGAAGTGGTCGGCGGCCTGTTCATCATCGAGGCGGACAGCCCGGACGAGGCGCTGCGCATCGCGGCCATGCACCCGGCCGCCACGCTCGGCGAAGAAGGCGGATGGGCCGTCGAGCTGATCCCGCTGGACTTCTACCTGGGCCGCTGAGGGCTCGGCCGTTTGCATCTCGCCCAAGCAGGGGCGGGCAGGCAGCCGGCGGGATGGGCGGCGTTACGATCGGACTTGGCCGCTCGCAGGCGGCGGCCGGCCAGAGCGGCTGTGCGGCCAATGAACCGGAAGGCAACTTGAATCGATTCGCGAAAGGCCTGGTGGCCGTCTGCCTGATCGTGGCGGTCCTGGTGATCGGCTGGTACTGGATGGCGTCGAAGCCTGCGCCGGCCCGGGGCGTTCACGCGGCGTCGCTGGCGCCTTCGCCGACCGACTTGCGCGTCGCGGAGCGCACCGACGTCTCCTCAAGTGCGTCGGGTGCGCCGAACTCGGTGCCCGGCAAGATCGTCGAAGATCCCCGGTGCATCATCGACACGACGCCGTCGCCTGAAGTGACGGATGCCAGCCCACATGACGGCCCCCCCTGCGCAGACGTCCGCCACCGCCTCGGCTGACGCACCTCGCGAACGCCTCATGCAGGCACTGAGCACCAGCGCGGATCCGTACGCCAACGCGGTGGCCGTCTGGCTCGACATCGGCGACGGCAACGACGCCCGCGCGGCGCGCGAACGTCGACTCGCGGCGATGGCGGCTTCCACACACGATCCGCGGCTGTACGCGCTGGCGCTGCGCACCTGCTGGCGCAGGCAAAGCCAGGAGTGCCAATCTTTGAGTGCGCGCCGTTGGAGCGAGCTTGAACCGGACAACGCCATGCCCTGGCTGATGATGCTGGACGAAGCCGTCCTCCAGCAGGACATCTCCGGCTTCCAGGAGGCGCTGTATCACGCCGCGCATGCCCGGCACCTCGCGGAGCGCGCACAGGCGCCGCTCCAGGCGATCGTCGACGTGGCGTCCGACGATCCTGCCTCGCTGGCGGCCGCCCGATCGCTGGCGATCGAGGCCATCGGCATCGCGGCGGCGCAAGTCGGTCCTGCCACCATCATGGCTTGTCGGGAAGCGACGCCTGAGGATGCGAACAGCTGGCAGGAATGCACGGCCCTGTTGGACCTGCTGGAACATCGCTCCGATTCGCTGTACTCGCGCATGGTCGGCGCCAGGATCGACCAGCGCCTGACCGGCAACGGCGCCCCCTTGGCGCAGGTTGCAGCGCAGATGCGCCAGCTGACGGCGCTGGATCTTGCCTCTTCCGCGAGTTGCCCGGACCTGCGTGGCAAGCTTTCGCTGATGCGCCGCATGGCGGTCGACGGCGAGATGGCCGTCCTGCCGGTGTCCGGTCGCTGACCGGCACCGACTCGACCGTCTGGATGTGCGGTCCTGGGCGTCCGCTGGACGTCACCGGCAGCGCTCCGTCACGAGCCTGCCGACCACCCGCTCAGAGCACCGCCGCGATCGCGTTGGCCGTCGCCTCGACGTTGCGCGTGTTCAGCCCGGCCACGCACATGCGGCCCGAGCGGATCAGGTAGACGGCGAACTCCTCGCGCAGGCGGTCGACCTGCGCGGCGGACAGGCCGGTGTAGCTGAACATGCCGCGCTGGGTCAGGAAGTAGTCGAAGCTGCGCCCCGGCACCTTGGCGCTCAGCACGCCGTGCAGCGTCTTGCGCATCGTCTGGATGCGCGTGCGCATCGCGTTGACGTCGGCCACCCACGACTCGTGCAGCGCCGGCGTGTCGAGCACGGTGGCGACGACGCCGCCCGCGTGGATGGACGGGCTCGAGTAGTTGCGGCGCACCGTCGCCTTCAGCTGGCCGAGCGCGAGCTGCGCCTCGGCGGCGGTCGGCGCGCACAGGCTCAGGCCGCCGGCGCGCTCGCCGTACAGGCTCATGCTCTTGGAGAACGAGTTGGCGCAGAAGAACGGCACGCCCTGCTCCGCCAGGAGGCGGATCGCAAGTGCGTCTTCCTCGATGCCATCACCGTAGCCTTGATAGGCGATGTCCAGGAACGGCAGCAGCTGGCGCGACTTCAGCACCGGCACCAGCTGCGCCCACTGCGCGGGCGTGAGGTCGACGCCGGTCGGGTTGTGGCAGCAGGCGTGCAGCAGCACGACGCTGCGGGCGGGCAGGTCGGACAGCGTGGCCAGCATCGCGTCGAACTTCAGGCCGCCGGTGGCCGCGTCGTAGTACGGGTAGGTCGACACCTTGATGCCGGCGCCTTCGAACATCGAGCGGTGGTTGTCCCAGGTCGGGTCGCTGACCCACACGCCCGAGTCGGGGAACCAGCGCTTGACGAAGTCGGCGCCGACCTTCAGCGCGCTGCTCGAGCCCACGGTCTGCAGCGTGACGACACGGCCGTCGGCCACGGCCTTCGAGCCGGCGCCGAACAGCAGCGTCTGCACGCCGCGGCGGAAGTCGGCGTTGCCCTCGATCGGCAGGTAGGGCTTCGCGCCGCTCTTCTCGAGCAGCTGCGCCTCGGCCTTCTTCACGCAGTCCAGCACCGGGATGCGACCCTCGTCGTCGAAGTAGATGCCGATCGACAGGTTGATCTTGTGGGGACGCGGATCCTTCTGGAAATCCTCGTTCAACGACAGGATGGGATCGCCGGCGAAAGGTTCAATGTGCTCGAACATGGGGCATGGACTCGGTTGGAAGGGCGAAGGCGGATTATCGGCCAGGCCTCTCGCCTCATGCTTCGTGAAGCATCCAGCGGCCATGGGCATGCGACGTGGCCGCGAGCGACCAGGCCACGCCGCCGCGGCCGTCGGGGCGGGCGAGCGTCCAGGACGTCGCGTTGGGCAGGCCGTCGGCCGTGGACTCGGGCTTGCCCGGCCACCAGGTCCGCGAGCGCGTCGGATCCTCGGCGCTGATCCACACGGCGCCGCGCCGCGCGACGGCGGCCAGCATCGCGTCGACGTGGCGGCGCAGCAGCGCCGCGTCGAAGTACTGCAGCACCCAGCTGTTGAAGACGACCGGCGTCACGTCGTCCGGCAAGTCGCGCAGCCACGCCTCGACGCTCGCGGCGGCATCGCGGGTCGTGCTCAAGGGCCAGCGCTGCGTGCGCGCGATCGCCACGGCGGCATCGAAGCGCGCGCGCCGTTCGACGTCGTGCGGCCACAGGCAGGCGCGCAACCAGCGCACCTCGGCGACGTCGTCGACGGACACCGGGCGGACGTCGATGCCGCTGCGGCCGATGATCTCGGGCTCGGCGGTCGCCGACGGGCGCGCGCCCGCCAGCACGCGGCACGCGATCTCCGGCGCCGCGGGATCGCGGTCGGGCGGCGTCGTGGCGATCGTCGCGCCGGTGGCGTCGTCGACGTAGCGGTAGCGCCAGCGGTCGACGCCCAGGTTCAGGCCGGCGCTGCAGCCGACGTCCAGCAGCGCGATCGGACGCCGCCCGCTCGTCTGCGCCAGTTGCTGCAGGACGGGCCACAGCACCGCGCAGCGGCCGATCTCGTTGGTCTGCGTGGTGCGCGTGGCGATGCGGGCGACGAGCGCGTCGCGCTGGGCGGCGATGAAGTCGCCCAGGTGCACGAGCAACGTGGCGTCGGGCGCGCGGGCGCCGCCGACGCTCGCGAACCAGTCGGCCAGCGGCGGGCGCTGGCCGGCGTCGACGAGTTCCAGCAGGCGATCCTGCAGCGCGGCCAGCCACAGCAGCGGCAACTGCTGCGGGGCGGGCGCGGCGGCCAGCAGCGCGGCCCAGTCGGCACGCGCGGCAGCGGCAGTCGACAGCGCGGCGTACAGCGGTTCGTCCGCGAAGGCGTGGCGGGCGAAGCGATCGAACGTCGCCTGCAGGCGGGCGACGGTTTCGGGGGCGGCGGCGGTGGTCATGGAAACGGTGTCCCGAGTGACGATGCGACGAGCGTAGCCCCGCGCGGGTCGCCGGATTGTCAACGCCCCGACAATCGTCGCATGAGCCCCGACGTGCGCGCCCTGTTCGACCTGAACTTTCCCGACATCGCCTGGACGCCGGCGCAATGGGCCGACGCCGAGTCGCGCCTGCGCACGCGCCGGCTGGCCGCGGGCGCGACGCTGTTCGCGCAGGGGGACGCCACGCCCGCGCTGTTCGGCGTGCTCGCCGGCAGCATCGAGACGCGCTTCTCGACTGCGCAGGGGCAGTTGTCGGTGGTGGAGAACGTCGAGCCGGGCTACACCTTCGGCCTGGCGTCGTTCGTCACCGGCCTGCCATCGACCTACGAGGCGCTGGCGCTCGAGCCGACGCGCCTGCTCGTGATCGACCCGGTCGCGTACGCGTGGCTGATGGACGCGGTGCCCGGCTTCGCGCGCGCGCTGATGCGCGAGTTCGCGCGCCGCTACGACGGCACGCTGAAGCTGCTGGAGGCCGCGCGCCACCGCGGCGCCGGGGAGCGCCTGTGCATCGCGCTGCAGCACCTGCGCCACGAGGGCCGCGCCACGCCCGTGGGCGCCGGCCCGTGGACGATGCGGCTGACGCAGTCCGAGCTCGCCACGCGCGCGAACGTCTCGCGCCAGACGGCCAACGAGTGGCTGGCGCAATGGGCCGTGCGCGGCTGGATCGTGCGGCGCTATCGGGCGCTGGAGATCGCACGCTGGCCGACGCCCGAGATCGATTGAAGCGGCGAAGCCGCCCGTGCACGCGCCGGCTCACGCTCGGCCGTTCGGCCGTTCGGCACGAGCCGGCCGGTCAGTCAGGCCGCGAGAGCGGCTTCGATGTCCGGGCGCATCTTGTCCGGCTCGTCCATCGGCCCGAAACGCTTGATCACGTGGCCGTCCTTGCCGACCAGGAACTTGGTGAAGTTCCACTTGATCGCGTCGATGCCGAGCGCGCCCGACTTCTCCGACTTGAGCCACTTCCAGAGCGGATGCGCCTTGGCGCCGTTGACGTCGACCTTCTCCATCATGGGAAACGTGACGCCGTAGTTCAGCTGGCAGAAGCTCTCGATCTCCGAGTTGGCGCCAGGATCCTGGTGGCCGAACTGGTTGCACGGGAAGCCGACGACGACCAGCCCGCGCTCCTTGTAGTCGGCGGCGAGCTGCTCCAGCCCGGCGAACTGCGGCGTGAAGCCGCACTTGCTGGCCGTGTTGACGATCACGAAGACCTTGCCGCGCTGGGCCCCGAAGTCGGCCGGCTGGCCCTGGATGGAGGTGGCGGAAAAGTCGTAGAGCGTCTTGGCGGACATGGGGTCTCCTTGGGATGATGCGGATGGTAGATCGCCGCGCTCGAACGCGTCATTCGCGTGAACGCGAATCCTTCAGTGTTTCTCGAACACGCTGGCCAGCGTCGCGGCCAGGATCAGCGCGCCGCCGACCAGCACCGCCACGTGCAGCGTCGCCCCGCCCCACCACACGGAGGTGAGCGCGGCGAACAGCACCTCGCAGGGCATCACGACCGCGGTGACGGCCGCCGACAGGCGCGCCGCGCCGTACTGCAGGCACAGGTTCGAGGCCATGAAGACGATGGCCAGACCGAGCCCGGGCAGCAGCCAGTGGTTCAGGCCGACCGGCCAGCCGACGCCGGCAGCGCCACTCGAGGAGAGCAGCGTGGCCGTGACCGCCGCCACCGCCGCGCCGCCGAAGAACATCGCCAGCGCGCGCCCTTCCTCGGGCTGCGCGGCCTCGCGCTTGAGCATCACGTTGTTCAGCGCGAACGCGAAGCCGCCGAGGATCGCGAGCACGTCCGGCAGGAACCCGGCGGCATGGCCTGCACCGCTGCCCGACTCGCCGTGCGACAGCACCAGCGCCGCGCCGGCCAGCGCCATCGCCACGCGCGCCACCGAGCCGGGCGTCAGCTTCTCGTGGAGGATCACGCGCGCCAGCAGCAACGACCACAGCGGCATCAGGTAGAACAGCAGCACCACGCGCACGACGTCGCCGATGCTCACCGCCCAGTTGAACGTGGCGTTGGTGGCGCCCGACGCCAGCACGATCAGCCACAGCGCGCGATGGCGCATCAGCTGGCGCAGCGACGCCGGTCGCCATGCGACGATCACCAGCGCCGACAGCGCGTAGATCTGCACCGTGGCCCACAACGGGTGCAGGCCCATCGCCTGCAGGTGCCGGAACGGCCACCACGACACGCCCCACACGAAGGCGTTGACCACCAGGGCGAGCACCGGTCCCGCGGAACGCGGCCGCGGGAGCGGGGCCGTCGTCATCTCAGAAGCTGTGAATGAATCCGGCGCGCCCGAGCGGCGCGCCAAATCGGGTCTGATCAAGGCGCAAAGCACAGAAGTGGCTCGGGCCACGGCGAGCATTTGCAACGCCGAGCAGGCCCGATTTGGCCTGCCGAGCGGGCGTGAGGGATTCGTTCACAGCTTCTCAGTGGCTGTCCGAGCGCGCGATCGCGAGCAGGCCCTCGACCTCGTCGCGATGATTCACGAGGTTGCTCCGGTGCCAGCGGTAGATCAGCAGGCTCATGAGCGCGACGAAGACGCCGAAGATCGTGATCGACGTGTACACCTGCAGGCCGACGCGGGTCAGCGCGGAATAGAGCGCGCCCACGCCGAGGATGGCGGCCTGCTCGTTGAAGTTCTGCACGGCGATCGAACGGCCCGAGCCCATCAGGTTGTGCCCGCGATGCTGCAGCAGCGCGTTCATCGGCACCACCATGTAGCCGCCGATCGCACCGAGCAGCGTGAGGAACGGGCCGGCGATCCAGACGCTGTGCATCGTGTTGATGGCGATCACCGCCAGGCCCAGCGCGACGCCCAGCAGGATCACGCGCGTGGCGTGCACCAGCCGCACGGTCACCGAGGCGACCAGCGCGCCGGTGGCGGTGCCGAGTCCGACCAGCACCAGCAGCAGCGTCGCGTGCGGCGTGTCGAAGCCCAGCGCGACGCCGGCCCAGGCCAGCACGAGATAGCGAAGGTTGCCGGACACGCCCCAGAACAGCGTGGTCGTCGCCAGCGAGATCTGTCCCAGCTTGTCGTCCCACAGGCGCGCGTTGCACTGGCTGAAATCGCGCAGCAGCTCGCTCGCCTTGCCGGCGAACGGCTCGAGCACGGCGTCCGTGCGAGGGATGCGCAGGTTGAACGCCGCGGCGATGACGTACAGGATCACCATGCACGCGACCGTCGCCTGCGCCGGCGTGTGGATGCCGAAGTCGATGAACGGGACGTGCACCGACAGCAGGTAGGGCGAGATGCGCGGGCCGGTCAGCTGGCCGCCCAGGCCGGCGCCGAAGATGATCGACAGGATCGTCAGGCCCTCGATCCAGCCGTTGGCCTTGACCAGCTGCGACGTGGGCAGCAGCTCGGTGAGGATGCCGTACTTCGCCGGCGAGTACGCGGCGGCGCCCAGGCCGACGAACGCGTACGCGATCAGCGGATGGCCGCCGTAGAGCATCAACAGGCAGGCGGCCACCTTGATGGCGTTCGCGTAGAACATCACCTTGCCCTTGGGAACCGCATCCGAGAACGCGCCGAGGAACGGCGCGAGCACGACGTAGAACAGCGCGAACATCGGCACCAGGGCCGCGCGCTGCCATTCCGCCGCGCCGGCGCCTCTCATCAGTTCGATGGCCGCGACGAACAGGGCGTTGTCGGCCAGCGAGCTGAAGAACTGCGCCGACATGATGGTATAGAAACCTCTTTTCATTCGTTCGGCATCGTCGGCGTCGAGGCCACCCTGCTGCAGGCCACGCGCCTGGGAAATCTCTCCATAGGGCGAGCGGCTTTATAGCATGCGCCAACCTGTCGCCTGCGGGACGAAGCCGCGCTCCACCCACAGCGAAGCCGCTGGCAGAATTCGCGCATGCCCCGTCCCATCGAAGCCCTGATCCACACCGACGCACTCGCCCACAACATCGGACGGGCCCGCGAGGCGGCGCCGGACGCGCGCGTCTGGGCGGTCGTCAAGGCCAACGCCTACGGACACGGAATAGAACGGGCTTTCGAGGGTCTACGAGGAGCCGACGGCTTCGCGCTGCTCGATTTCGACGAGGCCCAGCGCGTCCGCACGCTCGGATGGCGCGGGCCGATCCTGATGCTGGAAGGCTGCTTCGAGCCGCGCGACCTGGAGCTGTGCTCGCGCCTGGGCCTGTGGCACGCGGTCCATTGCGAGGCGCAGATCGACTGGCTGGCCGAGCACAAGACCCACACGCCCCACAGGGTCTTCCTCAAGTTGAACAGCGGCATGAACCGCCTCGGCTTCACGCCGACCGCCTTCCGCGGCGCCCGCGCGCGCCTGGAACAGCTGCCGCAGGTCGACGAGATCTCGCTGATGACGCACTTCTCGGACGCCGACGGCGAGCGCGGCGTCGCCCATCAGCTCGCGGTGTTCGAGGCCACCACCGCCGACATGGCCGGCGAGCGCACGCTCGCCAACAGCGCCGCCACGCTGCGCCACGGCGCCGACCCGCTCGCGCTGGCGCCGCGCATCGCCAACGACTGGGTGCGCGCCGGCATCATGAGCTACGGCAGCGCGCCCGACTTCCCCCAGCGCACGATCGCCGACTGGAAGCTGCGCCCCGCGATGACCCTGCGCAGCAGGCTGATCGCCGTGCAGCAGCTGCAGGCCGGCGACACCGTCGGCTACGGCAGCACGTTCACGGCCGACGGCGCGCTGCGCATCGGCGTGGTCGCCTGCGGCTACGCCGACGGCTATCCACGCCATGCGCCCACGGGCACCCCGGTGCTGGTCAATGGCGTGCGCACGCGCATCGTGGGCCGCGTGTCGATGGACATGATCACGGTCGACCTGAGCCCGGTGCCGGGTGCGGGCATCGGCTCGGAGGTGACGCTGTGGGGCCATGGCCCGGCATCGACGCTGCTGCCGATCGACGAGGTCGCGAAGCCGGCCGGCACGATCGGCTACGAGCTGATGTGCGCTCTGGCGCCGCGGGTGCCGGTCAGCGTGACCGCCTGAGCGGTCCCGGAACGCGATCATCGCGGCGCGCGCCCTTCGGGTGACGTACGCGCGAGCGACCGAGCTCAGCTGCGGACGTCGGTCACCGGGTTCGCGCCGTAGTCCGCGCGCTCCAGCAAGGCGATCACCTTGGCCGCGGCCATGGCCGGGCTGTCGAGCGCGCCGCTGCGGTGGAACTGGTCGAACTGCGCCTGCGCCGCGAACCGATGCGGATCGGCGCCGCGCAGTTGCTTCTGCATGCCGGTGTCGATGATGCCGGGCGCCACGGACGCCACGCGCGCGCCGCGCGGCCGGGCTTGTTCCTCGAGCGCCAGCGCGCGGGCGAAGTGGTCGAGCCCCGCCTTCTGCGCGCAGTAGGCGGCGCTGCCGGCCATCGCGCGGCGGCCGAGTCCGGACGATACGAACAGCACGCGCCGGTCGGACGCCGCCCAGTGCGCGGTCCCCCGCAGGATCGCAGCGGTCAGCGCGACCGGCGCCTCCAGGCCGATGCGCAGGCTTTGCGCAAGCGCGGCCGGATCGGCGTCGGCGACGTCGCCGGGATCGCTCAGCAGCGCGGCGGTGTGGATCGCGCGCAGGCGCCGGGGCAACGCGCCGTCGCCGCGTCGCTCGAAGTCGGCCAGCCATGCGCCCAGCCGCTCGGCCACGGGCAAGGGATCGGACAGGTCCACCGGCCATTGCTCCAACCCGCCCGCGCCGGCGGCCTTCAGCTCGGACGACTGCCTGCGCGACAACCCCAGCACGAACGCCCCGTCGGCCAGGTACTGCGCGGCCATCGCCTGGCCCAGGCCGCGCGACGCGCCGGTGAGGATGACGAGGGTGTGGGCGGTCATGCGTTCTCCGGGATCTGGGGTGCTGGAGGAGGTCAGGTGCTGCGGCGGAACGTGGCGAGCAGCGTTCCCGCCACGATGAACAGGCTGCCGAAGCTGCGGTTCATGATCCGCACATGATGCGGCTCGTCGAGCGCGCGCAGCACGCGCGCGGCCAGCGCCACGTAGCCGGCCATCACCACGAGGTCGGTGAACGCGAGCGACAGCGCGACGGCGAGGTATTGCGCCAGCAGCGGATGCGTCGGGTCGATGAAGTTGGGCACCACGGCCAGCATGAACACGGTGCCCTTCGGGTTGACCGCGCTGATGCCCCAGCCGCGCATCACCAGCTGCCTGCGGGGGAGGCGCGGCGTGTCGGTGGACGCGACCAGCGGCTTGTCGCTGGCACGCCATTGCTGCAGGCCGATCCACACGAGGTAGGCCGCCCCCAGGAACTTCAACACCGTGAACGCCTTGTTCGAGGCCGCGATGAGCGCACCCAGGCCGGCGGCGACGATCACCACCTGCGTCCAGATGCCCAGCACGATGCCGAACACGACGAAGTAGCCGCGCCGGAAGCCCTGGTTCAGGCCCGCGCCCATCGCCGCGATCGCCCCCGGCCCGGGCGACAGGCTGATCGCCCAGCAGGCGAGGAAGAAGGTGATCCAGGTGGCGAGGGTCATGCGCGATGTCCGGGGTGGGCCGGGATGATGACTGAATGTCGGCGACCCGGCGCGGCCCCGGGGCTTGTTCAGTCGTGAGCGAGCGCCACGCTGTAGACGAGATAGGCCTCGTCGCGCTGCCAGCCCAGCGACTCGTACAGCGCCTGGGCGCGGGCGTTCGTGCGCGCCGTGCTCAGGTCGAGCCGGACGGCGCCGGCCTGGCGGCCGAAGTGCTGCGCCGCCAGCATCAGCGCCCGGCCGACGCCGGCGCGGCGCACGCCTTCGTCGACGAACAGGTCGTACAGCACGAAGATGCGCGCCGCGGCCACCGAGCACCAGGTCGGGTACAGCTGGCAGAAGCCCAGCAGCTGGCCATCCGCCTCGGCGACCAGGATCGTCGACTCGCGGCGCTCCATGCGCGCATGCAGGTAATCGCTGGCGAGCGCGACGTCGCCGGGCTGCTCGTAGAAGCGGCGATAGGCGTCGAACAGCGGGGCGAGGGCGTCGAGGTCGTCCGCGGTGGCGTGGCGGGTGGCAAGCGTGGTCATCGCGCCATCGTAGCCGGCACCTGCAGGCATCGCCAGGCGCGGATGGTCGAGAAATCGAGCAATTTTCCGACCTGTATGTTTGAACAGTGGGCGACAATGGCGCCATGGCTGCACCCAAGACCGTCTACACCTGCTCCGCCTGCGGCGGCACCAATCCGAAGTGGCTGGGCCGCTGCCCGCACTGCAACGAATGGAACACGCTGGAGGAAGGCGTCGGCGAGCCGACGGGCGCGGCAGCGAGCAAGAACCGCTTCCAGGCGCTCACCCGCAGCCAGCCGGTGGCCACGCTGGCCGACATCGACGCCGGCGAGATCGCCCGCACGCCCACCGGCATCGAGGAGCTGGACCGGGTGCTGGGCGGCGGCATCGTGGCCGGCGGCGTGGTGCTGATCGGCGGCGACCCGGGCATCGGCAAGAGCACGCTGCTGCTGCAGGCGGTCGACGCGCTGGCCGGGCAGATGAAGGTGCTGTACGTGACCGGCGAAGAGTCGGGCGCCCAGCTGGCGCTGCGCTCGCGCCGGCTCGACCTCACCGGCGCGCACGTGCGCGTGCTGGCCGAGATCAACCTGGAGCGCATCCTTGCCACGATCGAGTCCGAGCAGCCGGCGTTCTGCGTCATCGATTCGATCCAGACGCTCTATTCGGAGCAGCTCACGTCCGCGCCCGGCTCGGTGGCGCAGGTGCGCGAATGCTCGGCGCAGCTCACGCGCACCGCCAAGTCGGGTGGCTGCACCATCGTGCTGGTGGGCCACGTCACCAAGGACGGCAGCCTGGCCGGCCCGCGCGTGCTCGAACACATCGTCGACACGGTGCTGTACTTCGAAGGCGACACCCACTCCAGCTTCCGCCTGGTGCGCGCGTTCAAGAACCGCTTCGGCGCGGTCAACGAGATCGGCGTGTTCGCGATGACCGAGCGCGGGCTCAAGGGGGTCGCCAATCCGAGCGCGATCTTCCTGTCCACGCACGGCGAGCCGGTGCCGGGCAGCTGCGTGCTGGTCACGCTGGAGGGCACGCGGCCGATGCTGGTCGAACTCCAGGCGCTGGTCGACGCCGGCGGGCCCAGTCCGCGACGCCTGTCGGTGGGCCTCGATCGCGACCGGCTGGCGATGCTGCTGGCGGTGCTGCATCGGCATGCGGGCGTGTCCACCGGCGACCAGGACGTCTTCGTCAACGCGGTGGGCGGCGTGCGCATCACCGAGCCGGCCGCCGACCTCGCGGTGCTTCTGGCGATCCAGAGTTCGATCCGAAACCGAGCGCTGCCGCGCGGCTTCCTGGCGTTCGGCGAGGTCGGGCTGGCGGGCGAGGTGCGGCCAGCGCCGCGCGGACAGGATCGGCTGAAGGAAGCCGCCAAGCTGGGCTTCTCGGTGGCCATCGTGCCCAAGGCAAATGCGCCGAAGAAGCCGGTCGAAGGGCTGACGATCCACGCGGTGGAGCGGATCGAGGAGGCGATCGAGGTGCTGCGCGGCCTTTGAGCAAGCCGCGCGCAGGCGGTGGGCCTCAGTAAGGCGACGTCGAGCCCGAGGGCAGGGTCATCGCGGACGGCATCGGCTGAGGGATCTCGCGCAGCAAGGCCCACAACGAATAGATGCCCACCGCCGTGCCGATGGGAACGTTGATCAGGTTCAGCACGCTGAAGATGATCGTGATCACCTTGCCAGCCGGGCTGCCGCCCAGCAACATCACGCCACCCACGATCTCGAGCACCGGAAACGCCATGATGATGAGAAACAGCGCGAGGCCGAAGCCGGCGATCCATCCGAACACGCCCGCCGCAGTGCCCTGCGTCGCGGCACTGGCGGCAGCGGCGCCGAACACGCCGAAGATCAAGCCGGCCAGGCCCACGACGCCAATGGCCAGCACGCCGAGGACGATGTGCAACCAGGCGGCGACGCGAACATGGGTATCGATGGGCATTGTTGCTCCAGGCTTCAGGGGTCGCGCCGACACTGGCGCATGCGTATCTTAGTGTCCGGTCCCGGAAATACATGGCCTGAAGACGGGTCGAAGGGGGTGAGCGCAACGCGTGCCATGCCTTTGATCCCGGTGGGCTCGCGGGCCTGGCGCCACGCCGCGATCGTCCCGCTTCGAGCCGCCGCGAAGGGGTTCGACCCACGCGTGGCCGAAACTGCCGCTGATCGAGTCGATGGTGGCGTGCTCCACACGGGTCGAATCTGCAGGCTGCGCATTTCCGGGACAGGACACTGGCGATCACGCCCGACCGTTGCACCCCTGGGAATGACGAATTCGCGCATCGCCATCGTCTCCGACATCCACGGCAACCTGCCCGCGCTGGAAGCGGTGTGGGCGGAGATCGAATGCGCGTCGGCGTCTCTGGTCGTCAACCTCGGCGACATCGCCTCCAGCCCGATGTGGCCGCGCGGGACGGTGCGGTGGCTGATGGCGCGCGAGTCCGCGGAGCCGGCGCGCTGGCGCACGATCCCCGGCAACCCCGAGCGCCCGTGCCTGGCGGCGGACGCCGGACGCCCGCTGGGCACTGGTCGAGCGCGATCGCGGCGGCGCCTGGCACGTGCAGCTGCGCTCGACGCCGAACGACTGGGCCGCGGCAGTCAGGCAGGCCGAGGCCAACGGCCGCGGCGACTGGGCCGACGCGCTCGCCAGCGGCTTCGTCGGCCG